>NZ_CP009516.1:1568314-1881977 GCF_000970285.1 Methanosarcina horonobensis HB-1 = JCM 15518 | reverse complement strand
ACTCCCTGGCATACATTATGCAGGCATCGGTGCAGAGGTCAATAAGTCTGCTTACGATATGCGGTCTTTTGATTGTCCATTTCAGGAAACGGGTGATTCCGCAAAGGGAGGCTGCAAGGTCTGCAGGACCTTCCATCCCTGCAATGAGTGGGAGGTGCGAGCCGGCTTTTTCCCGGAGGATTTCCGTAGCTTGCAGGACAGCGGGTATCCTGCCCCTCTCAAGGAAGTCTTCAGGCAGTTCCGGGACTGAGGGGGAGATTTCAATGGAACCCCTAAGCACAGCAGGGAGTTTCACCTTCGTGCCTGGATCGACAGTACAACCAAGGGCTTCTGCGAGCACTACCATATCAAAAGGATACCTGAGGGTTTCAAAAGAAGCATTGACGTACTGAGAAAACGCCAGTACTGCCATTTTCTCAGGCTGGCTGTCAGCTTCGGGTCTTGCTGCCCCGCTCAAGTCCATAAGCTCGAGTACGGGTGCGGTTGTGAAAGTGCCAGCAGGTATCCGAGCAGGGGTTTTGCCTTCGAGGGTTTTGAGTAGTTCTGTCCTGAAATTAGGTTTTTCCATGAAAATGATCCCTTAGTGCTTTTGCTTTATTTTTGCCGGCTACTACTTTTACTACACTTATGATAAATCAGTTTTACCGCCATGACAAATAATTACCTTCTCCAGTTACTCCCGAAAACCTTTTTTCAATTTGTTTTTCGGGCATCGCGGTCCTTTCTTCTCAACAATTTATTTTTCTCTATGGGAGGACGAATTAAATATAATGAACTAAATATTTCTGTTTGTGAACGTTTATCTTGTTTTTGCAGTCATATGGGCTGCAATGATCGCAAATGCGTTCTGGGAAGCGTATGTGGAGGGCAGGGAAGCCGGGAACAGGGGTAAACTCGGCTGGAAGATAACTTTCTGCAAAAATGTATCCCTTACAGCATATCATTTCTTCCTTTTCTTCATAATGTGGCCTCTGCTTCTGATGCTCCCGCTTGCTATTGTGGGCTGGGACTCCAGGCTATTCGGGATACTCGTAAGTGCTTATTTCAGCGGGTTGATCATTGAGGACTTCGCATGGTTTGTGGTAAACCCTGTTGTCAGCCTGTCCGAATGGAATCCCACCTTCGTAAACTATTATCCCTGGATTGTCTTTGGGAAAATAAAAATTCCTCTGATCTACATCAGTCATTTTCTCATTGCCTTAATTTCCTGGCAGCTTTTCTGGACCAATTAAGACTTTATTTTGCAATCAATTGTTGACTTTTTCCGGGTTGTTTTCGACCCACTTTGCTGTGGCCTCTTTGGGGGGTCATGCCGTTTTCAATGTCCATCATGACAGCCTGGATGTTGTCATGGGTCCACTGGAAGCGGGTAAGGATGCCGTAAAGATTTGGCTTTTCTTCGGGAATTTCCTGGATTTCAAGCCCGTATGCCATGTTGTTGAGTACGGTCCTGTGGGTAGAGGAGCAAAGTTCTGGAACACCATCCCGAGCTTTACCCTGCGAGTGCTCGCAGCTCTTCCTCACTCACGTGTGTGATATTTTGTCCGTCTATCAGGATTTCTCCTGCAACTCCCTGGTGATTCTTTCCAAATACTTTGGTAATGTTCCGTACTTCAAGTTTTAAATTTTTACCCATATAAATACCCGGGTTTATGTATTGAAACCAGTATTAAACTGAGAGCCGGATTTATAGGGATAGCATTTTCTGTACAGTTTGAAGAGTAGCTCTGCCTGAAGGAATGATTTAATTGATAAATTTATATATTAAAAGACTGAAAAAATAGCAAAAACCCTGAGAATCAGGATAGTCATCGCAACACTTATACATGTCTTATGACATTTACTCGCAGGTTCAGATGATGAAAGCAGTACTAGGATTAGAAGACGGAACAGTTATTAAGGGCACCGGTTTTGGTGCCGAAGGCACAGCTTGCGGCGAACTTGTTTTTACCACTCAATTCACAGGATATGAGGAGGCTCTGACTGACCCTTCCTATAAGGGCCAGATTTTGATGTTTACTAACCCTTTGATAGGGAACTACGGTGTCAGCGGAGAGAGGTTCCAGTCCGACAACATCCATGCTGAAGGGCTTGTTGTCAGGGAAGCCTGCAAAAAACCCTATCACTACAAATCCACCCGTTCTATCCACAGATTTTTAGAGGATGAAGGAAAACCAGGAATCGAAGGCGTGGACACCCGTATGCTCACGATTGGGGCAAGGGAGCGCGGGACCATGCGTGCGGCTCTGATCACTGGCAGTGACGACGGGGAAGAAGCCGTTGATGTGGCAAGGAATTTTCCGCAGGTAACGGACGAGGAACTTATTGCACGCGTAACCTGCAAAGAACCCCGCTTCATACCCGGAGCGGAGGGCGCCTGGAAGGGAAGCGACAAACCCAAACATGCAGTTGTGGTTGACCTCGGCATAAAGAGGAACATCATAAACAACCTGCATAAAAGGGGAATTGACCTTACCCTGGTCCCTGCAACCACAAAACCAAAAGAAATTGCAGGCTACGAGCCTGACATGCTCTTTATCTCAAACGGTCCAGGAGACCCGGAAAAGGCAATTGATGCAATTAATGCGGTAAAGGCTTTTGCAGGCACGATTCCGGTTGCAGGAATCTGCTTTGGGCACCAGATTATTTCCCTTGCAATGGGAGCAAGGACTTACAAACTTAAATTCGGGCACAGGGGAGGAAACCAGCCTGTAAAGGACCTTATTGAAAACAGGATTTTCATAAGCTCCCAGAACCACGGATATGCTGTCGATGCGGATTCCCTTGAAGGAACAGGGCTCTATGTGAAGTACCTGAACGCAAACGACAGGACAGTTGAAGGAGTTTCCCACAAAGACCTTGATATCTTCAGCGTGCAGTTCCACCCTGAAGCCCAGGCAGGTCCTCTTGATACCGAGGAAACGTTCTTCGGCAAGGTCGTAAAGGTCCTCGGAGGGGATCTCTGATGCCGAAACGTGAAGACATAAAAAAGGTTTTGCTTATAGGTTCGGGACCGATCACAATCGGACAGGCTGCCGAGTTTGACTTCTCAGGAAGCCAGGCATGCAGGTCCTTAAAAGAAGAAGGTGTGCAGGTTGTGCTTGTAAACTCAAACCCTGCAACCATTATGACCGACCCAGAAATGGCTGATTCGGTCTATATCGAGCCCCTCGATGCAAGGATTATTGAAAAAATCATTGAAAAAGAACGTCCTGACGGGATAATTGCAGGCATTGGAGGCCAGACAGGTCTTAACATTACCAGCGAACTTGCAGAAATGGGCGTTTTTGAAAAATACGGTGTCCAGATCCTTGGAACCCCTGTTGAAGCCATCAAAAATACGGAAGATAGGGAACTCTTCAAGGAAACCATGCTCAGGATAGGGGAAAAGGTGCCTTTGAGCAGGGCAGTCCATTCCTTAAAAGAAGCCGAAGAGGTTGTTGGAGAACTCGGCCTCCCCCTTATTATCCGTCCGGCTTACACCCTTGGTGGGGCTGGCGGAGGAATTGCCCGCACAAAAGAAGAACTCCTTGAGATCACGGAACGCGGGCTCAGGCGCAGTCGCATCAACCAGGTACTCATAGAAGAAAGCGTACTCGGGTGGGCAGAGGTTGAGTACGAGGTCATGAGGGATGCAAATGACACCTGCATTGTGATCTGTAACATGGAAAACATAGACCCTATGGGCGTGCACACAGGAGAATCGGCAGTCGTTGCCCCATCTCAGACCCTTTCAGACGCAGAGCACCAGATGCTCAGGAGCGCCTCTATTAAGATCATTCGCGCCCTCAAGATAGAGGGTGGGTGTAACATCCAGTACGCCTTAAAAGAAGGCGACTACCGCATTGTTGAGGTAAACCCGAGGGTTTCCAGGTCTTCAGCCCTTGCATCCAAAGCAACAGGTTACCCGATAGCCCGCGTAACTGCAAAGATTGCAATCGGGATGACCCTTGACGAAATTATAAATAATGTTACCAAGAGCACACCTGCCTCTTTTGAACCAGCTCTTGACTACGTGATTACAAAGATCCCCAGGTGGCCTTTTGACAAGTTTACCACTGCAGACAAAACCCTGACCACAGCCATGAAAAGCACGGGAGAAATCATGGCAATAGGCAGGACAATTGAAGAGTCTCTCCTGAAGGCTTTTAAGTCTCTCGATATCGATAACCAGCTAGGGATAAAACGCTGGGACGAACCCGAGATTAAAACACTTCTCAAGACCCCCACAAGCGAACGCCTTTTTGTTATCTTCCATGCGCTTGAGAGGGGGATGTCTGTAAAGGAAATTTCCGAACTCACAAGCATCAACCCCTTCTTCATCTCAAAGATAAAGAAGATCGTTGAGATGGAAAAGCGCATCAGGACAGAAGAACTGACCCCTGAGTTCCTGCGTGAAATAAAGAGGATGGGCTTCCCTGACAGCCGCATTGCAGAACTGACCGGTAAAACAAGGGAGCAGATAAGTGACCTCAGGCACGAAGCAGGAATTCTTGCCACCTTCAAGATGGTGGACACCTGTGCAGCCGAGTTCCAGGCAGCAACTCCTTATTACTATTCTACTTACGAAGATACCTGCGAGACAAACTCTACAGACAGGAAGAAAATCCTCATCCTCGGTGCAGGGCCTATCAGGATAGGGCAGGGTATTGAGTTCGACTACTGTACCGTCCATGCAGTAACCGCACTCAGGGAAGAGGGCATAGAGACACATATCATTAACAATAACCCTGAAACCGTGTCAACTGACTTTGACACATCGGACAAGCTCTTTTTTGAACCCCTCACAATGGAGTACGTGATGAACGTAATCGAACGTGAGAGGCCTGATGGTGTTCTTGTGCAGTTCGGAGGGCAGACCTCGGTCAACCTTGCACTTCCCCTGAAAAAGGAGTTAAAGCGCAGGACAGACCTTGATACCGTGATTATGGGCACTGATCCCGAAGACATGGATCTTGCAGAAGATAGGGAAAAGTTCTACCTCCTTATGCAGAAACTCGGCGTCCCCCAGCCTGAAGGAGGGTATGCAACTTCACAGCAGGAAGCAATTGAGGTTGCACAGAGAATCGGGTTCCCTGTACTTGTGCGCCCTTCCTATGTACTCGGCGGCAGGGCAATGGAAATTGTTTATGATGAAATTGACCTCGAACGCTACATGAAAGAGGCAGTAAGGGTTTCTCCCGAACACCCAATCCTTATTGACGACTTCCTTGAAGGAGCCTGCGAAATCGATGTGGATGCGGTCTGCGACCGGAAAGATGTGCTTATCGGTGCAATCATGGAGCACATTGAAGAAGCCGGCGTCCACTCAGGAGACTCAGCCTGTGTAATTCCGCCTCAGTCGCTCTCCCCTGAAGTTCTTGACCAGGTAAGGGACTATACCCGTAAGATTGCACTCGGCCTGAGGGTCAAAGGGCTGATTAACATCCAGATGGCAGAAAAAGGCGGAAAGGTCTTTGTGCTCGAAGCAAACCCGCGTTCAAGCAGGACAATTCCTTTCGTCTCAAAAGCTGTCGGCCTCCCTCTTGCAAAGATCGCAGCCAAAGTGATTGCAGGGCACAGCTTAAAGGAGCTTGGCTATACGGACGAGCCAAAGCCAAAACATGTTTCGATCAAAGAAGTCCTCCTGCCCTTTGACAAGCTTCCCGGAGCAGACCCTGTCCTCGGACCCGAAATGAAGAGTACGGGAGAGGTCATGGGTGTTGATTACGACTTCGGAAGGGCATACTATAAGGCAGAACTTGCAGCTGACAACCTCCTGCCCCTTACAGGCAAGGTCTTCCTGTCAATCAGGAATGTTGACAAGCCCGAACTTGTGGAAGCCGCCAGGAAATTGCAGGCAGCAGGCCTTGAACTCATGGGTACAAAGGGAACCGTGAACTACCTTGCACAGCACGGTATCTTCATGGACACGGTTAAGAAGGTGCACGACGGAAGCCCGAACGTTATCGATATGATGCGCAGGGACGAAGTCGACCTCATTATTAACACTCCCACAAGCAAGATGTCACGCAGGGACGGCTACAGGATAAGGCGTGCAGCTGTCGACTTCAAGGTCCCCTACATCACCACGATCCAGGCAGCAGTTGCAGCGGCTGATGCTATTGAGACCATGAAGAAAGGACAGGACCTTACAATCAAATCCATCAACGAGTACCACAAAGAGATGGAGCAGGAAAGCAAGATCGATCTGGTAAAGACAGGTAAAAGTGAGTATTCCGAAGTAAACTCAAAACAGGACTGAGTTTTAGAGAAACTCTAAACCTGAATTCCTGACAGGAACCCGAATCAGAGTTTTGAACCAATTTTGAACCATAACTCTGAACCCGAATTCCAAGCTAAAATCTGAACCAGAAACCTATCTGAACCGGAAAACTCCGGGCAAAAGCTCTGAGCAGGAATCTGAGCAAAAACTCTAACCGCATTTTGCCCGGAATTCCTGAACTCAAAAGGATGGCTTCTCTGCTATCCTTAAATACTTACTTCAAAAATGCTCACTTCAAATAATACTTACCTCAAACAATACTTACTTCAAAAATACTTACTTCAAAAATACTTACTTCAGATTGTGCTTTCTATTTACTTTATAGATATTTATTTCATGTATCACTCTCATTTGACTAATAAATCCGTTACAAGGGGTAGTAAAAGCATGGTAAAGAAAGTTGCACTTGCATATTCCGGCGGGCTTGACACCTCAGTGTGCATCCCCATCCTCAAGGAAAAGTACGGCTACGACGAAGTAATTACAATCTCGGTGGACGTCGGCCAGCCCGAAGAAGAGATTAAGAAAGCTGATGCAAAAGCCCAGAAGATCAGCAACAAACACTACACGATCGATGCAAAGGAAGAGTTCGTAAAAGACTACATCTTCCCCCTGATAAAAGCCAACGGTAACTACGAAGGCTACGTCATGGGCACATCCGTAGCTCGCCCCCTGATCGCTAAAAAAGTAGTCGAAGCCGCCAAAAAAGAAGGCGCAGTAGCCCTTGCCCACGGCTGTACCGGGAAAGGCAACGACCAGCTCCGTTTCGAAGCCGTTTTTCGCCAGACCGATATGGACGTTATCGCCCCTATGCGTGAGATGAACCTGACCCGCGAATGGGAAATCAATTACGCAAAAGAGCACGGAATCCCTGTCGAAGCTACAAAGTCCAAGCCCTGGAGCGTTGACGAAAACATCTGGAGCCGCAGCATCGAAGGCGGAAGGCTTGAAGACCCCTCTTTTGTCCCGCCGGAAGAGATCTACGAGTGGACAAAGTCCCCGGAAGAAGCCCCGAACGAGCCCAGGATCATTGACATCGCCTTTGAAGCCGGAGTCCCTGTAGCCATTGACGGCGAAAAGCTCGGCGGCTATGCCCTTGTCAAGAAGATGAACGAAATTGCAGGCGAGAACGGCGTCGGCAGGACAGATATGATCGAAGACCGCGTGCTCGGCTTAAAAGCCCGTGAGAACTACGAGCACCCGGCTGCAACCGTACTCCTCGCAGCCCACGCCGACCTCGAGAAACTCGTCCTGACCCGCGGGGAACTGAAGTTCAAGAAGATCGTTGAAGAGCAGTGGTCCGAAATGGCATACGCAGGCCTTGTGGACGACCCCCTGTTTGCCGACCTCAACGCCTTTATCGACAAGTCCCAGGAAAGGGTTACAGGTACAGTGAAAGTGAAGCTCTACAAAGGCGCACTTACTATCCTTGCCCGCAGCTCGCCAAATGCACTTTATTCTGAGGATCTCGTTTCGTTTGACAGCCAGACTATTGATCAGAAGGATGCAGAAGGGTTTGCGAAGTATCATGGGTTCCAGGCGAGGATGTACAGGAAAGTAATGGAAAAATAAAATTGTGAGTTTTGTCTGTTCCTTTTAGAGGAATAGACTACTCTTTTTCAATTTAATATTCTAAACCGTTTTTTTCTATTTTGTTATTGTTTGCTTGGAAGCAAGCCTTTCTGATTTTTCTTATAATAAGATAACGTTTTTAAGATTCCCACATTTTATACCCTGGACTCTCACCGGTCGACGAAGGAGACCGGCCTTTCCATAACGAATGCATGAAAATTGAAGTGATAAATTTAAAAATTCTAATAAACTCACTACTTAACTTAAAAAGAACGGAAATGAAGAAAAAATATAGCAAGTTTTTTAAGTTTTAGAGTTTAGGAACTTCTGGTGTAAATTGTTGGTTAATCAGGAGGACATCCATAGTAAAATGTTTAGTGGCGATCCTGAAGAACGTATAGAATCGTTGAAACATCTAATCAATACTTTTCACTTGATTTCGGACAAGGAAAAAGCCTGGGATGAAGTTCATAGTTTAACTTTTGATATCGATCCCGATGTCAGGTGGAGCTCAACTGTTTTCATTAGCTCGTGCTTTCCGAGTATTCCAGATAAAAATAAAGCTTTAGAAGATCTTCATAGACTTGTTACAGACAAAGACGTTAGTGTCAGATGGGGTGCTGCATATACAATAATTTCAATCTTCTCACAAATTCCTGACAAGAACAAATTCTGGAAAGATATAATCAGATTAATAGCTGACGAAAATGATATCATGCAAGGAGGTGCTGCTAGCTCTCTCGGATCGATTTTCTTATTTGTCCCTGAGCCTATCCCAAAACTTCATTTAATCTAATTACTGCTGCTACCATTACGACTCCTAGATATGATTCCTCTTTTATTTCATATCTTGGAAATACTTTCTTACATGACTCTATCCAGCTAAAGAACCTTTCTACTATACTTTTCATTTTGTATTCTTTCTGATCTACCTTTATTGGTCTTCCTATCTTCTTTTTCTTCCTATTTCTTTTATTTACTGGTATATTGGACTTTATTCCTCTTTTTCTGTTATATTTTCTAATTTTAGCTGTATCATACATTCCATCAGCTGTTACTTTTGAAGGCCTGTTAACAGGCCTTCCTACAGGTCTTTTTATCTTGAAATTTTTAAGTGTAGGTATATAAAGTGTTGAATCATTCTCATTTGCGGGAACAACAATTATAGAGAGAGGTAGACCCTGTAAGTCTACTAAAACGCTTAATTTTATTCCTTTTACTTTTTTATGACCGTCGTAGCCGATATTCCCCCTTTTTTAGTCGGAATATCCTTTGTATCAGTAAAACAATGAGAGAGATCTATTTTCTTCAAATCATAACCTTTGTTTAAAAGTTCATTAAAGATTTCCTGATAAATTCCATGTTCACAGAGGTAGAGGTGGAATCTATGAACGGTTGATTTAGAACCATAGCGGCGAGGAACATCTTTCCATGTACAACCTGTCATAACAACGTACAAAATACCATTCATTAACTTCCTCATATTTGCACGTGGTCTTCCTGTATGTGGTTTCTGAGGAGGAAGATAAGGCTCTATTGATTCCCATAGAACGTCATCGATTTCATGGAATGACATATAACTATATTTATAATTTCAGCATAATATTACTTTTGGGATAGGCTCTGTGTTAAAACAATTTAATAAGAAAGTAAGAAAAAAATCCGTAGATGCGGCAACAGGAATGAATCATTTCGAATTATATAAAGAAATGGAAGATGATGTTCAGGCAATATACAGGTCAAGACTTCTAACAGAGATACTTCTATCTTAAATGGGGACAGCAGAAAACTTTCCCAGCTGCGTGAAAATACCGGAAGCACGTCTCAGGCAATAATTCCGAAGCTCAGGAGACTCGAAGCAGATCGTCTGATAGAAACAAAAGGACGTGAGTATTTCCTGACACCAGCAGGAAAAATTGTGGCTTCAGGAATAGCCGACTCTTTTGTAACAATCGGTACAATCAATAAATTCAGATATTTCTGGTCTACGCATTATATTGAGAGAATTCCCGATCCCTTGCTAAAAGAAATCGGATGTCTTATGAGTCTGAAATCCTCAAAGATAGAGGTGTTAAAGTCCTTAATGTCTACAATAACCAGTTAAAAATGATTAAAGAAGCAGATCATATATACGGTATATCGTCCGTGGTAACCGAAGGATATGCTGATTCTATCTCTGAAAGGGTGAAAGAAGGAATCACTGTTGAGCTTATAGTTTCCATTCATATTGCAGAAAAATTGAAGCAATCACCTTACATAGAAAAACTAGCCGCACTGAAAAATTATAAGAATTTTAAATTAATGCTTATGAACGAAGATATTAAAGTTGGGCTCATTGTTACGGATAAACGCCTAGCTTTGAGCCTGCACAAAAAAAGTGGCATTGAGTACGACATCAGTACAGGTTTGTTCAGTTCTGACCCGATGGCTGTTAAGTGGGGAGAGAGGCTTTTTGGATATTGTAAGACTCCCTCCATAACCTATCTATGAGTTTATCATTTTTTTCTCTCTGACTGGCTTATCGGGCTTTCTTCAAGGGAGTTACGGGATTTTTTCGAAAAATCTTAAGCTTTTTCTTTTTTTACCTTACCGCCCTTGTTTCACCGTCTTTATCTTGCCGCCCTTTTCAATGCTTTTTCGAATTTATCGAGCCCGAGATCGGCTTCTTCATCGGTCATAACGAGGGGCGGAGAGAAGCGGATTACGGAGTCTCCGCAGGGGAGGAGCAGGATTCCTTCTTTAAAGGCTTCCCTGATTATCCTGTCCCTTCGGGCAGGATCTATGGATTTATCCGATTTCACGATTTCCGCACCTGTCATGAGGCCAATACCGCGGACATCTCCTATGCAGGGGAAATTTTCCTGAAGCTCCCTGAGACGCTGCCGGATATGAGCTCCCATCTCCCTGACATGGTTTTCCATATTTTCCTTTTCAAGGAATTCAAGGGAAGCAAGGGCTGCAGCTGATGAAAGGAGATTTCCTCCGAAGGTGTTTGAGTGAACTCCGGGAGGCCAGTCCATAAGGGCGCTGTCTGCAAGCATTGCACCAATAGGGAGGCCTGCGCCAAGGGCTTTTGCAAGGCAGGTAATGTCAGCCCTTACCTCAAAATTTTCCATGGCAAGGAAGGGGCCTGTCCGGAAACAGCCTGTCTGGACTTCATCGGCTGCAAGGAGGACGTCATTATCCGTGCAAATTTTCCTTACCTCTTTATGGAACTCCGGAGGCGGGACTATATAGCCTCCTTCTCCCTGGATCGGTTCAATAAAGACTGCAGCAGTATCTTCCGGACTTAATTCTCTCCTGAAAATCAGGTTTTCTATCTGCTTTGCACATTCGACCCCGCAGGAGGGATATTCAAGTTTCATGGGACAGCGATAACAGTAGGCATAGTCAGTATGCACTGTACGGATGACAGGGAAATGCTCCTTTTGCCGGATTTTGGAACATGTCAGAGAAAGAGCGCCAAGGGTCCGGCCGTGAAAAGCGTTATAGAAAGCAATAAAGTTCTGGCGCTTTGTCTTCCATGAAGCAAGTTTCATTGCAGCTTCCACAGCTTCGGTCCCGCTGTTGCAGTAAAAAACTTTTGAATAGCCCGAAAGTTCCCGGAGTTTTTTTGCAAGTTTCAGAGGGGGTTCGGCGAAAAAGTCCCCGTATCCGCAGTGGACCATTTTATCCAGCTGGGCAGAGATAGCGGCTTTAACCTCAGGGTTTGAATAGCCTGCATTCATAACAGCAATCCCTGCAACGAAATCGATGTACTCTTTTCCGTCTATGTCCTTGACTACTGAGCCTTTTGCTCTGTCAACAACCAGAGGATAGGGGCGGGATACGCATGAAGATACCATATTGCAGTCCTGGCCAATTATCTCCCTGGCTTTTGGGCCAACAACATCAAGCAGCCCTACTTCCTGTTCGAAAAAGTCAATTTCTGTTTCCAGTTTCCTCATTGTGTCCTCTTTTCTTCCCGTTTTGTCATAGTTATCCCGTTTTTCAAATTTTATCGGTTCACTATAATCCAGAATGCCTTCCCTCTTCCCAAACTTTATACCGTATCTATCTGGGCTCTTTGCAGCCTGCCGCTATAATCTATATACACGGCTTTTACTTCGGTGAATTCTTTAATTGCCTCTGTTCCAGCTTCCCTGAAACCGTTTCCGGTCCCTTTTATGCCCCCGAAAGGAAGATGGACTTCTGCACCTATTGTAGGGGCATTGACATATGTGACTCCTGCTTCTAATTTTTCAACTGCCCTGAAAGCAGTTCCAACATTTTCAGTATAAATTGCCGATGAGAGCCCGTATTTTGTATTGTTGGCAACCTCTATTGCTTCATCAAGCCCCGAAACCGTAATTATGCTGAGCACAGGACCGAAGATTTCTTCCTGTGCAATTTTCATCTCAGGCATGACATCCGTGAAGATGGTAGGTTCGAAAAAATAACCAGGAAGCCCGGGATCTACCCTGCTTCCTCCGAGCAGGAGAGTTGCACCTTCTTCTTTCCCTATCCTGACATACTTTTCTATTTTTTCAAGCTGGGATTTATTGATGACAGGCCCTACATCCGTTTCAGGAAGAAGCCCGTTCCCTATCCGTAGAGATTTTGTTTTTGCAAGCAGCCTTGCTATGAATTCGTCCTTTACTTTTTCGTGAAGAATAAGCCTGCTAGTAGCTGTGCAGCGCTGGCCTGTTGTCCCGAAAGCTCCCCACAGTACACCTTCAAGAGCAAGCTCAAGGTCGGCATCGTCCATAACAATTACCGGATTTTTACCTCCCAGTTCCAGAGAGACCCTTTTCATGGTTTTTGCGCACTCTTCCATGATCCATTTCCCGGTATCAAGGCTTCCTGTAAAGGAAATTGCTCTTATTCGGGGATGCTGGACTATGGATTTTCCAACGCTTCCTCCAGGTCCGGGCACAATACTTACAACTCCGGGAGGCAGGCCTGCTTCCATAAGGATTTCCACGAGTTTTATCGCAAGCATGGGGGTGTCACTTGCAGGCTTGAACACGATCGCATTCCCTGCTATAAGAGCTGGCATTATCTTCCAGCTGGGAATTGCAATAGGAAAGTTCCAGGGTGTTATCATGCCAACAACCCCTATTGGCCTGAGTACGGTCATACAGAACTTATCTTTGAGTTCGGAAGTTGTGGTCTCCCCAAACATCCTTCTGCCTTCCCCTGCGGCATAAGTTGTAATATCTATTGCTTCCTGTACATCTCCTCTGGCCTCAGGCAGAACTTTCCCCATCTCTTCAGTCATGAGTACGGCAAGCTCTTCTTTTCTCTCCTGCAGAATGCGAGCCGCCCTGAAGAGGACATCAGCCCTTCTCGGAGCCGGAATGTCGCTCCAGACTCTGAACCCTTTCTCTGCAGCCTCAACTGCCCTGTCCACATCCTCGGCTCCTGCTACCTGTACCGTGGCAAGATTTTCAAGAGTAGCCGGATTGATATCATCAAAAGTTTTTCCGGTTGACGAGTCTCTCGACTCCCCACCTATCAGTAACTTATACTCCTGAACCACAAAGACCCCTCTAAGAACAATGTGTATAATACCACATAAAGATATCCAGAAAACAGTTTTGGCTGGACGTAAATAATTTCAGGCTTTTCTACTGTTACTTATATTAAAAATTTATATTAATAATACAAGAAATTAAAAATAAAATTTGATTATATGTGAAAATAATTAAAAAATTGTTAATTAAGAGAGTGATATTAAAGGTGACTGATTTAAGTTATTAACTTGTCTAGTTTGTAATCTCAATAACCTGATTTATTATTAACGATCCGAGAGATCTGCTGTGAAAGCTCGGAGTACTGGGCTTTAGGATCTCCTCTTTTTTGAACAAAAGAATCCACACCGTTTTCAATTGCCCGGCTCATGACTTCTTCTTTACCTAATCCCGTAAACAGGATAAAAGGGATATCGATTCTCTTATCACGGATAGTTCTCAAAAATGAAATGCCATCCATGTAAGGCATGTCATAATCCGAGACCACAACGTCATAAGAAAGTTCGTCTAACTTCTCGAGAGCCTGTCCTGCAGATTCCACTGTATCGGAGTTTATGTCGTGGAACACTTCTAAGAATGTCTTTGATAGCTCCAGAAATACCGGATCGTCGTCTACAAGCAATACTTTCATGGGGGTTTTCTCCGTAAGATTATATTAATAAGGTTATGGTTACATAGTGTAACCGGGAACTCTAACTGGGAACTTTCGGCTCCTCTGCTATAGTAAGAGACTTTGTAGTTCAGTTGCGTTTTTAGTATTTCTAAGAGAAACTGAAATATGCCGAGCTAAGGTATAGTATCATACTCATATCCCCCTTTTGCAAGCTCAACCCCGGAAGACAGGAATTAAGTCTTCTGATATTGTATGGTTTTGAAGTACCGTTAGAGCATACTTGTCAACTGAATTTTTATGTGATAAGTAAGAAGATCTTTCAGTTAATATAAAAAGTTAACTTACGAAAATAGCTTTTTCTATAAGCTGCCAGGTTTTTATAACTGTTTTATTGCCTTTCAGCAAAGAGAATTTCCTTGTCTTGAAAAAAATTAGAAGAAGTGAGAAAAAATTAAAATAGAAAAAGTAGGAACGAAAAAACAAGAAAAAATTAACTGAAAAACTTGAATCAAGAAGTAGAAAGAACCAGGGATTAAAGGAAAAGGAAAGGAAATTAAGTGAAATAGTAGAGATTAAGAAAGTAGAGATTAAGAAAGTAGAGATTAAAAAAATAACTGGAAAAGTTATAGAATGAAAAGAATTTACAGGAAACGTAACAAATAGAAAAGAAAACTACAAAAAAATCAGGGATTACCCCTGATTGATAAAGTTATCTATCTCTTTTTTCAGCATATGGCTCAGGATTTTTCCGTCAACTGTTCCTCTATACTCTTTCATGACAATACCCATGAGAGGACCGAGGGCAGCAGGCCCTTTATCTTTGATGAAATCTCCTTTTTCCCTGACCATCTTTTTAATGAAGTTTTCAACTTCTTCAGGATCGAAAGCACTCAGTCCGAGCTTGGAAATTGCCTGTTGAACTGTCAATTCAGGCTCTTTTGCAAGAGCAGTTAAAAGATCCTGGATAGCTTCTTTTGCAATTTCCTGATTTGATATGGCTGCAAAAAGTCCTCTGAAGTGTTCGTCTGTAAGTTTGTCCGTTTCAACCCCGTTTCTCCTTATCTCAGGTACGATTCCTACAAGGGTTCTCGCAATAAGGGTTGAGTTAATGTTTGCATCCTTACTGTAGGTTTCCAGCAAAGTCTCGAAAAGAGGAAGATACTTCGAATAAGCTATCTTTTCAGCAAGCTCTTTATTCAGGCCGCTCTGGGCAGCAAACCGCTTTGCCCTTTCCGTAAGTAGCTCCGGAGTCTCTATAGAATCAAAGTATTTCTGTGAGATTTCTATCTGGGGAACATCGGTTTCTGGGTACATCCTTGCTGCACCCGGGAGGGGGCGCATATAAGCAGTGTTTCCGTCAGGAAGAGCTTTTCGGGTTTCTTCAGGGATTCCCTCAATGGCTTCTTTTGCCCTGTTAATTACCGCTTCAATTGCAAGCCTGGCTTTTTCTGGTTCATCTGCAACCATGATAACGGCATCTCTAGGACCTGCACCGATAGCGTCCCTGACAGCCTGGACTTCCTTCTCAGTTATCCCGTAATTCGGAAGTTCGTCTGTGTGGAAAATCCCTCCAACACCTGCAGTTTTTGCTCTGTCCGAAAACTCAGTCCCGAGCCTTCTTCCTGGCTGGACTTCTTTGCCTACGAGCCCGTTAAATTTCCTGAGGAGGGCAGCAAGGATCACACCTTTTTTTACGCCTTTCTGCAGGACTTTGGACTTGGTATCCATGAAAAGCCCTGTTACGTCATAGATTTCTTCGCAAACGAAGGCATTTCTTTCAAGAAGTTCCTGTCTGATGAAGAGCAAGTTCAACTGCCGTTCAACTTCCCTGCGGACAATATCTTCTATGAGGTCGAGGGCCTGCACTCCTTTGATTTCAACTCTTGCACCTCTGGCAATTGAGATATTGACATCCTGCCTGATCGTTCCAAGACCTCTCTTAACCTTCCCTGTAGACCTGAGGATCATTCCTATATATTCCGCAACTTCACGGGCATGCCTGGGGGATTTGATATCAGGCGCGGTTGCAATTTCAACAAGCGGGATTCCTAACCTGTCAAGAGAATAAACGATTGAATCCCCTATTTCTTCTATTTTCTGGGCAGCTTCTTCCTCCACACAGAGACTGTCAATCCCGCAACGCCCTTCCGAAGTCTCAATGTACCCGTCGCTTGCAAGAAATGCAGTTCTCTGAAAGCCGCTTGTATTTGACCCGTCCACAACGATCTTTCTCATTACATGCATCTGGTCGACAGGTTTCATTTTAAAAAGCTTGGCAACCCCGAGGGAAATATCCAGGGCTTCCTTATTGAGTTCCCTTGGAGGCTCTTCATCATTTTCGACAAGGCATGTTGTATCATAAGCTTTGTAGATATACTTCCTTCTAATTTTGGTCTGCTCCACCGCAGCCCTGTCTTTCTCTCCCATCTCACTTTCCGTAGCCCTTAGATATCTGAAAAATTCACAATCCGAGTCTACGATATCCCTTATCAGAGTCGGACACCTGCAGAAAAGCTTCTCCTTCGAATCCAACTGCTGGTGAATTTCAAGCCCGGCTTTCAGCCCAAGTTCACTGTAATCGTATTTTTCCATGTTTTCACCCGATCTAAGCAGGAAGCGCCTTAATCCTTTTTAAATCTCTCTAATTTTCCATCAAGATTCTTTAATTTCCCTTCAGCTTTCCTTTGGCTTTGCTTTTCTTAACTTTTCCTTCAAGTCTAGCTCCTTTGCTCTCCTTTTACTTTTAAGTCCATCGGCTCGCTATTTTTTTCTCTTCTTTTTAACCCTCTTTCTGCGCTTGGTTCCTTTCTTAGCTTTTTTAGGTGCTGCGCTGGCAGTTATTGGTAATATCGATAAGAAACTGAATGTAAAAGGTGCGGTAGAATGTATAAAGGTATCTCTGTATATAAGAGTAAAGTAATTAATGGCTCTTTTTACTGATTAATAAACAAGTAAACATATTGCTTTTAGTGAAGATTTCCTGAAAAAAGTCATTTCAAAGTTCCATTTTCCCAGATAAGAGCCTGCGCTGGACTATGGTGATATTTGTGGAGCTTACTTATGTGAATTTGTGGTTCTTTAGCTTCCTCAAGTGGTACGCAAAATACATCTGAAGGAAAATTCGGACTTCCCCCAAAGCCCAATACCACATAAAAAGGAATTTTTCTTTCTTGAGCATAAGAAAAGTATCTGTTCAGCTGTTCGGGGTATGACCAACTAAAGTATCCGTTTGTTAGGTAAGATCGATATTTGCATTCAACACAAAAAATTTCATTTGTCTTTCAACAAAGATATATAAAAATTCATTTGCAATATGAGAATGATGATACTTTCTAATTAACGCAGAAGAGCCTTTTTTCACTGCTTTTAGATCCGAAAAAGATCCTATGTCTTGAAATTTATTATAAAAATAGATCCAAAAACTTACCAAAGAATAACATTTAAATCTTTTCACTGTTATTCTTCATCAACTAATAATTTTAAGGAAGATATAATGAAAGCAGACAGTGTTACAGAAAAAGCAGTTAAAGCTGTTCTGGATAAATTTGCAGAGAGTTATGCAAAACGCGACCTGAAAAGCGCAATGTCTCTTATTGCCCCTGATGTCGATGTCGTTATGTATGGCACTGGTGCAGAAGAGAAATGTATAGGTCCGGAAGCAATTAAGGCTCAGTTTGAGCGTGATTGGTCTCAAATCGAGGAACCTGCCCTTGAGTACGACTGGACTTCTATTTCAGCAGCCGGCAATGTAGCCTGGGCATCCATAGATGCCGTTTTCAAGGCAAAAATTGATGGGAAAATGATGAAATTTCCGTCAAGGGTCACAAAGGTCTTTGAGAAACGCGGTGACAAATGGCTCATAGTACAGGGACACTTCTCTTTCCCGGATCAAAGTCAATTTTTTGACTGAATTCTTTTTGAGATAATAAAAATTTATTTAAATCCTATTTTTATCTTTTTTGCTCGGATCTCAGGCAGTGTGCCTGAATTTCTGTAAAATTCTCTATACCTTTTTCCTCTTCTTTTTTGATTACTGTTCCATTATTAAATACTTATTTCCTGTAATCCACTCTTCATTAATATCAATCAGTATTGAGACTTGTAGTCTCAATACTGATTCCTGACTCGGGAATGCCCCTACTACCTTAGTTCTTCTTTTTATCTCCTTGTTAGTTCTCTCCATGATATTTGTTGTCCTTATTCTTCTCCAATGATTTTCCGGGAACTGCATATAATTCATTACATCATACTGGAAACTTTCAAGTGTATCAGCTGCGCTTTTATATCCCATTTTATCCAGTTCTCTAATCAATTCCTGTAACTTCTGACGGTCTACCAATGCTTCTTTTATTTTATCTGCTACTTCTTTTTGCTTCTTTTTTGGAACCTTTTTTAGGGCTTGTCTTATCAGATGGACATGACACATTTGCCAGCTTGATCCAACAAAGGACTCTCTAACTGCTTTTTGTATTCCTTTATGACCATCAGAAACAATTAACTTGACACCTCTTAACCCTCTTACTTTAAGGTCTTCGAATAGATCTTGCCAGAATAGAGAGTCTTCACTGTCTGCTAATCTTGCTCCAAGAATCTCACGATAACCGTCGTCCCTGACTCCGGCAACTATGAAAAGAGCTTTATTTTCATAGTGAAGTCCATCTCTCACTTTGAGATAAGTCGCATCGATAAACAGATAAGGAATTTCGTGTTCTATTGGCTTTGATAAGAACTCTTCAACCTTTTGATCAAGTTCTTTAGTAATCCTGGAAACAGAAGAGGCTGAGATTCCCTCTACTCCTAAAGCAGTCATGATCTTATCCACCCTTCGGGTGGAAACACCTTGGAGATAAGATTCACTCACGGCAGCTAAAATGGCCTTTTCAACTCTTGAATACTTCTCAAAAACCTCTGTTTCAAAGGGAAACTCACGGAACTGAGGTTTTAATAATTCAAGTTCTCCATACTTGGTCAGGAGAGTACGGGGTTTGTAACCGTTTCTACTAGCTTTGCGAGAATCAGTCCTCTCATGACGTTTTGCACCAGATTGGAGGAGGGCTTCCTCCTCCATTACAAGGTTTAAAAACCAGGTAATTAACTGGCGAATTCCATCTTCCTGATCGAAAAGATAATCTTTTATAAATGAGACGACATTAACCATTGACTCTGCATCCTGTTTTTTTTGTGGTGAAAGGAAAAGGATATAGAGTCAATCATATTTTACAGAACTTTCGGTACACTGCCAAAGCATTTGAAGTTCTGTCAAGTTAACGGGGGATGGGCATTTATATATTAAACAGTAGCTGGAAAAATTCTTTCGCCTCCAGAGACTTGACAGAGTAAGAATTTTACTTCAAAAAATAACTAAGTTTCAGGATTACTTATTTAACTTCTTCAAAGCAGTATTAAAAACTACAAACATTTGAGGTTTTACCATTTACCTTTGAATTACTTCTTTTTTCCAAAGAAAAATTAAAAGAGATTATTTCGTAAAAATATTACTTATTTATCTTAAAAATCTAATTTCAAAGTAAATAATAAGGATTATACCTAATTAAGTCTATTTTAAGTTACCAATCCAAAAATAAACCTTAAAAAGGTATAATCCATGATAAAAATTGTTGGTAAGGGGTATAAGTATTTTTTTGCTTCAATTGAGTGACTTTTTAGAGATTACAAAAACAATAATTGTAAGCTTAAAGAGTGTTGAAGGCAAGAAAAAATATGAAAAGATATTTGGAAGGAAATTCAAAGACAAAAAGGATGATTCAAGAATTCTTACTATTCACGTTAACCAGTCAACGCTTACAAATTTTATAGGAAACTTTTTTGAAAAATCAATATGCTCAGCCATTTTCAAGGATCATTTTCTGTCTAAAAATTCAAAATTTAAAATCATGTTCCTGAAGAGTGAAAAAAAGAATAAGAAAAAAGCGGAAAACAGTAGACGTTGTGTCATATCTACATCTCAAAGAGTACTTTCAGATTTCTTTGAAGCCATGATAACTGTCCTTAAACGGAAAATCAATATCCCTTACAGGGTTAAACCTTTAATTGTGAATAGTAAGGACTATATGGAAAATGTCCTTCCCTGGAATCAAATACTCGCTTTTCAAAATCTTAAAAAATTTAGAGGATATTTGAGGAACATTTTTGAATTAAATCCTTCGCTTGATTCTTATTTCAATAGCCTTCAGGTTTCAATGGGATATACCTCTCAACTTGAAGAATTGTCTTTCAATAACATTTTCAAGTTAGAAGTATAAGATGCAAACTTGGATACTCTAATCTTGAATCATTTATCAGAGATTACAACCAGAATCAAGCTTTAAGGCAGGAATTAAAAATCAAAAGCAGAGGAAAGATTACTCTTTCATCGTATCGGCGAAACCTAAAATGATTTATCCTTATCTGGGCAGATATGGAGGACTACTGATACAAGAATGTAGAAATCTTAACCTTATTGGCGATAAAATTTGGGTTTGGGATCGAAGATTTTTTGAGTGTAATTGCAGTGGTTTAAAGAATAAAGAGACCGGAAACCTTTCCGATCCAGATGCTGGACATTATGTCAAGAAAACAGGTAAGTATAGTGTATTATCAGGAACAGGATACACTGATACCTGTAACTTCCTTTTAATTTTACTTCCTTTTAATTTTACTTCCTTTTAATTTTACTTCCTTTTAATTTTACTTCCTTTTAATTTTACTTCCTTTTAATTTTACTTCCTTCATCCTGATATAACTTCAACAATCTGCTTATTTTGAGAGCAGTTTCTGCCAGATTAGCCGCTGGGTCGTGAGGGTGAGTTATTGATAACCATAAGCAAAGAATCTCTCTACATTTTTCCCAAACACAAGGGATGTGCTCGTTTTTTCAGATTTGATCATTGACTCGCCCCACGACTCAAGTTTTTTATTTTCGTTTATGGCTTTTTACTTTTTTTTATACAGAAATACTGCAAGCACGCCGGCCACGCCGAAAATCACTTCAAAACCAGGCGTTCTCAGGCTTTCATTCTGTTCATTTTCCTGTCCGGCTTCCGATCCCTCCCTTGAGACTCCGGCTTCCGATCCCTCCCCTGAAATAGTGCACATGTATATATCGGGGTTTTGTTCACCTTTGCGATAATCTGTCCACACAATCCTGTCCCCGTAGATAACAGGCATTTCCTGCTGTGCATTGGTGGTGATCTGGGTTTCCCTGGAAGTGGAGAGGTCGTACATGTAGATATCGGGTTTGATCGGGATATAAAAGGTACTGTTGCCTTCAGAAGGATTGCGGAAGTCCTCCCACACGATCCTGTCTCCATAGATAGCAGGTCTGCTCTGTACTGCTCCATCGTTTGTGATCTTAGTTTCCGTAAAAGTGGAAAGATCGTACATGTAAATATCCGTGTCTCCATTTTCCGGGAATATATTTCGCCACACTATCCTGTCCCCGTAAATAGCAGGATCTTCCTGATATGATTCATTGGTAGTAATCTTAGTTTCAGTGGAAGTGGAAATATTGTACATGTAGATATCGAACCCAGAGCGACTATCCATCCACACTATTTTGTCCCCGTAGATAGCAGGGTCTGCCTGATCTGATTTATTGGTAGTTATCTGGACTTCCTTGGAAGTGGATAGATCGTACATGTAGATATCCCATTTTTCATCTCCATTGCGACGATCCTGCCACACGATTTTGTCCTCGTAGATAGCAGGGTAAGCCTGGTCGGATTTATTGGTAGTTATCTGGATTTCCTTTGAGGTGGATAGGTTGTACATGTAGATATCGAAGTTTCCATTGCGGTCATCATGCCACACTATCTTATCATTATAGATATCAGGATCGCTATTATACGATTCATTGGTGGTGATCTGAGTTTCCTTGGAAGTGGAAAGGTTGTACATGTAGATATCGAAGTTTCCATTGCGATTATCCTGCCACACTATCCTGTCACCATAGATGGAAGGGTTTATCTGATATGATTCATTTATGACAATTGGAGTTTCCGTGAGGGTAAGTTGACAATCTACGCGCTGTGTAGAAGCCGCCGACTCTGCAGATGTAAAGGAAATTAAGAACACAAAAGCAAAGGCTATTGTAAACAGTTTTTCTTTATTTATCATTTATTCCTCCGTCTTTGTTTTTTTCATTTATAGTCACGCCAGGAAATATTTACACATATAAACAAGAACAATAACCTTAAATAACGTTCGAAAGTGCAGTTAATTGTAGAGATGACTATAATAGCAACACTCATATCTTCTGCCTGTATCTCAATTCCCTGAATCTTATCCTGAACTCAGTCCCCTCATCCGTACCGAGCTCGACGCTTCCCTCAATCTGATCCACAAGGGTAATCACAAGCTGCAAGCCCAGGGAGTCGGTTTCTCTGAAATCGATTTCTTCAGGGAAGCCTCTACCATTATCCCTGACAATGAGAGAGAAACAATTTCCATTCTCTTCCTTTTTGAGGCAGATGCAAATTTCTCCGCTTTCCCTTTCTGAAAAGGCATGCTTAAGGGCATTTGAAACGAGTTCGTTGATAATAATGCCCAGAGGGACAGCCGTATCCATACCAAGGAAGACATTATCAACATCAAGTTTCAGGCTGATGTTTCTATCACCTACGGAATAAGCCCCGAAAAGGTAATTTGCAAGGTTCTGAATATAATCTGCAAAGTCCACACTTATCATGTCTTCGGACTGGTAGAGCTTTTCGTGAACCAGAGCCATGGACTTGACCCTGTGCTGGCTGTCCCTGAAAGCCTCGATTACCTTTTCATCATTGAAATTTCCGGACTCAAGATAGAGCAGGGTTGAGATTACCTGAAGGTTGTTTTTGATCCTGTGGTGAATCTCTTTTTTACGGATCTCTTCCATCTGCAAAAGGGCTTCTTCGGCTTTTTTGTGCTCGGTTATGTCAAGGATGATTCCCCGCAAATGGACTCCGCCTTTTTCATCCCTCTGGATAAAAGTCCTTTCATCAACCCAGCGGACCTCTCCTGACCTTGTAAGGATCCGATACTCCGAACTGTAATCCTCAGACCCGGACTCCACATTCCTTGCAAGTTCGAACTCTACTTTTTCCAGGTCTTCAGGATAGACTATATCTCCGTAAAGCATTCCTCTTGAAGTAAAGTCCTCTACCTCATACCCGAGTCTTGTAACGTTTTCCGAGACAAACTCTATTGGCCATCCTTCTTCATACTTCCACAAAAAGACAATAACAGGGCTGCTGTTAATTATGCGCTCAAGCTCTTCTTTTAGCTTGTTTGAGTTCTCAAGCTTCCTTGCATATTCAATAAGGGCTCTTTCTGCCTCTCTTCTCTGAGTTGTAACCCTGTCGAGCACAAGGCGAGTTTCTTCAATTCCATCGGTAAGGAGCTTAAAATCTCCCTGACCCTGTACCCGGATGGGTCTCTTGAAATTATTATGCTGAAAGGCGATCAGGACAGCATTCGAATCGTCGATAATCATGTTAATAGTCTCTGAAAACTTATCAAGTGTATCCTCAAGCTCCCTGAACTCTCCCTGCACATCTACCTTAACCCTCTCTTTTAACTCCCCTTTTGCAAGGGCATTGGTTACCCTCATGGTTTCCCGGATAGGGATAACCACAGCATTAAGAATCTCATTCAGACCTTTAGGAATCTCACGAAAATCAATTTCCACATTCGTGTCAGCCCTTACCCCGAGCTCTCCTTTAACCGCGTCTTCGGCAATGCTTTTAAAATCTTTCACAATTCTGTTAATCGGCTTTGTTACGGATCTTGCAATCATATAAGCAAGGGCAGCCATGAACAGGATTGAGATCGCAGAGATAATAAGAAGCCTGTCCCTCAAATCAGTTACTCCGGCAAGCATTTCTTCTTTAGGGACGACCAGCACGAAAGAAAAATCCCCGGTTTCAACGGGTTCGTAAAAAAGAATAACAGTTTTTCCTGTGGTAGGATCCGTTGTTTCAAGGTGTCCGCTGACTCCGTTTTTAATATCAAGAGAGGCTTTTCCGAGTTCTTCCCCTCCAAAACCAGAAAGGTTCTTTTTTCCGATCCAGTCCTTATGAGTAGGATGTGAGAGAAGAACACCGGTGTTGCTCACCATAAAAGCATACCCGGTATCAAAAGTCCTGACTTCGCTTACTACCTCATCCACATAGTCCAGGGAAACGTCTACCCCTCCAATCCCTACAAATTCTCCATCTTTGATGATCGGGGAAACATAACTCACCATGAAAACCCCTTCATAAAAGTAGGGTTCGGTAAGCAAGTCCTCTCTCGTAGCCTTTGGAAGCTGATAGTAGTCAGAGGTATCATAATGAAGCAGAGGTGCAACTGAAGCAGTTCCGTTCATTTTATTCCAGTAAGGAACAAACCTGCCGGTTTCATCATGAGCAGGCGCATTTACATACTCGATATCTTTACCGTCAAATGCATCAGGCTCAAAAGCCACATAAGTCCCCAGGAGATGAGGATTCTCTCGGAGCACATTTTCCAGAATAAGAAGGGCTTCATCCCGGTCTGCGGATTCGTAACTTTCCATGGTTGTGGAGATCGTCCTTGCAATGGCAAGGTTGGCTTTCATATCCGCATCGAACTGGTTTGCATAATTGGAGGCCATCTCAACTGACTGCTGATATGCCAGTTTTTCTTCCTGAGTCGTGACCGTGGAAATAATCACAGCTGTAGAAGCCGTAAGTATTAGAAAAACCCCAAGCACGGTGTAAACAATCATCTTTGTTCTTAATGGGGTATCTCTAAGCATTTTTAATCCTCACTGGTATTTCCTCTCGTTTTTAACTGCCGAAAAAGGGAAAAAAGAACTTCTTTTCCGCGCCATTATACTCTTAAAAAAACAGGCACAATTGGGCATTTAATAGTTAAATTTTTATGGGCACTTAAAATATTTAAAAACTCCTAAAAAACGTCTCCAGAAAACGTAAGCATCTTCAGGAAACATAAAGATAAGATAAAACAAAAGGAAAAAGTGCAGGAGAAGTTCCTGCACCCCGGTTTAAGCTTATGTTACTGTTTCTCCCAACACCGGTATTTCTTTTTCCGCCCTTGTCGGATTCTCGTTTTGAGAATGGAACCAGAGTGGGATGTAAAGGGCAAGCACCACGAAACCGACTATTGTGGAAGTCCAGCCTACCTCAAGGCTATTAAGATAAATAATTCCAATGAGACACAGAGGCAAGTTAAAGAACCCGAAGAAGGCGGCAACATACTGCCAGCCCCCAGGTGCTTTGAAGGGTCTTTCAAGCGTTGAGAAACGGGGATCGAATTTTGCTTTTACATATGCGAAAAGGCTAATCCCGTTGGCACAGACATACCCTATAGCAGAAGCTGCCAGGATAGCTGCAGGTGTTCCCAGGAAGATAAAACCCATGTTGAAGAGTGCAATGACAATCATTGCATTGACCGGAGTTCCGTGCGGGTTCATCTTTCCAAAGAATTTTGGTAGATTTCCTTCTTCAGCCATGGAATACATAGCCCTTGAGGCTCCCAGGAAAGCAGTCTGGATGATAAGAATCATTGCCGCGATCAGCATGAGGATGGTAAGAGATCCTCCAATAGAACCCAGGGTCATCTGAGCCACAGGAAGCATTGGCGAGAACGGCTCGGCAAGGATCCCTTCTACACCCAGGGTTCCGGTAGCGGCTGCCTGAACAAGGATGAATGTCACAAGGCAGATTGCCCCGCAGATGAAGAGGGCTTTGGGCACATCCGATTTCGGCTGTTTATACTCAGGCCCGTAGATAGCTGCGGTTTCCCAGGCACAGGCACTCCATTGAGCCATTGCCATAAGCCCGAACAGAATAAGGATGTGCTCTATATCCCAGCTCCAGTCAGTCGGAAGCCAGGCACCTGTGATATTACTCAGCTCAAAGTGCCCGGTTGCAAATGGTGCAAGAGAGATAATTATAAGCGGGGCGAGCGAAAGCACTGCAAGGATATATCCGAGCGTTGCTCCTCCTGAAAGCCCGCGGTAGTTCACAAGGATCAGGAACAAAAACACGATTGCTCCGGATGCAAGATAAAGAGCCAGGTCAGGAACTCCGGCAAATGCAGGGATAAGCCCCTTGAGATAGCTTCCTATAAGGATAGAAAAGATAGCAAGCACCGGGTTCCAGGCAAACCAGTAACTCCAGGCACTGAATCCTCCAAGCAGTTTGCTCCTGTCATACCGTTTATTTCCGTCCTTTGCCCCGAAAACGCTCTGTGCATACCCTGGCAATCCGGAAGCCCTGGGAAACATTGTTGCAAGCTCCCCGTAAGCAAAATTCTGCATGAAACCCTGGAAGACAGAAAGTGCCCACACAATGATCGCAAAAGCCCAGACATAGCTTGCAAAGTAGCCGATAGACGGAAGGATCAGCACAGGAACACCAAGGGCAATTGCAAGCCCCTGTTTCCAGTCAATTGTCCGCTGAAGCCCTCCTGATTCACTTTTTTCGTCACTCATTTCACACACTCCATTGATTATATGTTGGCAGAGCCTGAAGATTCGCACAGCTCCTGCAGCATAAATATGCCTGCAGAATGTGCAAGCAGAAGAAATGGGAAGAGATTCGAAAGATATTCAGGAGCCACGAAGGGAGACCGCTCCATTCTGCATCAGTTCACTCTGCCTGTAGCAACTCCGGGAAAAATCTCCCCCTGCTTCCTGAAGAATTCAAGGGAAGTCAAGGCTCATGATTCTCTTCTTATTTTATGGCAATTATTTTATGGCAATTTTTTGTGCAAATTTGTTTACTATTCAGTCTATGTTACCCTTCAGTCTCCAGTCTCCTTATCGGGTCTGTTTCCTGAAGAGTTCGCAGGAATTAATCTTTATATCGAGAAGCTTCTCGATGTTCATTTTTGCGGCAATGCCTTTGGCTGCACCCGGAACTGAGGTGATTACACCAATATCGAGTTCTTCACGGAGTTCACGCATAACATGCTCATCTGCAAGGTCCCTAGTTTCGACATTTAGTTTCTTTGCTACGTACTTCTTTGCTTCTCCAATGCGCATATTCTTTGAGAACTGCATCCTTGCAACAAGGTCGCCTGCTGCTCTCATTCCTGTCATACCGGAAGCCATTATGTGAGAAATCGGCATACCCAGCGGGTCGCCGACCCCGATCTATATACCGTCTACTCCGGCAACCTCGACCATTGCCTTGCTCGCCCTTGTAACGGCATCAATCGGAGGAGTCTCAAGCATGGGGATTCCGCCAACACCCATTCCCATATCAACATGGCAGGGAAGGGGAGAAACCTTTACGGCTTCTTTTATGAACGTCACTGCACGTGCAAGGTTCCAGGGAGAAGTCTTGCTCGTGTTTGTGTTGACAACAGGCCCGAAGACATTTGCTCCTGCTTTTGCTACAAGCGGAGCCTGCTGGTGAGGCCAGAGTCCGGCAAGAGTGACTCCGTCATACTGCAGGTTCCCATGCATCCCGAGCACCATCTCGCCTGCCATTCCTGCTTCAATATACATGTCAGGGAATTCTTTTCTGAGAGCTTCTATCGCGTGAAGAGTCCCATAGAAGTCTCCGTCTCCTGCAGCGGCAGTCGTATCGAAGTTAACGCCGTCTGCGCCTGAGGCAAAAAGCTTCTGCATGATCCAGACCGTATCCCTTGTAAGGTGTTCGGCTGCGTGCTCCATGGAATCCCAGGCTTCCTGGATTTTGAAAGCCTTCATCAGGTCTCCGGGGTTTTCGAAAGGTCCGTCAGGAGTATAATAAAGTCCCATGTTCGGCATTGCGCCATAAAAGAGAGGGATGATCATATTCTGCTGGCAGACTTCCATTGCCTGGCACTCGTTTGAAACTACGGGCTTTACCGGCTTGAAACTGTAGTCGATGTGCCCGAGTTCCATTGTGTCTGCACCAAAGGCTCTTTCGTGCATCATGCAGCCGACAAGCCGGCTTGAAGGAATCCCTACGCCGCTGTTCCCCTGGTCACCGTCAAGCCGGATAGTGCCTATATCATGAGTAACCGGCACTTCCATGCCGTGTTCAACGCTTACGGCTTTTCCGGGCATCATGAGAATTTCTGCAAGCTTATCAATTTCATCAGCAGTAAGATCAGGAATTTCTCCCAGATCTGCAGCGTTTGCAGTTCCGGCACCCAGTTCTTCTATGATTTTTTCTTTTGTAAGGAAGACGCGTTTGCCGTCCCCCATTCTCAAAGCATATTCGGTTGCCATTTCTTTTCACTTCCCTACCAGCAGTTCTTTTGCTTTTGCAACAGCTTCACTTGCGTTTTCTGCATAACAGTCCGCGCCTATTTTGTCAGCCCATGCCTGGGTTGCAGGGGCACCACCCACCATGACCTTGATACGGTTGCGCAGCCCTTCTTCTTTGAGAAGTTCGATAACCTCTCTCTGCCCCGGAAGCGTGGTGGTCATAAGTGCAGAAAGCCCTATCATGTTCGCATTGACTTCTTTTGCTTTTTTAACAAAATCTTTTATAGGGACGTCCCTACCTATATCGTGGACTTCAAAACCGGCAGACTGGAGCATTGTAGATACAATTGACTTGCCTATGTCGTGCACATCTCCCTCGACGGTTCCATTTACAATTACTCCGAGCTTCTTGGTTTCGCTCCCGGCAGGGAGATCAGCTTCAAGGACTTTGACTCCTGCTGTCATGGCATCGGCAGCCATCATTACATGAGGCAGAAAAAGTTTCCCTCTCTCAAAAAGAATTCCTACCTGGTTCATGCCGGCAGCAAGCCCTTTTTCGATTATTTCTGCAGGTTCCATAACCTGCTTTGCTTTTTCAACTGCAGCGAGTACCGCATCTTTTTTACAGGAGATTACCGCGTCCGAAAGCTCCTGGGTAAGTTCTTCTCTGGTTGCCATTTTTAACCTCCGATCTTTGTCAAACTTTCTCCTCAGCATTCGAAATATCGCTACTGAAGCCTGATTTCTGATTATACATATTATACATGTAAAATTATATAGCCCAGCCTGTGGTGTTTTTTCTTAATTGTATGGAATTGAAACTCTCATGATGCATTGTAAAGGCTAAAAGGAAAAGGACAGGCTCTCCAGTCAGGGATCAAAGGACGAGTTTTTTCAATCTCGTTAAAATATTTAATATCAATAAAAACAGGGACGAAAAAAAGAAACAGGAGTGAAAATGATGAAGCAGGAGTAAAAACAAAGGATAAAACAGGGAAAAGTGTTTAGAAATTGAAAAGCAACTCGACCTTTTAAAGATCCACTCTTTGAAAACTCTCCTTTAAAAAGTGTTCTTTAAAATATTTTTTAAAAGCTTGCCTTTAATGAATCTTTGCCTGTTTATTTCCCGGAGGCATGTTCCTTTATTTCTGCTTATCCAGTACACAGACCCTTATTTTCCCGGCACTTGTCTGAAAGTCTGTACAGATATTCTGAGGAACCGGGCTTCTTTCAGAAATATCCTTTTCTTCTTTAAGCTGACAGAAATAGTCGCCTTCAAGCCGGAACTTTTTAAAAAGCTCACATCTTTCACAGAGGCAGTCTTCTTTTCTCCCCTCTCCCACGATCACACCTCCTCGAGCACAAAACATCCCCGTACCTCCCGGATAAGCAGAACAATGCTTGCAGAGACAGGCTTTCAGGTGATGGTATGAACTGCAGATCCCAAAATACCTTCCGTATTCTTCTCTGGCTCTCCGGATAATATCGCATTTATCCCCTGAGAATTCTTCTGCTTCTGCCGCTTCGGTATTTTCAATCTCTTTTGCTGAAATCTCAGAGTCCAGAAAATTCCCCCTGTAAAAAAAAGAATTAATTTATAAGACGTCAAAATATATTGTATATTGCTTGAGGATTTTATAAATACATTTTCACCTTCGCCATAAGTTTTCTGAAATCTTAAAAGGCTCTGGAGGATAAGGGATACTATGGGATTCAATCAGGTAGCTGAAAGCGACGAAATGATTCTTGATGAAGCACTCGAAAGACAGCGAATTCTGGAGACCGTGATAAATAACAGCCCTGTAATGGCTTTTCTCTGGACAACGGAAGAGGACTGGCCTGCAAAATATGTCTCCGAAAACGTAACCCAGCTTGGGTACAGTGCAGAGGACTTCCTTACAGGCAGGATAATGTATGCGAATATCGTTCATTCGGAAGATATAGACAGGGTAAGAAAAGAACTCACCAGGTGCTGCGAAATCGGAAAAGATGATTTTGTCAATAGATACAGGGTCATTACAGGTAAGGGAGAGATCCGCTGGGTAGAAGAAAAGACCTTTATTCAGCGCGATGAGAGAGGAAACGTGGTTAATTTCCAGGGTATAGTCAGGGATGTTACTTCCGAGATAAAAAATGAAAGAGCACTGCGCGATGCCCTTGAGAGCCAGAAAGCCCTCATGGAAAAGCAAAAAGCCTTGCTTGAGCGGCAGAGAGCACTTGAGACAGTGATTAACAACAGTTCTATGGTAGTTTTTCTCTGGAAAGCAGAAAAATACTGGCCTACACTTTATGTATCAGAAAGTGTCCGGCAGTTCGGGTATGCTCCGGAAGATTTCATTTCTGGAAGAGTTCTCTATGGAAAGATCATTCATCCTGAAGACCTTCTTCTTGTGGAACTCGAACTTGAGGAAAACTGCGAAGAAGGCGGAAAAGAATTCAACCGCCAGTACCGCATCCTGACACAGACCGGAGAGGTTAGGTGGGTGGAAGAAAAAACCTTTATTCAGCGAAACCCTGAAGGGCAGGTAACCAATTTCCAGGGCATTGTCGAGGATATAACCGGAAAGCTCAGAACCTGAAAAACAACTATACCCTGCAGGATCTATTTTAAAATATAGCTATGCGATTCATTTTAAAATATAGCTATGTAGACCTGCTGCAGTTCCAGTACTCACTTTTTCACCAGGACAGGAAATTTGATCCGGATCAAAGGATAGGCTTTTTCCAATCTTCAAAAATAGATCCTTTTTTAACTTTTAACTTTTGAATTCTTTTGTTTTTTATAAACAAATCTTTTTATCGGAGAGAATCCTCTTGCTACCTGAAAAGCATATCAGAACAAAGACAAATTGTAAGAAAAAAAGCTACTTAAACGAACGATATGTATAAGATAGAAGAAAAATATAGTTATAAATAATAAAGGTATTATAAAATATTCGAGTGTATACTTTGTACTCGTATACACTCAGTACTGTACTCGTATACACTCAGTACTGTACTCGTATACACTCAGTACAACAGGCTTTGGTAATAATAAGTTTAGGATACAATAACGGTACTATAATAGATCTGTAATATTATAATAGATCTACAATGCTATCTGCAATACCATAAATCTACAATACCTGATCTCATAACTGGCTAGAGACCTGATGATCAGACTTTAAGTTGATATTTTCAGTTAAAACGCAATGTAAAAGTACAGCCAGAAAAGGCTGTTTCCAGTTCAGGTGCATAACATGGAAGACTCTCTACTTGACCTGATTTTCCTGTCCGAAAAAAGAAAGAATACACTTCTTCTTTTGCTTGAGGGACCAAGAGACATCAATACAATTAAAAAAACACTTAAAGCAAGTGCAACCTCAGTCCAGCCTCAGATAAAAATGCTAAAGGAAAAACACCTTGTAGTCCAGGATAAGGATGTCTACAGGCTCAGTGAGATAGGAAAAATTATAGCCGAAAAAATGAAACCTCTGCTGGATACTCTTTCCGTACTTGAAGAAAACGTAGATTACTGGGCTGACAGAGATGTAAGTAAAATTCCGCCCTTTCTTCTTCGCCGCATAGGGGAACTTGGACACTGCATGACAGTCGAGCCTCAGATAGAACATATGTTTGAAATGATTCCTGAATACGTAAAAAATGCTGAAAAATCTAAAAGGTTCGAGACTCTCATTTCTTACTTCCATCCTCTTTTTCCTTCCTTTTATCTCGGACTTGCACAGAAGGGTACATCGGTATCTCTAATCCTTCCCGAGTCAATCCTTAAAAGGTGGGTTGAAGAAGAGTACAGAGAACAAACCAGGCAGTTTCTTGAAATGGAAAACACCAGACTTATGGTCTGCAAAGACTGTGAAAAGAATCCTACCATTGTGGCGGCAGACAATTTCATGGGAATAGCTCTTTTTCCAAAAGAGGGCATCTTTGACCGAAAGTTTGTGATATGTTTTGAGCCCGGTGCTCTTTCATGGGGCAAAGAACTCTATGACTATTACGAACAGAACTCGGAGCAGATTGAAAACATTGACATTTACATAAATACCCCGTAAAAAGACTTTAAAAACCCAAGAAGTTTCTTATAGCTCTATAAGAGGTTTACAGGATTATAAAATATTTTTTTCAAAGTTTATAAGTTTATAAGTGACATTTACAGAGCCTATAGAAGATACTCATCGAGCCCGATTTCACCCTTTGCATAAGCTTCGTGCCAGCCTGGGGGAACAGGCAGTTTTTCATACAGAATTTTTCTCTGCGCCTCAAGCAGTTCCGGCTTTTTCTTCATGTATTCTGCAGCGCACAGGACTGTATTTTCAACCTTTCCTGCAAGCTCCTTTAACCACCTGTAGCCTTCAAGAGACCTGAGGAGGTGATGGTCCAGGATAAGGGTATCAACATTTTCGGCAAGGAGAAGAGCATTTTCGAAAGCATCTTTTGAAGCTTCGGGAACATGGTGGGAGAGATAGAGCGGGGGCCCTGAAGCAAAAACGACTGTAGGCTTCCAGGCAAGTATCTCCAGAACAGCTTCCCTGTCCAGAAGCTGGATGTCAGAACTGTGGACAAATACCTCATCTCCTTCAGAGATCCGAGACATCATTACCGTGCCAAACCCTTTATCTCTCGTCCCATGCGGAACAGGAGCCGAAAAACTTATGCCGTTTGAACTAATGCCTTCGGAAGCAGGAAGAGAATACCCCAAAAAACGAGAAAACTCTTCTCTCCTGCGTGCGGATAATCCTGAAATTCTTCCCGGACCTTTGCACCAGAACCTGACCCCCTTCAGAGGAGGAAGAGCTTCTACTGGCAATTGATAAGGGTCTTCGGCTTTCATGGGCATGTGGTCCCCATGGTAGTGGCTGATTACTATGTCTGTTGTGCCTTTAAATTCAGCAAGAATTTTCTTCCTGATCCTGAGAGCGGCTGCAACCTCTAAAGGATGCGGAAGCAAACCGTAACGCAGGCGAGCAAGGGCAACTCCCGGATCGATCAGAATTTTTTTCTCTCCGGTTTTTACAGCGCAGGCAAGAGACCTCGCTCCAAAGGACTCGCACCCCAGTATATCAATTTCCATGAGTTCTTATTAGTGTTCAGACTAGAAATTGTTTTTCTGGATTTTGAAACAAAAACCTGTTAAGTTATGTATAATATGATCTTTACTTAATAAATAAATATATACTGCTTGTGTTAAAGTTATATAGGAAGAAGTCTCTAAAACAATATAGATAGAGTAGCATAATACATACAAAAATGTCTCTAATATGTACGAGAACCGCTCTATATATCTGTGCGAAAAAACTCTAATCAGATATGTAAACGGAATTATGCTCACAATTGTATTTATGAAAATTATTAAAAAGAATCTCTCTTTAAAGCTAAAAAAATTGATTTCCAAGAAAAAATGAAACCCGTTTTCTTTGAGATTCTTTATAGAACGGAGTAAAAGTATGAACCCCAATAGCTCTCCCGGAAGGCGTCCTGTCCACCTGAAAGCAGGATCTTTTTCTGTAGCTATAATAGCTCTTCTGATTGTGGTTATTGCGGCATTTGCAGCCATTGGGATGATTGAAGATTCTTTATTCGTCTTTCAGCCAGTTGAGGAAACCGATTTTACGGAAGCTCCAGATACCGACCTTTCCTCCCTTTCCGAACTTACAATTTCGGGCAGTACCACGGTAAAACAGATATCGGATCTCCTGGCTGAAGCTTTCATGGAGACCCACGAAAACTGCATGGTGACCGTAGCCGGAGGAGGTTCAGGTGCAGGGATATCTTCAGCTGGCATGGGAATAGTAAATATAGGCTCGACTTCAAGAACCGTAACGGATGAAGAACTTCTGAAATATCCCGACCTCCAGACTCACATAATAGGCTGGAGTGCTGTTATAGTGATTCTGAACGGGATAGAGGGTAATTTTACTGACAAAAATGAGCTCATCAAGGTCTTTAACGATTCCGACGGCAAAGTGAATCTTGTTCTCGACGAAAAAAGCGGGGAAATCCGCGTAAACCAGGCAGGCAGCAGTTTTCAGGTTTTCCAGAGATCAGATGAAAGCGGCACCGAAGAAATCTTTGCCAGCTACCTCGGACTTGGGAAGAACCTGGACGACTGCGGGGCTGAAGGCAGGCTGGGAAATAAAGGCGTACTTGCAGCCGTTGAAAATACATCTAATTCCATTGCTTTTGTTGATTTCGGTTTTGCGGAAAGAAGCCAGAAGGTTTCCATTGCCGGAATAGAGTCTTATGGGAGTGCAGAGATAAAAGCTAGCAACATAAGGGCTGCTCTTGCGGGAACTGCAAAGCCGTTTCCATCCGAAAATTCTACCCTCACCAGACCCCTGAACTATCTTACCAAAGGTAAACCCGACCCTTTAGAGCAGGGATTTATCGATTTTGCCAGGTCTCCAGATGCCGTTATTTTTTTCAAGGAATGCGGATACTTCGCGATCACGGAAATCAGCTGAGAGGTGAGTTTCAAGCGTTATTTTCTGAAAAACCATTTTTATGAATCAAGAGCTGTCCTTAGGGCGGACAGCTTTTCCTTAGGGAAAAATCAGCTTTGAATTTTTAAGTTGCATGCGAGAATTTTTGAGCTGTAAGTATGAATGTTAGTGACAAAACCTTAATCATAATTTGCCTTATCTTTGCCTTCCTCATTGCTATTTCCGGAGCCGCCTCCAGGACTATCCTGCTGTCAGGCTACCTGGACCTTGAAGAGCAGGATATCAATGAAAAGCTTGAGCTCGTAGAAAGCAGCTTCGCGAGTGAAATTTCAAGAATATCTTCTCTTAACCACGAATGGGCTTCCTGGGATAAAACCTTCGAGTTTATGGAAAGCGGAAACCCGGCATATATAAATTCCTATCTTACGGATGAGATCTTTTCCGAAGCCGGGATCAATCTTGTGCTCTATGTAAGTAATTCAGAAGAAATTGTTTATGAAAAAGCCATAGACCCGGAAACAGGAGAACCGCTTCAAATGCCCTCTGAGCTCCTGAAGATGGTCAACGAAGACAAGAGCCTGCTTGCCCGACATCCAGGAGATCAGAAAAACGGGCTGGTCCGGACAGAAAACGGCCCCCTTATTGTCAGTTCCAGGCCCATACTTACGAGTAAGGACTCCGGGCCGGTTATGGGAACCCTTATTATGGGCAGGTATGTCGATAATGCCCTTTTGAATAAGATTACGAGCATTCCGGGAATCCGGATCACTCTGGGAGATATCAGGGATTTTGAACCCGGGTCCACTTCTTACTTTGAAGACAGGCTTCTTTTTCAGGACCCGGACATTGAGGTATACGAACAGCACAGCATAGAGATAATAGACGAAAAATGGATTGCAGGCTATGTCATTATAAAAGACTTTGAAGAAGAGCCCGGAATCCTGATAAAGGTAAATTCCCCAAGGACCCTTTATGCCCAGGGAAAGCGCAACCTGATTTTCTTCATTATCATCTTCTGCCTAGCGTGCATAATCGTGGCAATTGCAACAAATTATCTGCTCAAACGTCTCATAATCTCCAACCTCACAGAAATTGAAAGCTTCGTTACTGACATAAGGAAAGAAAACAACCTTTCAAAAAGGCTTGAAATCAAGGGAGGAGACGAGTTTATCCGGCTTTCCAAGGGAATAAACAGCATGCTTCAGGACTTGGAGTTTTCCCAGAAAGAGGTTATGCACAGGGAAGGTGAAAAGCATGCCCTTCTGAACTCCCTGAGGGAAGTGCTCATTTACCTTGACTCCGATCTAAGGATTGTCTGGACAAACAGCAAAGTAGGCGAATATTTCGGAGAGAATGCTGAGGCGATTACAGGCCAGACACACCACGAGCTCTGGGGCGATAAAAGCTCTCTTCTGGCCCCATTTGTTAGAAAAGCCCTGAAAAACGGAAAAAACCAGTCCTTTGAGATCAATGTAAGAGATAAAGACAGCTGGGCAGGGGAGACCTGGTCCGTAACTATAGGTTCGGTGAGGGACAAAGAAGGAAAGCTTATCGGAGCCGTAGAGTCGATACTGGACATTACGGAAGTCAAGAAGTCCGAAGAAAAAATGCTCCAGGCAAAAATCCTGGCCGAAAATGCAAACCGAAGCAAGAGTGAGTTCCTATCGAACATGAGTCACGAACTCCGGACTCCCCTCAATTCCGTAATCGGTTTTGCAGACCTCCTGAGAGAGGAGAGTTTTGGCCCCCTCAATGAAAAGCAGAGGAAGTTCATAGACAACATTTCTACCAGCGGAAAACATCTCCTCAGGTTAATAAACGAGATTCTAGACCTCTCGAAAATCGAAGCAGGGAAAATGGAGTTCAAATGCATGGAATTCTCCGTTAAGGAAAAATTTGACGAAGTCAGAAACATTCTTTTCCCGGTTTTTTCAAAGAAGAAAATAAAGGTAGAGTTCGAAATAGAAGAGGGAATTACAACCATCTATTCTGATGAGGGGAAATTTGTACAAATTCTCTATAACCTGGTAAGTAATGCGATCAAGTTCACAGAGGAAAGCGGCCGGGTCAGGGTGAGTGCAAGAAAAACTGAAGACATGCTCCAGCTCTCCGTTAAGGACACGGGAATTGGAATTACCGAAGAGGATCTTATGAGAATTTTCCATCCGTTTGTGCAGGTGGACTCTTTCTCCACCAGAAAACATGAAGGTACTGGACTCGGGCTTGCCCTTGTGGACCAGATGGTGAAACTAATGGACGGGGAAATCCACGTCTTCAGCCAGCCCGGGATAGGCAGCGAATTTATCTGTATGATTCCCCTTATAGGTCACGATCGGGAACAAAAGAGACTTTGAAAGCATGAACGCAGGTCTTGTTACACATGCTAACAGGTGTTTGTTTCCTTGAAGGCTCCGAGGACTACAAATTTCCCCTCGCTTCCTGTACCTGGGGCTCAATCTTTTTCCGGAAGATATTCTTCCGAAAACATCTTTACCATGAGGTAAAAGTAAGCCAGGAGAAGGGGACCGATAATAATTCCTACAAGTCCGAAGAGTGAGACTCCTATAACGATCCCGAGCAGAGACTGAAAAGGATGGATTTCTCCTACTTTTTTCTGGATAACGGGCCTGAGAAAGCTATTGTCGGTTATATTCAGGAAAATACCTGTCACAAAGATGCCTACTGCTGCAGTATAATCCTGCTGGAGCACCTGAATGATTGTTGCAGGGACCCATATCAAAGGCGTTCCGACTACGGGCAGGAAAGACAGGACTGCCGCAATGGTTCCCCAGAGGAAAGCTCCCTGTATTCCAAAAATAATAAAGGAGATGATCAGGATCCCGCCTTCGATAATAGCAATCGCACCGCTGGCAATAAGAGTTGTGCGGACAATGTTCCTGAACTCATTCCGGAGGATAATCGTGTTCTTTGTATTGAAAGGGATTGCCACAAAGACGCTGTGCATAAAATCCGAATCCTCTCCTGTTAAAAGATAATAGAAAAGAAAGTACATTAGAAGAAAACCAATGACAGGCCTACTTATGTTTTGAATAGAACCCAGGATAAGCACGCTCAGATAATTTATGGCTTCCAAGAACAGGTACATTGTTCTCTCTTCCAGGTTTGCCTGAAAGGTACCGTCAGAGATATCAAACCTTGAGAGAATACTGCTAAAGATCTGGCTTCCGGACTGGATAGAGGCCATAATAGCTTCCTGATCCGTTAAGATTAGCTGGATTTCGGTGATGACCATGCTCAAAAGAAAATAGAGGGGGATCAGTATAAGAAATATGGAAATTATCATTACCAAAAATGCCGAGATCTGCCTGTTAAATCGGGTTTTTTTCAGAAAAAAATAGTAAAGAGGCTTGAAAATAACAAAGAGAATAAAACTTCCAAAAAAATAGTTTATGTAAGGAAGAACTGCATAAATAATAACCATACTGAGGACGATGATGAGAAGAAGAGCCAGTGCCGGTCTAACCTGCCTTTCCATCAGATACAATCTGGTCTTTTATTATAAAATTATATAAGCATAATAGTTCCTTCTTAAGGAAAATCCGTAATCAAAGTCTGCCTTTCATCTCTTTCCCTGAGTTTCGTAACCTCTACGCCTACAAGCCTGAACTTTCGCCTGCCTATGAATTCCGATAAAAGCTGCATCGCTGTCCTTTTGATTACAAAGATGTCCGAAGTCCAGATAGGAAGAGTCTTTGATCGGGTATAGGTGGAAAAATCCTCAAACCGGACTGTAAGGGTTATGGTTTTAAAAAGGAAACTGTGCTTCAGGAGAGAGCTGTGTACACTTTCTATAAGGAGATCCAGAGACCCGGAGATCTTCACAGGGTCACTTGTATCTTCTGCAAAAGTTCCATGTCTGCTTATTGATTTTATGCTTTCTTTTTCTACGACCTCTTCAAAGTCGAGCCCATTTGCCAGCTGTTTCAGCCTGAACCCCATTTTTCCAAACCTTTCCGAAAGTAACTGGATATCACAGTTTGCAAGCTCTTCTACCCTGTGTATCCCCATTTCGTTAAGGATTTCCTCTGTCTTTTCTCCTACTCCGGGAATTTTAGAGACCGGAAGCGGAAAGAGAAATTCCCGAACATCTTCAGGCCTGACAACAGTGAGCCCGTCAGGTTTCTGAAAGCCTGAAGCAATTTTTGATACAAGCTTGTTCGGTCCAACCCCCACGGAGCAGGTGATTCTCTGCTGCCTCTTTACCTCATCCTTGATCCTGAGAGCATAGAGGGCAGCTTCTTCAAAATTCCTGATCTCAGGCCCTGGTATAAGATAGGCTTCATCCACACTCACCTGCTGGAACTTATCTGCAAACCCCCGCAAAAGCTCCATTACACCTGCCGAAACTCCTGCATAGAGCTTCATGTTCACAGGCAAAAATACGGCATGAGGACAGAGCCTGTAAGCCTGCGAAATCGGCATTGCCGAGTGGACTCCATATTTTCTTGCCTCGTATGAACAGGTACTTACAACTCCTCTTCCTGAACCTTCTTGGGGATCAGAGCCCACAATTAAAGGCAACCCTTTCAGTTCCGGCTTCTCCCTGATCTCGACGGATGCAAAAAAGCTGTCCATATCTGCATGGAAGATAATTCGCCTTTCAGAGGTGTTCTTTTTAGGATAGGGGGCAAGCATCAAGCAAGATAGGATAAAACACATAAAAAAGGCTTGAGGAAGTCGGGTGAAAGTATTAATTCAGGGATCTGAAAATGAATCTTTCCAGCTCATAAAGTCTTATTCTTATCCTGGACTGTAGGCGTATCTAATCCTTCCAGGAAGACTCTATGAAGGCTCCATTCAGGGTTCTTCCTCTGAATTATCGTTTTCCCTGTACATTGTAGCATTCGATAAAAAGCACACTCCTATAGCCGGCATCAGGATAGTCCAGTAAAAAATCAGAGGCAGTACTACTGCTTCAATACTTGCCCATCTGGAAATCTCTATGAGTGTGAGAAAAAGAAAGAATATCGAAAAAAGACTCGCTGCAGATGAAACCACAATGTACACTTTCGTTGAACTGTCCTGTCCATATGAGGATAAGAAAAACAATACAGAGCAGGGAGACAGTAAAGCCAGTAATGCAATCCATAGAGTTTCTGCCGTACTTATGGGCTCGCTAAGAAACGGTTTTCCGTTAAAATAGACGAGAAAATTAGTTATAACTAACAAAGACAGGAAAATACACATAGGAACTGCCAGATACCATCGGGACAGTATTTTTCTGGCTTTCAGCAGAAAAAGCATGGAACCGGAAAAAGAGATAATGCTCAGCAACTCGATGATGGCGATGAAAAGTAAGCCGGATGCCAGTAAATCGGACATTACAGGATCCGGTGTTGTTACGGACATGGAGCTGAATATGACAGATACAAAGCCTGTAATCCAGGCCATCAGAAAGACAGCTGATGTCAAAGCCAGAGCGATATTTATTTTCATTAACTCATCCCCGTAATAAAATCCGGCGGGTGTGAGAAGGGCAGTTATAGTCGGATAATAAGTAATGGCAGTTGATTCTTGGCTAGATCCATGCTACAGATCTTTTCTAATCCATGCTACAGATCCTCTACTAGATAGAATGCTGCAGCTTGCCGCCCCCCTGATGTAAATGAATACATACCCCAGTATTCCGAATAATACAGATAATATGATAGACCCCCTTGATGTAAATATTCGCATGCTCCAGGTTTCGTTATACGGGCAAAGAGAGTTGTTGTAAGAAATTTCCTGCAAAGGCATTTCTATAAAACAGCAAATATTATACGTGGGTAGTAATCTAAATCCTTGATGCTGATTTAAATCTTCATTTTAGCTTAAAGTGGGGGGATTTCATCAAAGCAGAGCATGGCAGTTCGAAAGCAGAAACAGGGATAATCGGACAGCCTTTTCCTGAAATCAAATCAAAATCGCTCTCAGGCAGGGTTTTAACTCTTCCGGAAGAGGTGAAAGGAAAGGTAGTGCTCGTCTGTATTGCTTTTATGAGAAGTACACAGAGTATGATCAATTCCTGGGTTCAGCCTTTTGAGCAGGAGTTTGGAAAAGACGGCAGGTTTGCAGTTTACGAAGTTCCTATGATAAATGCGGGCTGGAAAATTTTCTCCGGGATGATTGATTCCGGAATGAGAGGAGGAATACCTGCAGAAAAACACGGTAGGGTTGTCACTTTCTATGGCGATTATTCAGGTTACCAGAAAACCCTCGGAATGGAAAATACTAACCTTGCCTACATTTTTTTACTCGATCAGGAAGGTATTATCCGCTGGAAAGGGCAGGGTCACTCCAGCCCTGAAACCGAAAAAGAACTTCTCAAAGCTGCAATGACTCTCAAACCAGTACTCTCAAACAACAGAAGTTTCAAGTGAAATGAAGGGAGAAATGAATTGGAGGGAGAAATGAAAGGAACAAGGATAATACTTGGCTTTTTTGCTCTTGCTGTTCTTATTTTTTCAGCTTATGTCGTCCTGAGGACCGTACCCATTGATGACTGTGGGGAAAACGGGACAGGTCTTGCCTGTATCGAGCTTCCGCCGGGTTTTTCTATTGATTATTATGCCGAAAATGTTGAAGGTGCAAGATCTATGGCTCTCAGTCCAAATGGGACGCTTTTTGTCGGAAGCCGGGGTGAGGGAAGAGTCTATGCTGTACTTGACAAGGATAGAGACAATAAAGCTGATGATGTAATTGTGCTTGCCGAAGGCTTGAATATGCCTAATGGGGTGGCATTCAGGAACGGTTCCCTGTATGTAGCCGAGATTTCAAGGGTGATCCGCTACGACGATATTGAAGCAAGGCTTGAAAATCCGCCGGAACCGGTCGTGGTCAACGATAATTTCCCTTCCGACCGTTCGCACGGATGGAAGTATATCAAGTTCGGCCCCGATGGAAAACTGTACGTGCCTGTGGGAATGCCGTGTAATATTTGTAATCCTGAAGATGAGCGCTACGGAACCATTATGCAAATGGAGCCTGACGGGAGCCAGCTCGAGATTTTCGCAAGAGGAATAAGGAACACAGTTGGTTTTGCCTGGCATCCTGAAACCGAAGAGCTATGGTTTACTGACAATGGCAGGGACTGGCTTGGGGACGATTTGCCTCCGGATGAACTGAACAGGGCACCTGAACCGGGGATGAACTTCGGTTTTCCCTACTGTCATGGAGAGGATATCCCTGACCCGGAATTCGGAGAACTGCGGAACTGTTCCGAATTCACACCGCCTGAGGTTGAACTGGGCCCTCATGTGGCTGCCCTTGGGATGACCTTTTACACAGGTACAATGTTCCCAGAAGAATACAGGAACCAGATCTTCATTGCCGAGCACGGCTCATGGAACAGGAAAATCCCTATAGGTTACCGGGTTACACTTGTCAGGCTGGAGAACGGAACTCCTGTAAGTTATGAACCCTTTGCCTACGGCTGGCTCCAGGGATTTGCAGACTGGGGGAGACCTGTGGACGTCCTTGTAATGCCTGACGGAGCTTTGCTTGTGTCAGATGATAGTAATAATGCGATCTACAGGATCAGTTACAGCTGAATAAAAATATCTAAAAATCGGCATGTAAAGACTGATATCTTAAAAATAAACGTATTAAAAACCGGCATTTTAAAAACATGTTAAAGGAGCCAGAATAATTAAAGAATTTCCCGTATTTGGTAAAAATATTTATGATTATATCTTCATATACGATAAACAGGGGGTGAATAATTGTTATCTAAAATTCCGATAAATCTTAAGAACGTAGCTGAAGAAGACCTGGATAAGGAAATTCTCAGAGCCGGAATTATTGCCGAGCTTGATGCTATAAACCTTTACGAACAGATGGCTGCCCTTACTGAAAACGAGAACATAAGAGATGTCTTGATGGATGTGGCAAAAGAAGAAAAAACACATATTGGGGAGTTTCAGGCGCTTTTACTCCGGTTCGATACCCAGCAAAAACAGGAGCTTGAAGCAGGAGGGAAAGAGGCAGAGGAGCTGTCCAAATAAACAGCCAGGATAATGAATAGAGCCTCTGATTTTAGCTTCGAACCCTACTTTTTTCTTTTTCATTTACCGATTTTCTGCAATAAACTCTTCAATCATGCGGTATGCTTCGTCATCCGGATACTGCTTTGGAGGGTGTTTCATAAAATACGCAGACGGCTGATAAAGAATTCCTCCTTTACCCCTGTCAAGTGCCAGTTTGCAGCATCGAATGGCATCGATTACAACACCTGCAGAGTTAGGTGAGTCTTCTACCGACAGCCTAAGTTCGAGGTTCATGGGCACATCCCCGAAGAGTTTTCCTTCCATCCTCAGGAAGCAAACCTTGTTGTCCTTTTGCCAGGGAATATAGTCGCTTGGACCCACGTGAATACTTTCATTATCAAGCCTTTCGGCAAGTACGGACTGAACTGCTTCGGTTTTTGAGATTTTTTTGGATTTGAGCCTGTTCCTGTTGAGCATATTAAGGAAATCCGTATTCCCACCTGTGTTCAGCTGGTAAGTCCTTTCCACTTTTACTCCGCGTTTTTTGAAAAGGTCGGCAAGAGTCCTGTGAACTATGGTCGCTCCGAGCTGGGATTTGATGTCGTCCCCTATAATAGGGAGTTTCTTTTCTTCAAAGCGTTTCGCCCATTCAGGGTCGCTCGCAATAAAAACAGGCATACTGTTGATAAAGGCACAGCCTGCTTCAAGGGCACATTCAGCATAAAAACGGGCAGCCTCTTCGGAACCTACAGGCATGTAGTTTACAAGAATCTCGACTCCAGAATTCTGCAGGGTGTTTATAATCTCCTCTTTTGTCGAACCCTCCCCTTCCACAGGAGAAAACCTGCAGTCTTCCGGGTAATTGATAAGGTGTTCGGAACAGCCGTCCAGAACTCTTCCCATTTTTACCTCAATGCCTGTTTTCGGCACATCGGGACAGAAAGCAGTTGTGCAGTTCGGAAGAGAAAATATCGCTTCTGACACGTCCTTTCCAATTTTTCTTTTATCAATATCAAAAGCTGCTGCCACCTCAATATCAGACGGTAAATATCCCCCAAGGTCCAGATGCATAAGACCAATAGTATCTGCATTCTCTTTATTTCTGTAATACTCAATCCCCTGCAGAAGTGAACTTGCACAGTTCCCAACTCCTGCAATGGCAATTTTTATCCTGTCTTTACCTGCCATTGGAGTCCCCCAAATAAGCTCAAAATAGTATGAGATATATTTTTAATAGTATGAGATATATTTTTGTTCCCCGATTCCCATTTATTTGCAGTTCCCAAAGCCAATCTCCAGAGTATACCCCTATCCAGGATAAGGAATGAAAACTGTAATGCTTCATATCTTATGAAGAAAATACTATAAAAAAGGTTTTACAAAAAAAAGAGTTAATGTGACACTGTATATCCGGTTTTTATGCGGTTTAACCTATTCTAGCTGTTATCCTGCTCTTATACCTATTATAATCAATTTAGTCTCTTAACAGAAAACTTTAATCTAATCTGGGTATAAGAAGAGAGCCCTGTATAAGAAGCATTACAGGTTGATATAGCCTTCCTTACAGGTTTATCCAGAGCACCAGCAGAATATGAATTCCTACAAATGCCGGCACAAGGTACCTGAATATGGGTTTCTGGGTTTTATGCCTGAACTGCGTCATTCCGAGCCATGCTCCTATCGGTCCAAAGAGGGAGATCATCAGCAGGCTTTTTTCCGAAATGCGCCACTTTTCTTTTCTTGCTTTGTATTTGTCCAGCCCGTAAAGGGCAAATGAAGCTGCGTTAAGGGCAGCATAAACAATGGGGAAAAGAAAGTAAGTAGTGTCTGTCATGGGAAAGAATTCTCCTTAATAATAATTAAAGCATTCTAAATTATATTGAACTCATTATTTTAGGTTGATTAATCTGGTTTGATTAACTTGCTTGAAAAGATAGCTCACAAAATCTACAACTAACATAAGTAGTTGATGAAGTTGTCGATTGACTTCAAAATAATGTCTGGATGTGAAATTGCTGTAAAATGTCCATGGTCCAGAGACTTCAGTATCAGAGTTAATGGCACCTCGAATACCCTGTAAAGCCGGTACTATTTTCAGGAAAAATTAGGAATAAGGAATTCAGAGAAACAATTTGAGTTTTGGGATGAACTCAATAAAAATGTATTGGATGATATATCCGGCTAAGACACTTATCCCAAATAGTAGAAGCAGTATAATCAATACATTCTTCTTGCCTTTTTCCTCTTTAAATAAGACCAGTAATCCTAGACCCACACTGGTGCAGAGTCCGGCGATTGTTGAACCATAAGTAATAGCACCTTTGAGATATAACATCGTTATCGCGACAGAGGCAGCACAATTTGGAATAAGTCCGAATAAAGCCACTAAAAACGGTTGGAAAACACTACTTCCTAAGAACAGGTTTTTGAATGCTTCTTCACCCATTTGAGCAATAGCAAAACTTATTGCAAACGAAAAGCTAAAAATAAAAATAAAGACCTTGGCTGTATGAACTATTGGATGAAGAATAATCTCTTTATGATTAAATTCTACTGAGGAAGGGCTTGTGCTGTGACCGCAGCAAGCTTTTTTTTCAAGTATTATTTCATGATTATGATGTTTATTATCGGAACCTTCTGCATATGCCTTGATATGGACTAAGGTCTCTTTATTTGATTTTCTAAAAACAAAGTCAACAGTATATCCACCGATTAGAGCGATAATAATCTTTGTTATGAGCAAAGGCACAATGATTTTAATGCTTTCTGGTTGAGAAAGAATTACTGGAATTGCCTCATCTGAAGTAGACAGATAAACAGCAAGTAAAGTGCCAGTAGTGACCAACCTTTGTGAGTATAGCACCGAAGCTACAACGGACATGCCACACTGAGGGAAACTGCCTGTCAACGCCCCTATAGCAGGTCCAGCTGCTCCAGCTTTTTGTACCATTCCCCTGATCTTATTTGCATATTTGTATTCAACTAACTCAATTCCAACGTAACTGATAAGAAGTAGCGGAATCATTTTTGCGCTGTCTGTTAAAGATTCCAGGAAAATATCAAACAAATAATTCACTTCCATCTAATGACCTCTATCTGAGCTATTTTTCCCATTTATTCGGGCTTCTTGAACGTTATTACCAAAAGAAGCCTCTAAATCCCAAATCTCCTCTCCCTCAAGCTGTTGGAAACCTTAAAGTTTAAACTCTCTAAGCCTAGATCTGACCTCCCACTAAACCAGTTCCCGATCAGAACAAGAAATACTTAGGAGCTTTTGTCGTACCTCATGAATCAACTCTCTAAACCCCATATTTAGGACTGATAAAACTAAGTTTTGTGAATGAACTTCCTAATGCACTTGACTTGTTGGATGATAAGGAGGACTGGCCCTGTCCAGAATACTACAAGACGATTCGGTGCGCAGATATTAATGGTGATGGTAAGCCTGAACTGCCTGAATGTTGTTCTATGGGAATCCTTACTTTTTGATGGTCTTATACCAATTACCAGATGAGTTGTTATCCAGATCTATTTCTCCTTTGGTAAGGTAGCTGTTTTTAACCAGGTGTAGATGTTTTGTGTGAGTTGAAAATTGTATCCACATGGCTTCTGGTATGTAATATAAAATTATTCTATAATTTTATAAATAATAAATAAATAAATAATTAACTTACCACAAGATATTAGAGATCTGTTTATTAGAAGTCTGCTTGGGATCACGTTTATATTAAATTCTGTTAAACACAAGGATCAGACAAAAGAATATCTAACAAATACCATTTCCTGCTTTAAAAGAGGGACCGGAGAGTTATGGGTACTTTTAATCTTCCAGATAGGAATGAACTGGAGATCCAGATGCAAAAACGGATCACTGAATTGGAAAAGGCTAATCAAGACTTGCGTGCCGAGAATATGGTGCTGAACCGGGATATCACCAGGCATAAAAGGGTTGAGGAGGCGCGTTAGAATGAGCAGCGCGTCAGGCTGAAACTGGAGAATTCAGGCAGTCCAGTCCATCATGGATGACTTTTACAAATTTGCTCACATTACCATGGCCTTACTTGATCTCAAAGGCAACGTTCTGATAAGTGTTGGATGGCAGGAGATCTGCACCGAGTTCCATAGGGTTCATCCCTAAACCTGCAGGCACTGCGTAGAAAGTGATACAAAGCTGTCCGCAGGCGTTCCTCCTGGAGAGTTTAAGCTCTACAGGTGCAAAAACAACATGTGGGACATAGTAACCCCCATCATTGTTGACGGAAAGCATATCGGCAACATCTTCTCAGGTCAGTTCTTTTTTGACGACGAGCCTCTGGACTATGAGCTCTTCCTATCCCAGGCCAGAAAATATGGCTTTAATGAAGAGGAATACATAGCAGCTTTAGAAAAAGTTCCACGGCTGAGCAGAGAAACTGTTGAAAACAGCATGTCTTTCTTCATGAAACTTGCCAATATGCTCTCACAGCTAGGCCACAGTAACATCAAGTTAGCCCAGTTGCTGGAGGAACGCGATACTCTGGTGGATAAGCTGGAGAAGAACAGAGAAGACTTAGACCGTGCCCAGGCCGTGGGAAATATCGGAAGCTAGCGTCTGAATGTCCGTAAAAACAAATTAACATGGTCTGATGATAATCACCGTATTTTTGGGCTTAATCCTCAAGAATCTGAAATAACCCTCGCTTTAACTTTAAACCTATACATCCTGAGGACCGAGACCATGTAAATGATGCTGTTAAAGAGGCTCTTAAAGGAGAAGAGCCATACAGCATTGATCACAGAGTAATCTCAGCTGACGGAAAAGAGCTCATAGTTCATGCATACGGAGAAGTGATTTGTAACGACGAAAATGTTCCTGTTCTGATGAGAGGAATAGTTCAGGATATCACCGAACGTAAGAAAGCAGAAGAGAAAATTAGGATATTAGCGGATGCTGCGGAATCGTCAAATGATGCTATTGTAACAGAGTCTCTCGATGGTAATATTACTAGCTGGAATAAGACAGCAGAGCATATTTACGGTTATTCGGCTGAAGAAATTCTGGGGAAAAATGTCTCAATCTTTGAACCAGAAAGTGTTAAAGGAGAAATAAAAAAGATAATTGAGCAAGTAAAACAGGGAGAAAAGGTCCAGCATTACAGAACTCTACGGCTAAAAAAGGATGGTACAATAACAAATGTGTCAATAACTTATTCTCCGGTTTTTGATGCTTCTAGAAAGCTGATGGCTATCTCAGCTATTGGCAGAGACATTACTGAGCAAGTCAATGCGGAAAAATTACTGGCAAAAGCCGAAGAAGCCAGAAAAAAAGAAATCCATCATAGAATCAAAAATAATCTCCAAGTGATCTCTTCCCTTCTTGACCTGCAGGCTGAAAAGTTCAGAAGTAGAGGGTCTGCTGAGGAGTTTGAAGTTCTTGACGCTTTCAGGGAGAGTCAGGACAGAGTAATGTCAATTGCCTTTATCCACAAAGAGCTGCACGAAGGCAGAGGAACCGATAAGCTAAACTTCTCACCATATCTGAAAAGGCTTGTTGAAAACCTTTTCCAGACTTATAAACTTGGCAGTCTCGATACCAGCTTAAATTTGGATGTTGAAGAAAACATCTTCTTTGATATGGATATTGCTGTCCCGTTAGGAATGATTGTTAACGAGCTTGTTTCCAATTCCTTAAAGTATGCATTTCCAGACAAAAGAGCAGGAGAGATTCAGATTAAACTCTTTAGTGAAGAAGCTATCAGTGAGGTGGATACCAGAGGGGAGCTTTTCGAGATGGGTAAAAGATATACCCTAATTATTTCAGATAATGGGATTGGTATTCCAAAAGAAACAAATCTGGAGAATACCGAGACTCTTGGTCTGCAGCTTGTAAATATTCTGGTAGAACAGTTAGACGGTCAGGTCGAGCTTAAAAGGGATAATGGTGCTGAATTTGTAATTAGCTTCGGTGCAGAATAAAAAGAGAACTGATGAAAGCATAAGTTCTCTATTGCTGTCGCAGGGTATATGAAGTAACCTCTTCGTAATTCATAGTTTATATGTCTTAATTAGTTTTGGTCGTTAGTGTTTTTACAGATTAGAAGAGAAATTTGTCTACTGAAACAAGAAGATTAAGAGGTAATCGTTTAACCTCAAAAACGATGTTTGAACGTGAGACTGCCTGTAAAGATGGTTGCTTTCAATGCTGGTGCTATCGAGTACTATGTGATGCCAGAATTATCTTTAGGATAAAAGAGGTAAGGTATCCTGCCTTCCTAGCTACTGCTTTGACTACTGCGTAAACCGTAGCGTAGCTAAGTTGTCGATAAGCCTTCCCATCTATTGCTGTCCATAAAAGCTTGTGTATTGTTTTTTGTTACATCGAAGATATCTTCACCATTGCGATAATTATCCTTTAGACCAAATGCAGAGTGCTGCGTTAAATGCTATAATATATGCATTTATAGAACTGATTATATTTTGAATAAAATTAACTTTATTCCAGGAGTCATTTCTTTTATATATTAAGAGGTGTGAGAAAATACAAAATAAAGGTGATGTTAGTTTTAGAGGATTAAAAATGGGTATAAACGGACAGGAAGGTTTACAGAATCTGGAAAATAAAAGCAATAACTATTGGAGCCTTTTATCGTCTCAACCTCTGATCCTGAAAGCCGGACGTCACCTTCTAACTCTTGTTTTCCTGGGACTCGCGGTTCATCTGATTCTTCCGCAAATTACTTCTTTTGAAGGGTCCCTTCAGGTAATCAGGACAATGACTTTATGGGCTGTACTGCTCGCTGGCCTTGCAGAGATTATAAGTTACATCGGATACAGCTATCTTATTAATTCGGTTCTGTCAATAGCAAACCAGCATATCCCAATCTTAAAAGGAGCTGCCATCACTCTTGCTGCATCGAGTATGGGAATGCTGGCAGGAGGCACTTTAGGAAATGCTGCAGCTACCTACAGCTGGGTAAGGAAAGCTGGCGTAAGCAAAGAGGCTTCAGGGCTTGCAGGTACACTGCCTACAATGTTTAACAATGCAGTTCTGATTTTACTCGCAACAGCAGGAACAGTACACCTGCTTCTGGTTCATGAACTTTCTTCCGTGCAATTCTACGCATTTCTCCTGATCCTCACTCTGCTGAGTCTTGGTACTCTGGCAGTAAGCTGGGGAAGAAAACACAGGACCAGATTTAATGCAGGAGCCGGGAAAATAGCAGCTTTCTTTGCCAGAATCCGGAACAAGCCCTATAATCCTGTGCCTATCGAGAACTTTGTAAGCCGGCTCTTTGCAGCTCTTGATGTTCTGCATAAAGGAGGGTGGCAGCGTCCAGCCCTGGCAGCAGCTTTTTCCATAAGTCTTGATATGCTAACTCTTTACTTATTCTTCATAGCTGCAGGACACCCGATAAAGCCTTCAATCCTGCTTGTGGGGTACGGACTTCCCCTGCTTTTCGGAAAGATGACTTTTCTAATCCCAGGAGGGGTAGGGATTGTAGAGAGCACTATGGCAGCTCTCTATACAGGTCTTGGAGTACCAGGACCGATTGCAGTTGTGGTTATACTTAGTTACAGGATGTTTTCTTTCTGGATCCCTACTCTGATCGGTTTTCCAGTTGCTTTTTACCTGCAGAAGGAATCACGTTAAGATAAAATATGACGTGAAATCGAAAACGAAATTAATTTTCAGCATCTTAGCATTCCTATACTTCCAGGCTGCCGAGAATTTTAGATGAAACCGCCATTCCCATGCAGGTATCCAGTGTTGTCGAGGACATAAGACCTATTACCTTCCCTCCCTGCACGATAGGAGAGCCGCTGTCCCCCGGCTCCGGCATATCATGACACTGGAAGCCCAGGAAAAGCAGTGAAGCTCCTGAATTAACTACCCTGCAATAATGGATAGTACGGGTGTCATTGATAAGTTTAGCCAGCTCAAGTTCGGCAGGGCTGCCAAATTCCGTGATTTCAACCTCGCTGTCAGGAGGAAGCTCTATAAGGGCTAAATTGTGATCTTTCAAAATTCGCGTAACAAAGAGTCTCATTCCATTAACTGTCAGGCGGTCTCCTTCACCCCGAAAGATATGAGAAACCGTAACCATATAAAGCACTCCTTTGAGCGAGATTACAGCGCCGATAGTACCGCGTTTTCCATTGTGAAAAAAAGAACTGCCTGCCTTTATCATGAGCTTTCATCAACCTGCCGGTTTCGCCCGGACATGGTTTATGGTGTTTCCGGGGTTTACGTTAAATTGGGTTTTAATTATATTTAGCATTATTATATTTACGTTATATTAGCCAGAGATTGATCAGATTCTTTAACCCTTCTCCTTAATCCTGGAATTATCCTGTTAACCCGTTTCCGGTATTCTCTGTATTCGTCACCAAACTGTACCACCAACCTTTTCTCCCAGTGAAGAGACCCCATATAAAAGTATATGGTAGTCAAAATGTATACGATAAGCAGATTGACGGTCATAAAGGGAGTGAGCCAGATCATGATCACCCCCGAGAGCAGGAAGGGATCCCTTACCCACCGGTAAACGCCCTTGATCCTCAGGGAATCTGCTTCGGAAGCCTGCGGGCCGGAGAGCTGGGAGCGTATTTTGAACCTATGTGGGGCGTCCCGAAAAGCCATGAGGGAAAGAGTTCCGGCAATTAACTGTCCCCCGACCATGAGCCAGCGCCATGGTGAAGGTACTTTGTAGAGAATCCGCCCCGGGTTTTTGTAAAGCTGATAGACAAGCGGCAGTATCGTCAGCCCTGCAATAAGGCTGTATGCCGGCAGATAGAGCGTTTCTGCTTTGGGACCAGCTACTCTCATGACCAGGCGTTTGAAGGGCAGGCTCGCAGTCAGGCTGTGAATAACCGCAAATGCAAACAGAGAAAAAACAGCAGTAACTTTGGAAGAAGCCAATTCCAGCAGTCCCCCTTATTTATATAGCTTATATTCCCGCACCAGTATGAAAAGTTTACTTATAATGCCTCAAAAGTATTAGAAGTTCAGGGAATTGCAGGCAATTATGTAGACAATAATTGATGTAGACAATAATTGATGTAGACAATAATTGATGTAGACAATAATTGATGTAGACAATAATTGATGTAGACAATAATTGATGCGGAAGATAATATTTGATAAATTAGAGTTTGTCAAACCTCCATAGGTAAAATTTTGAATTCAAATTTTTTTCCCGCAGTTATAACAATTGCCTTTATGAACACAGATTGTGCCGCCGCATTCGGTGCATGTCCATCTTATTTTTTCATTTCTTAGAAATTCTTCTATCCAAGTTTTTTAATATTTTCAAGGTTTTCAGTCATACTCATATTGTATTTGGTACGGTACCTTTTATCCAGATGTTTTAAATTTTTGCAGGGAAAATTTTCGCATTCAAAACAAAATGTTAATTTATTTTTTGTTAAAATTTCACATGTTTTTATTTTGCATATGACTCGAGAAACAGGTTTGTTAGCATCAGTTCTACAGCCCGGGCATTTATTTCTCTTCCTCAAGTAAGCCATGCAAATGCAACAGTTCATTCCACAGGGAGCAATGAGCAGAGCTTCATTCAATAATACATACACTCCTTCGGAGTTATATTGAAATATAAGAAAGTTAGAAAGTTAGAAGGTGGTAAAATACTCCGTAATGAGATTGTGTGCAACCAAACTATAAAAAAATAGCTTTCCGGCTCGTCAAAAAATACAAAAAATGTATATACTGATGCTATGAGAGTCTATACGGAATTTTTAGACAAAACACCTGAGCAAATATTAATTGAAGCTGAAGAAGATATAAGATCCAAGATCCGGCTAGCTAATGAGGGAAAGAAGAATCTTTGATGAGCTAAGGGAGTTTAGGGAAGATTTAGAAAAATCTGGTATAGCACCACTTACCATAAGAAGCAGAATGACAGGTGTAAGAAGCTTTTTTATTTTTTATAATATTCAGTTACCTATACTGCCTAGATATACAAAAAATCAAGTCCACAATTAAAAAACAGAGATGCCAGCAAAGTTACGATGAAGAAACCGAAATAACAACTTTACACCTGATTAGGAAAAAAGTCGATTACGAATTTTATACTTTCCTGACTCCCGAAGCTTCAAGAGCAATTTGGAAATACATAGAATATAGAAACAGGATATCTGAAAACAAAGACCAATATCGACAAAATCAATTGCTCAAACAAAGAGTAGAATATGACAAAAGAGGGAAAGCAACAGGATATATATTCATCTGTAGGGCAGTACCATCACAATATATCGAAATTCGAAAAACAAATGTTCGAGAAGCAGAAGAATTAAGAAAACTTGATACTCACACAATACAGAAAATATATAGAGAACTAAATGAAAGAGCAAGAATGTCAAGCCCTTATGGTGAAAGAAACTTAGTAAGATCACACAATTTAAGGAAATTCTTCAATTCCACATTGCTTGCTAATGGTTGTGATATTTTCACGACCGATTTTATGATGGGACATAAGATAGACAGTACAAGAGATGCTTATTTTCGTGCTGATCCAAAAGCACTTCGAGAAAAGTATGAAAATTACATCCCATACCTTACGATCCAAAAAGAAATTGATATTTCCGAATCTCCCGAATTCATTAAATTAAAATCAGAAAATGAAGTATTAGCAAGGGAAACAGCAAAGGCAACCGTTGAAAGGGTTGAAATTCAAAATTTAAAAAAACGTATTAAGAAGGGAAAAAGATTCACTTGAAAGGAATTCTATCGAGTGAATCTTTTTTTCGGAAATTAAAAAACATCTCATTCTTTCTTTTTTTATTTAGAGTATATACACTCAGTAGAATTTTCAATTAGAGTTTTTAAGGTTTACTTCTAGATTAATTTTAAATATTTATTCTTTTGAGCAGAAACAAATTCAGTAATGCTTTATTCTTTCCATAATTGGAGTACTGGGTCTTTTATATATTACTTCAGCTTCAGATGGTATGCTATTTAGGCAATATATAATCCGAGTTTCTTTTTCTCCGCCATTTTGTATTTCTACTGGTGTCTGGTATGTCGAACCGAATGAATTCATATCACGGGAGTATTCTACCCCATCTACTACAAGTTTCCAATACCAAGCATTTGTAGACACTGGTTGACTTGCATCGTTTTTGACATATAAAGTCACCATAAAATAAGTATAATCTGGATTGTAAGTACCAGTAAGGTTATCTAGAACTGTTCCTTTCCAATCATAATAACAAACTCCTGTATCAGAAGTTCCTCCTGTGTTAGAAGTTCCTCCTATATCAGGAATTATTTTTCCATTCCATTCATTATAACTAACTTCTGTAGGTCCTGTAGATCCCTCTGTAGGTCCTGTAGATCCCTCTGTAGGTCCCTCTGGCTTGTCAGTCATAGAGGCGTAGATACCTGCAAACGCAACTACGATTACAAAAATAACACAAACCACTAATTTAATCTCTAATTTAGCTGGTTTTTTTTCAACAATTATTTTATATAAGTACGAGGCAATGTATGTTATTGCTAGTCCTAGAAATATAACAATAGTTCCAGATAAAACATCAGACCAAAAACCATTCAAAGGAATCATAACGGCTCACAATTATTTTTTGTTAACTAGTTTAAATAGTTATCGAAAAAGATTGAATAAAGGCTTTTTCAATTCTCGTTTCGCGTAGAAAAGGCACATGAAGTCTACGATAATACAAATTATTGATATTTTTATACAAATCTGAACACAAAACGACATAATATATTTTGTCGGACTCTCCGTATTAGACGCTCTTAATAAATAACGGATTTAAAACAAAAGATTTAAACATCATTAAGAAATTCTGAAATGAATGACATTAGATTTATGGAACTTAATATTTTCAAACAAAAAGGAGTCTCAGGAAAATATTGAATTAGTAAAAGATAGACTTATCAATATAGGTATTCTCTGTATACCTATTATATTAGTTATAATTGGTTCGATATTAAATATAATTGAGAACACCGTCTTTATATTATTATTTTTACTATCTTTTGTTCCGTCTATTCACCTTTTCATACGTTTAGTTCGATATTTTATACAACTTTTGAAATATAAGAGTGATACCGAAGATGACATGCAGAAAGAAATTGAAAAAATAAAAAGTTCACTTATTGAGCCTATCCCAAAAGTAATATTATGTTGAAATTATAAATCTACCTTTATGTCATTCCATGAAATCGATGACGTTCTATGGGAATCAATAGAGCCTTATCTTCCTCCTCAGAAACCACATACAGGAAGACCACGTGCAAATATGAGGAAGTTAATGAATGGTATTTTGTACGTTGTTATGACAGGTTGTACATGGAAAGATGTTCCTCGCCGCTATGGTTCTAAATCAACCGTTCATAGATTCCACCTCTACCTCTGTGAACATGGAATTTATCAGGAAATCTTTAATGAACTTTTAAACAAAGGTTATGATTTGAAGAAAATAGATCTCTCTCATTGTTTTACTGATACGAAAGATATTCCGGCTAAAAAAGGGGGAATATCGGCTACGACGGTCATAAAAAAGTAAAAGGAATAAAATTAAGCGTTTTAGTAGATTTACAGGGTCTACCCCTCTCTATAATTGTTGTTCCCGCAAATGAGAATGATTCAACACTTTATATACCTACACTTAATAATTTCAAAATTAAGAGACCTGTAGGAAGGCCTGTTAACAGGCTTTCAAAAGTAACAGCTGATGGAATGTATGATACAACTAAAATTAGAAAATATAACAGGAAAAGAGGAATAAAGTCCAATATATCAGTAAATAAAAGAAATCGGAAGAAAAAGAAGATAGGAAGACCAATAAAGGTAGATCAGAAAGAATACAAAAAGAAAAGTATAGTAGAAAGGTTCTTTAGCTGGATAGAGTCATGTAAGAAAGTATTTCCAAGATATGAAATAAAAGAGGAATCATATCTAGGAGTTGTAATGGTAGCAGCAATAATTAGATTAAATGAAGTTTTGGGATAGGCTCATTACTATAAGTATTATTTATTTACCCATTATATTGATTATAATGAGTGCAGAATCAGGTATAAACAATGACATTTCTATATTTGTGTTTTTCCTGTCTCTTTCCATGACTTTTTACTATATCACACGTTCTATAACACGTTATGTTCAACTTTCAAAAAATAAGAAGAAGTTAAAAAAACAGTTCCCAATATCTCTTCAAAATATAAAATTTGAAACATCCTTTTTGGAAAGAAAGAAAGATGACATTATAATTTCAACAATATTTTTAATTTTATCTATAGTTATAGCTTATTTATTAAAATAAAATATTCTCAAAAAAAATACATTTAAAAGGTATAGCTTCGGATATTAAGGTTTTAGGGCATTCCATAGAAGAGACTCTTTACAAGCTACTTCTAGAATTAAGGTTATATCGATAAGGAATCACTTCATACACGCCTCTATTAAAGCAGATCCCAATAGTGTAAGTGTGTAATTTTTATCTCGATTTTCTCTAACTACTATTCCTTTACCTGGTAATATTCCTGATTTTCTATCTATGAAATCCCCATCCCACACACATTGGACTCTCTTTAAATTATATAGACTTAACTTAATTTCTGAATCTGGAGCAGGAACATCTTTTATGATTTTATCAATACTTATTGTATACTCATTGAGATTGACTTCAGCTATGTTTGTTTGTTCTTGCGTAACTGTAATCATTACGGTATCATAAATGTATTTTAGTATTTTAGCATCTAAGGATGTTAGGCTCTTAAGAATATCAATAAAAGCATATCTTATTTTCACACCAAAAGCTGGATCTAAACTATTTGCTATTAGTTTACACCAGATAGCTTTTAGCTCATCTTCTTCCTCCAAAGTAGCTTGCTCTAACATTGGTATCAAGAGTCTTTTAGAAATAGATCTCGTGACTTTTATTCCTCTTTGATCGAGGATTTCAATAATTTTGTCTAATTCTCTTGTTTTGTGCTTTAATTGGAGCTGCTGACGAATTGATTTTAGTTCGTCAGTGGTTATTCCAGAAAATTGTGTAAGTGGTTCGTCTAGATACCTTGCAAAATAACTTCCTGCCTTTTCTACCGCTCCTACTAAAGTGGTAACAACTTTTGCAGCTTCTGACCCAGTTTTCGCCCATTCATCAGATTCATACATAGTGACCACAAAGCATTAACCATTAATGCACTTTTCTTTTTGTTATGATATGCCATATATTTCCAGAGATTATTTTTTCCTTCTTTTTCTCTCGTTTAGATGCACAGGATTTATATAGAAAATCTATGCATTTTTTCCTATTTTCCCCCTAAGTCTGACTTTTCTATAAATAGATGCAAAGAAATGAATAATTTTATATGTTTTCTTTGCATATTTATTTTCATGATGAAATACAAATGAACGAACTAAAATATCCAAAATCAATTATCAAAAAGATCCTGAAAATTTACATCTTTACGTGAACAATGTTCGAATTCTTACAGTAGGATATTATACCAAAATCGTCCGGTTGCCTACTTACTGTACACTGTATTGCTAGTTTAACATCATCTTGAGAAGAATTGGATAATGTTAAAGAGCATAAAATTAACAAAGAAAACACTAAGATTAGAACAATTCCATGCTTTTTATTATTTCCAATAGTCAGAGATAATCACATTTTCTATCATCCAGCTTTCATTTTTGAAACTATATTGGACTGAAAAAAAGATACAATCTCACTATTGATTGCATAAAATTGGATTAAACTCAGTAGGTAATAGATTACCAGGCGCCAGAGGTCGAGTTATCCAAGCTCTACATTACCTCTTCCTGAGCTTCCAACCACCATACAGACATGTCAGGCCACCTAATAATCCGAATCCTGGAGTAGAGGTAGTATTACCTAGTTTACCCTTGTTATCAGATTCAGAATTACTATTGCTCGAATTATTGATTTCTCCATTGTTTTCTTCTTCAGTTCTGAACAGAAAATTCAGCTTCGTCTTCTACCCATGAATTAGTTCCTATATTTGTAGTCACTTTTATTGTCTTTGAAGTCTTACTTTGTTAGTTAGTTACAATTTGGTTGTAAATATTGTCATGGAATTGAATATTTGTTCTAAAATTCCAACATGGTATAAAAATTTAACATGAGTATGTCAAAGCGCCAGATTTTAAGTTTGGATATGGTTGGTTGAAAAAAGATACTATGTACAAAGCAGAACAGATGTTTCCTAACACCTGCGGGATTTTACAAAAAAATTACTTTTTGGCTAATTTTCAGGATAAAAAGAGGTAAGGAAGCTGCTTTTAACAAAATGTGAGGCTCTGGGAGAGCTGAAGATTATATCATACGTACCTTGCTTTTAAGTGGTGTTACTTTATACCAGAACTATTTACCAAATAAGTTCTCTTTTCCCGAGACAAACAAGTTTTGATCAATTTTTTTTGCTTTTTTATATATAATTGTCTGTATTTTTTACTTAAAATAGTCTTCAATAAACGGGTTTTGAGATTATTTTACAGGATAATTTAATCAATAAAGGGCGAGATAAAAATATATTTAATGTGAATATTAGATGCCTGCTTTAAAGCAAGACTGAGGAAATTATGACTCATTTTAATCTTCCGGATAGGGATGAAATAAAGATCCAGATGAAAAAACGGATAGCTGAACTGGAAGAAATCAATCAAGACTTGCGTGCCGATAATATGGTACCGAACCGAAATATTACCAGGTCCAAAAGGGCTGAGGAGGCATCTAGCCGGAATGAGCAGTGCGTCAGGCTGAAGTTAGAAAATGACCTTTCACCTTCTCAAAAAATAGACCTTCTGGATCTGGCTGAGATTATTGATGTCCAAACTATCCAGCCCTTAATGGATGATTTTTATAAACTTACTCATATTCCCATAGGCTTAAACGATCTCAAAGGGAGTGTTCTGGCAGGTGTAGGGTGGCAGGATATCTGCACCAGATTCCACAGAGTTCATCCCGAAACCTGCAAGCACTGCGTAGAAAGCAACATAAACCTATCCTCGGGAATTACCCCTGGAGAGTTTAAAATGTATAAATGTAAGAACAACATGTGGGACGTAGTAACTCCCATCATGGTGGGTGACTAGCATGTCGGCTATATCTTCGGAGGGCAGTTCTTTTTTGAGGATGAGCCTGTTGACTATAAGCTTTTCCGATCCCAGGCCAGAAAATACGGCTTCGATGAAAAGGAATATATGGCAGCGCTTGAAAAAGTTCCACGGTTGAGTAGGAAGGCTGTGAACACAGGCATGTCATTTCTCATGACGTTTGCTAACGTGATTTCGCAGCTAAGTTACAGCAATATCAAGCTATCTAAATCGCTGGCTGAACGCGATACACTAGTAGATGCGCTGCTTGAGAGTGAGAAACGTGAGCGAGCTCGTTCGGATGAACTGGCAGCAGTATTGGATTCCGTTCCTGTTTCCGTATGTATAGCGCACGATCCTCAGGTTCGTCAGCTAACTGGTAACCGCCTCTCCTATAAATGGCTAGGGGTTCCTGTGGGTACAAACTTTTCCAAGTCAGCTCCTGAAGGAGAGCGGCCAGAGATGTTTAAGTTATTCAAGGACGGAAGGGAAATCCCGCCTGAAAAAATGCCGTCGCAGATGGCGGCTGCAGGTATAGAGATAAAGGACTGCGAGCTAGATATTGTATCTGCTGACGGCGGTATACGGCATGTATTAGGCAACGCCAGACCCTTACGTGACGAGCAGGGAAATCTACGAGGATCAGTATCTGCATTCATAGATATTACAGAACGTAAGAAAGCTGAGGAGAAAATTAAGAGATTAGCGAATGTTGTAGAATCATCGAACGATATAATTACAACTGAGTCTCTTGATGGTATTATTACCAGCTGGAATAAGGGGGCGGAGCAGGCTTATGGTTATTTGGCTGGAGAAGTCCTGGGAAAATATACATCAATACTTGAACCGGATATTATTAAAGGAGAAATAAAGCAGTTAGTTGAAAAGATTAAACAGGGAGAAAGAATTCAACACTATGAGACTTTGCGATTAAAAAAGGATGGTACAATCATAAATATTTCATTAACTTATTCTCCGGTTTTTGACATATATGGAGAACTTGTGGCTATTTCTATTATTGCTAGAGATATTACGGAAAAGAAGATAGCAGAAAAACTTTTGCAAGAAAAACGAATTGCAGAAGTTGCAAACCGTGCCAAGAGTGAATTCCTTGCAAATATGAGCCACGAACTGAGAACCCCACTTAACTCAATAATAGGATTTTCTGATATGTTGTATGAGCAGGCATATGGAAAACTTACGGAAAGACAATTAAGAGCTACAGAAAATATTTCTCGAAGCGGAAAGCATCTCCTTAATTTGATCAATGATCTTTTGGATCTTTCTAAAATCGAAGCCGGAAAACTCGAGCTTGATTATAAAGACTTTGAACTTGCTGCTAAGCTTAAGATGATACAAAATCTGCTGTCTCCAATTGCAGATCGAAAAAATATTAAAATTGAAGTAGATGTCGAGAGAGAACTTAAAAGGATCCGTGCGGACGAATCCAGGTTTGCTCAGATCATGTATAACCTTGTGGATAACGCTATTAAGTTCTCCTATGAAAATGGTCTTGTAAAGATAAGGGCAAGAAAAAAGGGAGATATGGTGGAAATAACAGTTGAAGATACAGGGATAGGTATTAAACTCGAAGATCAGAATAAACTCTTCAAACCATTTAGCCAGGTAGACAATTTTTTCTCCAAAAAATTCCAGGGAACAGGACTAGGACTTTCATTGGTTAAGCAGATTGTCTATTTGCATGGTGGGTATGTCTGGTTCAGAAGTAATTCCGATAAGGGAAGTACCTTTGCGTTCGTAATTCCAATAAGCGGAACTTACATTAGGCAGTAAGTACCTCTTAATAGATTCGATTTTTAGATTGAATCATTTTTGTAAATAAGTTGAAAATCAATATCAATGGATTAAATTTATTAAATTTATTATGTTATCAGTTATTCTTCGCCGTCAGCAAAAAATATAATTTGCGAAGATATTTGCTGTTTTTAACATATATCCCTAAGGCATATACCTAAACCGTGCATATATGTATAGAAGCTACGTATAAAAGCGAATTTTTTTTAAAGACTATTAATATTAAGAAGAAGTTATTCTTAAAATTATATATGATTTGATAACGGACATCGTCCTATGACAACGATCACGACAGAGGACGGCACACAGATCTATTACAAGGACTGGGGCAGTGGACAGCCGGTGGTCTTCAGCCATGGCTGGCCGTTGAGCGCGGATGCTTTTGAAGACCAGATGTTCTTTCTAGCTTCCCGGGGATATCGATGCATAGCCCATGACCGCCGGGGTCACGGGCGCTCGAGCCAGCCCTGGAATGGCAATGACATGGACACCTACGCGGACGACCTCGCGACGCTTGTCGAAGCGCTTGACCTGAAAAACGTGATTCACGTTGGTCACTCCACAGGCGGCGGTGAAGTTGCTCGCTACATTGGCCGTCACGGCACGAAACGTGTAGCTAAGACCGTACTGATCGGTGCGATCCCACCACTGATGTTGAAAACAGAGACAAACCCGGCAGGCACACCGATCGAGGAGTTTGACAAGTTGCGTGAGGCTGTCCAAGCCGACCGTTCGCAGTTCTGGAAGGATCTCAGCCTACCCTTCTATGGTTATAACAGGCCGGGCGCCAAAATCTCGGAAGGCGTGCGTGAATCATTCTGGCTCCAAGGAATGATGGCTGGATTTCCGGCCGCATACTTTTGCATCAAGGCTTTCTCCGAAACAGACCTAACGGAGAACCTTAAAAAATTCGATGTTCCGACGCTGATCCTGCATGGTGACGACGATCAGATTGTGCCGATTGGTGCCTCGGCCCTACTCTCGTCCAAGCTTATTAAGGACTCCACGCTGAAGATTTATAAGGGCGCGCCGCATGGCATGTGCACGACACTCAAAGACCGGGTCAATGAGGATTTGCTCGCGTTTTTTCAAGGCGTAAGGCCGAATAATAAAGGTGGAGAGGAGAACAACATAACTTGAAGGCAATTGAGGGTGCACGGACACCTTTTCTGAACTAGAAAGTGAGATCAATAGGGGCCCCGGCAGGAGGGTTGAATTACTTTAAGTTGCACTTTCCTTATATAAAGTTTGCAGAGAAAAAATCTACTGACAGAGTGATTTCTGACAACAGATGCAATTAAGCAAAAATACTCAAAGACAAAATATTAACCAGCTACTAATGCACGACCAAAATCTAAGCCATGCATTGAATTTGCACCAGGTTCTGGTTTAAGGAGAATTAGAGTTTGGATAAACAATATGACATTACAATCATCGGTGCCGGTCCTGCTGGCAGTATGAGTGCATATAACCTTGCTAATCACTTTAAGGTGCTTATTGTAGAAGCACAGGATTTACCACGCAATAAATCCTGTTCTGGAATCCTGATAAAAAAGTCGGTAGATGTACTTGAGAAATATTTTGATAATATTCCTGATGATGTCAAATGCACTCCCTACGAGACTAATGGAATTAATATTATTGATGAATATATGGTGCCACAAGACTTTCCAGATAAAGGTTTAAACATTTTAAGAGATAAATTTGATTATTGGCTAGTACAACATGCAATTAAGGCAGGAGCAGATCTTATAGATCATTCAAGGGTTGTAAAATTGGATGAGAATGAAAATGGAGTTACATTAACAATAAAAGCCGATAGTGTCTACAAAATTAACTCTAAAATTGTAATTGCATGTGATGGAGCCAGCGGAACTTCAAGGATAATGACAAATACACCAAAGCAAAATAAGTTGGTTACATATCAAAAATACTACAATGCAAGGGCTTCTATTGATAGATCAAAGTTTTATGCTTATATTTCAAAGGATTTCTCAGAATATGATTCATGGATAAACACCAAAAATAACCACATTGTTGTAGGTACGATAGCAAAAACATTAGCCAAATCAAAATATTTTCACAACCAATTTATTTCCTTTCTAAAAAAAGAAATTAATTTTGAAATAATCAAAGAAATCAAAGATGAAGCCTGGTATATACCATTAGTTATACCTGATTTTCCTATAGTTTTAAGAAATAGAAGAGTTTTTTTTGCAGGTGAAGTTGCGGGACTTTTAAATCCATTCGGTGAAGGTATTTCAATAGCATTGACAAGTGGACTTTGCTTATCAAATGCGTGTATAAAACAAAAGTCGTTAGAGTTAACCGATTGTGCAGAAATCGAACTGAATTATAATAGTAATCTGTCAAATGAGATAAAGTACATGAAAAGACAGTGGAAATTTATTGAATGTTTTTATCCTTATTTTTGGAATAATGTAACGCAAAATTTTGATGGCGAAGCATGACAACCAAATATAAATGTGGTGTGTAAAAGTTTGTTCGTACTCCCACACAGTAAAAATATCGAGCCTATTTGAAAGACAGCCTCTTAGATTCACCTGTAAATACGCCCACAAAATAAACGTAAATCGCTTTTGTCACTTCCCTTGTTCTTCAATCCAAGGCTGCAATATCAAAGTCGCTGATGCTGTCGGTAATGCTTTCTCCTGCTGTGGTAGAGTATATGATATAACCTCTGAGTAACGAAGAGGTTATATATCTTAATTAGTTTTGATCGTTTGCGTTTTTGAGGGATAAATGAGGAATTTGCCTACCAATATAAGAACATGAGAAAGTTAATGGATAACCATTAAAAGCATTGTTTGACTGTGAGATTGATTATAAAGACACCTGATTCAATGCTTATGCTGTAGAGTGCCCTGTGAAGAAAAATAAAAGGAAGCTGATTTTAACCGATGTAGAATTTCTATGTAATTGTTAGAGACTAGAAGAATTTGGCAGTGACTACCTCTTTATTTGCAGAGGGATTTGCCAGGAAACTTTGATTAAGGAAACTTTGATTAAGGAAACTTTGATTAAGGAAACTTTGATTAAGGAAACTTTGATTAAGGAAACTTTGATTATCTTCTATAAAATAAGTTTTCTCAGGGCTTTAGAACATTACCTGTAATAACCTTGTATGCTTCAAAGGTTATGTTAAAAATCCGGCTCTTATGCACTAACCTGATTCGAGTGTTTATGAGAAAAAATTTGGCTTAAGATTGGCTAGTGAATTAATAGTTGATAAAGTCGTCTATTGGCTTTTTAAAGAATTTTTGGTGTGGGGTTGTTCGTAAAAGTAAATGCAAAAGAGGCAAAAATTGTCTTCTATACTTCCTTCTTTATGCAATACGCTTTTCGCCTAAATAAAAAAGCTTCTATTTGAACTATTTAGGTCTTTTTATCTGTAATAGATAAAATATTACTTTTCCCAAATAACTTCTTCACTTCAATTCTTAAAAACTATATATTGCCGATATCATAAATATCATTAGATAAATATTTATCAATTAATAGGTATTAGGGATTTGCCCAGAGTCACACTTATGTCAATTCTAGCAGACAACGGGATAAGATAAAAATTACTGGGAGATAAAAATTACTGGGAAATATCAATGCCCTGTTTTAAAGCCATGTTGAGGAATTATGACTGCTTCTGACCTTCCGAATAAGGATGAAACGGATCTCCAGATGCAAAGAAGAATAGCTGAGTTGGAAAAGGCCAATAAAGATTTGCGTGCTGAGATTCTTGAATGCAAGAAGGCTGATGAGACGCTTAGCCGTGATCGAAACTTGCTTGAAAGCGTAATGCAGACCACCGACTTTATGCTGGCCTTTTTTGATCCCCAATTCAACTTTGTGTGGGTCAACCCCGCCTATGCCGAATCGTGCCATATGAAACCGGAAGAACTGGTTGGCAAGAATCATTTTGTATTATATCCCCACGAGGAAAATGAGGCTATTTTCCGGAAAGTCAGGGATACCGGCAAAGGCGTATTCTTCAAAGACAAGCCGTTTGTTTATCCTGATCAGCCTGAACGTGGAGTCACCTATTGGGATTGGAGCCTAGTGCCAGTTAAGAATTCAGACGGAAATGTGACTGGCCTGGTCTTATCATTACGTGAGACGACAAAGTATAAACAGGCTGAAGAAACGCTTAATGAAATTAAAGAACGGCTACAGTTTATCGTAGATAATTCTCCTGATAGTATTTTCCTGCAAGACTCAGGCCTACGCTATGTATGGGTACCCAAACCAATAGAAGGTTTAAGCATAGATCAGTATCTTGGGCATACCGATATCGAATTAGGTGATATAGGAGAAATACCTGAATCTGGACGAGAACTGCACGCTATCAAGCAGCAAATTCTTGAGTCGGGTATCGGGCGCACTCTGGAAATGACACTTAATGGGTCTGCTGGATCTCAACATTTCATAAGTACTTATGAGCCTTGGAGTAATAAAGAAGGCAAAATAATCGGGTTGGCAGGCTATGTAAGAGATATTACCGAGCGAAAGAAAGCTGAAAATACATTACACGAAGCTCATGAGGAGCTTCAGATTAAATCTGAGAAATTACAGGCGGTTAATGAAGAATTACAACTACAGTCTGAAGAGTTGCAAGCTCAAACTGAAGAACTCAAAGAGGCTTATGAAGCAATGAGTGAAAGTGAAAAGCGGTGTCGTCTTCTCTTTGACCACAGCCTGGATGCGATTATTCTGACTGATCCTAGAGGTAATGGAAAAATTCTGTCAGCTAATCCAGCTGCCTGTCGACTGCTTGGATGGTCGGAAAAAGAACTGATAGGTAAGGGGCGCGATGCGATGTTTGACCCCGAAGATCCTGCGCTATCCTCCTTGTTAGACAAACGTACACGCTCTGGATCAGCAAAAGTACAGCTCACTTACAGACGTAAGGATGGAACTAGATTCATTGGAGAGTTAAATACTGCCCTTTTCACAGATATAAATGGAGAGCCTCGAGCAGTCGCTATTATCAGGGATATCACAGAACGTAAACACATGGAAGAGGCACTTCGGGAGAGCGAGGAGAGCTTCCGAACTCTATTTAATTCGATGTCTGAAGGGTTCGCCGTACAAGAGGTCGTTTACGACGGTGAACAATTACCAGTGGACTTGAAGTTTATAGACGTAAACCCGGCATTTGAATGGCTTATAGGGTTGGAGCGGGCAGATGTGATAGGCAAGCTGAGAAACGATTTGTTTGCTGTCGCCGACCCATACTGGCTTGAAAAATATAATAGTGTAGTGCTCACCGGTGAACCGGCCCACTTTGAGAATTATTCAAAAGCACTCAACAGATACTTCGAGGTCTACGCCTTTCCAATAAAACCTCCACGCTTCGGAGTCATATTTATGGACATCACCGAGCGAAAACGCGCCGAGGAGGCACTGAAAGAAGCATATTCTTCCTTAGAAATAAAAGTTAAAGAACGCACAGCAGAACTTGAAGAAGCTTACAACTTGTTGAAAGAGAGTGAGGAACGCTTCCGCATTTCTGTAAAGAATACAAAATTCGTGTTGTCCCAATTCAATTCCAATTTGAGATACACGTGGATATATAACCCTCATCCAGACTTTGATGCTTCTTTACTAATTGGTAAACGCGGTGATGAGCTGGAGAACTCTGATGAAATGCGACGGTTTACAGCCCTCAAGAGGCAGGTGTTGAAAAGTGGCAAAGGCATCCATGAGGAGATCTCGTTCAGCCGCAGCGATGGTGTACACACGTATGATACTATCATCGAACCACTTTATAACGACACTGGCAATGTTATTGGAGGCACTGTATCGGCCTTGGACATCACCGATCGCAAAAAAGCAGAAGAAGCCCTTGCAAAAATTGAAATTGCCCGTAAACAGGAAGTCCACCACAGAATCAAAAATAATCTACAGGTAATCTCTTCCCTTCTTGATCTTCAAGCTGAAAAGTTCAAAAGTAGAAAAGATATCAAGAATCATGAAGTTTTGGAAGCTTTTAGGGAAAGTCAGGATAGAGTAATGTCTATTGCCTTGATTCATGAGGAACTGCACGAAGGTAGAGGAATAGATAAATTGAACTTTTCGCTATACCTGCAGAGACTTGCTGACAGTCTTTTCCATACTTGCAGGCTTGAGAATACCAATGTCAGTTTAAACTTGGATCTTGAAGAGAGCATTTTCTTTGACATGGATACAGCAGTCCCATTAGGAATGATTGTTAATGAGATTGTCAGTAATTCCTTCAAGTATGCATTTTCAGGCAGAGATGGAGGAGAAATCCAAATAATACTCCACAGAAAAGAAGATATAAAAGATGGAAATACAGAGTACGTTCTGACTATTTCAGACAATGGAGTTGGCATTCCTGAAAACATTGATTTTGAAAATACAGAAACTCTTGGTCTGCAGCTTGTGAATATTTTAGTAGATCAGTTAGACGGTGAAATCGAACTTAAAAGGGATAAAGGTACTGAATTTACAATAAGCTTCAGCGTAGAAGAAAAAGAGAATCTGTAAAAATATTAGTTGAGATAGGATAGGCCACATATACCCACATAGCCAGAAGTTAATATCCTGGTCCTGTACCACCATATCCTGTTCCGGTGCCTGTACTCATCTCACCTGACCCAGTTCCGATTAACATGGATATTCGATCGCATTTTGCTATAATTTTTTGGCATTTTCTGTGGACGTCTTTCATGATCCAAACATCTACTCCAAACGTTGGAACCTTCTCGATTTCAGAAGCTAGAGACGTTATGTCTGCTAATTCCTTTTGTATCTCACCGGCTGTTTGAGAATTAACCATATAAGAGACCTTCTATCATTTGGTTGATGTTTAATTGTAGAATACCCTTTAATGTCATTTCTGAGTTTTTTTCCGTGCTTCTGTGAGACCAGGTTAGATCTGGATTTGGTTCACGGAAACGCAGCCATTCGTTACACTGGAAACTAATCATGAAAAATTTAACTAAATAATAAGGAACAATTACAATATATTGTGTAATGTAAGTTTCACAGGAGCAGGAACCATATACTATTGTACGTGTCACAACTTACTCATGGCAAAGCCATGAGTTTACTATTGAAAATTTCCTTAGTCTTGTAGGGAGGTAACTTCCGACTCCCTATTGTTATACGAATGTTTATGTGTATATAACTTATGTTCATATTTTATATGTGATAATATACTTCAGATTAATATCAAAGTGGGAGAAATCATGGGTAGTATCCGAGAGTTAGTGAGAAATCAGAAGCATAAGAATTTCTATATATTTTTCTCAAATAAGGAAAATATGCTTGTTTTTTCGGAATAATAGATACAGGAATCGTAGAATATCGAAGAAATGATCAGACTTAGAGAAAAATATTTAAAACTACACTATGTTTATCCAAATGAGATGTTGTGAATGCAAATCTACATCAATGGAGAGTATTACGAAAAGGAAGATGCTAAGGTATCTGTGTTTGATCACGGCTTTCTTTATGGAGATGGAGTTTTCGAAGGAATTAGGATTTATTCCGGGAAAATATTCAAGCTAAAAGAACACCTGGACAGACTTTATAAAAGTGCAAAGGCCCTGATGCTCGAAATTCCATTAACTCCAGATGAATTAAAAAAGGATGTTGAGGATGCTGTGAAGCGTAACCAGAAAGAGAATGGCTATATTCGACTGGTGATTTCACGGGGTGAAGGGGATCTTGGAGTAAACCCGTTCCTCTGCAAAAAGGCTTCAGTAATTATCATTGTAGGGGATATTCAGCTTTATCCCGAAAAGTATTACACAGAAGGAATCTCGGTTATCACATCCAGTCTCAGGCGGATAAGCCCAGATTGCTTTGATGTTCGGATCAAATCTCTCAATTATTTGAACAATGCCCTTGCGAAGATCGAGGCGGCACAAGTAGGATGCATGGAAGCGATAATGCTGACTCGAGAAGGCTATGTAGCGGAGTGCACTGCAGACAACATCTTTACAGTGTCGAATGGGGTTCTTTATACACCCTGCCTGACAGACTGTGCCCTTGAAGGAATAACCCGTAATTTTGTGATGGAAATTGCCGAAAACGCCGGAATGACTGTCCGAGAAATCCATTTAACGCAGTATGATCTTTACAACGCAGACGAATGTTTCCTGACTGGAACAGGAGCGGAGTTAATTCCGGTCACAAAAATCGACGGTCGTGTAATCGGCAGTGGTAGGTCTGGTAAATGGACGCAAAAACTAGCAGAACTCTTCCATGAGGCAGTATACATGTAATAAAGAAAGATGGACCCAAAAATATTCGATATTTATATAAACAGTTAAAAAAGTGAAGGTATGACAAATCAAGGTGTGCTGGATAATAGCGTAAGTAGCTATCAGTAAAGTTAGAGGGCTACAGACCGGCCTCCTAGTCTATGCACAGCGTTCTCAGCTATCGGTAAAGCCATCAAAACGGAACCACTTTAATAGGCCAGAATTTAGATTGGGGTGAAAATACCCCGGTACACCTTCTTTGGATAAAGCGGGCTGATGGGATAGAACAACTTTGTTTGTCCTCAGGAGGTACCATCGAGTTCGGTTTCAACTCTGCAGGTATTGGTATCTGCACCAATATGGCCTGGCCACCTCTCAAAATACTCCTCATAAGCTTAACATTCCTATAGGATGCTATCTGTCCAAAGCTTGTTATTAAAATGGAGAAACTTGATACTAAGAAATTGGAATATAATCATCTCAAACTGTAATAAAATAGTTTCTGCTTCTTTGACAGTTATCTCAGCCTCCCTATTATCATCTTTCAGGGCATCTAATCAGCTATTCTGTTTCTGACTCTTTTTTCTCATGTGTTCAATACTTAGTTTTTCACATAATATATATAAATACTAAGATATTAAGAGGAAGAGGCCTGCTTTATGTTCTTCGGTAAAAGCCTGGCTTCTTTCTCTAAATTTGAATATGGTGGGGCACAGTCTATGAAAATAGCTATTAAGAGTCTGGATATAAGAAGAGCATCATTTTTTCTGAGCCTCGCTGGTTTGGTATTATTGACAGCTGCAGGAATGGCTGAAGGAACGGCTGAAGGAACGGCTGAAGGAACGGCTGAAGGAACGGTAAAAGGCGTCTGTGAGGAAAAAGTTCAGGATGTAGTTCCTGAAAATGGCACAACTATATTGTTACAGGTACCTGATGTGCGCCAGTGTACCAACTATTCGTGCGGAGCTGCATGCTTTCAGGCTGTAATGAGTTACTGGGGCGGTGAAGATCAGGGAGAGGGCCAGCTTATTGAGCTTCTCAACACTACCCTTGGGGAGACTCCCCACAAGGGCACTTACCCCGATAATATGGTGAAGGGAGCAGAGAAAATGGGGTTCAGAGCCGAGGTTAGGGAGAACCTGACACTGGATGATTTGAAAAAATCCATCGAGGAGGGTGTTCCGGTAATAGTTGAGGGTCAGGCCTGGAAGGAGGAGAACCAAACCTGGGAAATGAATGAGAACGGACACTACATGGTAGTCATAGGCGTGGACAGCAAAAATGTATACCTTGAAGACCCCTGGATACTTGGCAGCAGAGGGTATGTTCCACATGACGAGTTCATAGAGCGCTGGCACGATTTCAATTATAAGTCTCCTACAGAAGACAAAAAGAGAAAAGTTACTCATATGGGAATCTTTATCTATGGAGACAAGCCTGCAGAAAATCCCGAATTCATACATGTGGGCTAAATTCAGGCGCCAGTGTGCTGAACACTTCTGAGCCGGGAGAAATTTAAAACCCGAGGAGGGACGACTTTTTCCCGGCTCATCGGCTCCAATTAAAGCCATATCTGTATTTAATATCGTTGGGATTAAGAGAGATATTCAGGATGACAGGCAGATAAAGGGTGCTGTATGGGCTTCAATGATACAAACAAAATAATGGCTTTTCTAAGGAGCCGTGTACCTGGCTGAAACAAGATTCTTTATCCTGATGTAGATGTCGCATCTAGTCGTTTTAAACTATCTCATAGAAGTTCAATAAATTCATGTTTAATCAGGGATAGATATCAGAAAAAATTATGAAAAAATGAATTTTAATTCGGGAAGTAGGATTTCAGTTAATTATGATTAACTAATTATAAAATAGGAAGAAAATAATTCCATGGAGATTATAAAACTGATTTTAATTTATTTGGCATATCTACTCATTCAATGCGTAAATTCGAATACCGGGGGGAAAGTAATGAGGAAAGTAATGGTTTCTCTACTAGCGATATACATAGCTTTGTCTGCTGTACCCGTACAGGCACAAACTACCACGACTGAGAATTCGAATAATATGTATATGGTCGCGACTGAAGATATAGATAAAACAGTCATGTGTAACGTGACCGGAAACGCATTTGTAGTCGGTACATCGGGCAATATGACTGAAAACATGACTGATAACCGGACTAAAAATAGAATTAGAAACCTTATCGAAACCCAAACTGCAAACGCTACCGGAAAAACGGAAAATGTGACCAAACTCATGACATGTAACGTAACCGGAGAGTTAACTATAATCGAAGACGTGGTCAACAGAACTGAAAGCATGGTAATGATAGGGAAAATAGATGATATGCCTGGAAAAGTGGTTATAGTCGGAAAAACGGACAAAGCTGAGATAGACGGAAAAGTTGTCAATATGACGGGAATGGAAGGAAAAATAGACTACATGACTGTGCTCATGAAGGGAAATATGACCGGAAACATAACGTGCAATATGACAGAAAATATGGCTAACATGACAGAGAACACGAGCAACATGACTGTGCTCATGAAGGGAAATATGACCGGAAACATAACGTGCAATATGACAGAAAATATGGCTAACATGACAGAGAACACGAGCAACATGACTGTGCTCATGAAGGGAAATATGACTGGGATCATAACAGGTAATATGACTAAAAAAATGATTAAAATCAAGAACATTGGTAATACGGCTGGAACGGCTGAAGACATGATCAATGTGACAACAATGGTCGGAAACATGAGTACAATGGCCGAACCAATGAAATGCAACGTGATTGGAAACATGATTTTAATCAAAAACACGGATAATATGACTGAGATGCCTGAAATTCCGGATAATATTACAGATATATCTGAAGACATAGAAGAAATAAAAAAACTGGATCAAAAAATGGATAATATGACAGAGATATCTGAGAATATAGACAAAGTAAAAGAAATGGCTGAAAATATGAACAATGTACCCGGACTGGAATGGAAAAATAATAACTCAACTGTATATATAATTACGGTAGTCAATGTAGTTACCAATGTAATTAATAATACTCAAATAGGACTAAATTAATGAGGTATTTTAGTATTTTCCTTTTTCCTTTTTCTCATGCAAAGTGATAAAATTTTAACCGCATTGGAATATATTTTTGATATTTAGGGGCAACAAAACAATTACTTTTGGCTTCTTGCTGTTATTTTTGCTTCTTCTGTTGATACTATACAAGCTTCAATGATACAAACAAAAGAAGGATCTGGCGTGGGCCCCGTTGCTTGCGGGCTGTCCGACAATTACCTTAAGTAATAAAAGAATTCCTTCTTTTTTGATTTAAAGGGTCTTATTTGCTTTCTTTTTAGCACTTCTTTATTACTGCCAATAATTGTAGGACAGCCTCCTTGTAGCGAGGTGTACCAGCGTAATTTTGATTTAAGAGTAAGATTATAGTTTCCATTGTACCATAACATCATTACAAAACTGTAAAAATTATAAATTTTGCGTAAGGATGTTACTTTATTTTTACCACTAGATTACATTATTTTTACTACTATATTTTGGAACTGAGTCAATGATTGGAGATGGAAATAAATGGAACAGTTTTTAATAACCCCAGCTGCAGGGAAAAGATTAATAGCAAAAGCTCTGGTGAAGCATCCAGCAGTAAATGAATCTCTTGCATCTGGAACCACTGTTATAATTGCTGGAACTACAAACGGTTACGTGGCTGAAGAAATATTGTCTTTTATAGGTCAAGCAGAAAATTTTTCAAGAAAAAGATTTTTCAGGGGTGTTGTCCTTCCTCCTGGCAGTCCTGTGACCAGTTCCGGGCGTATTAAAGATGAAACTGGTTTTCCAGGAGATATAGTAATTAAGGATGGTATCTGGAAGCAGGGAGAAACTATTTTTAACGTTGTGGATGATTTGAAGGAAGGAGACGTGATTTTAAAGGGTGTTAATGCGTTGAACCTTCCAAAAGGACAGGCAGGCATTTACATTGGAGATCTGCATGGCGGAACTACTGTTGCATCGATTCAGGCAGTTGTAGGCCGACGTGTCAGACTGATACTTCCTGCAGGACTTGAAAAACGTGTTTACGATGATTTAAATGATTTAGCACGGAAATTAAATGCTCCAGGCTCGCATGGGCCCCGTTTACTACCTGTAGCTGGTGAAATTGTCACTGAAATCGAAGCAATTTCACTTCTTACTGGTGCAAGTGCACAACTTGTTGCAGGTGGTGGAGTAAGTGGAGCTGAGGGCGCTATCTGGCTTGTAGTGGATGGAAACGATGAACAGATTGAATCTACAAAGAGATTGTTGAACTCTATTAATAGAGAGCCTAATTTTGAGTTTTAACTTGAAACAATTCATCGGTTATCGTTAAGGGGCAACACCAGCGTTGTTTAAACCAGACGCAAAGAACTCATGGAATTGAGGCTTTAATAATTCGATATGCCAAAAAAGTAAAGCTAAAAATCAATGATAGATATAAATGAATTGAATTTCTAACTAGAAATTATGGCATTTGCAGTTATAGAGATCTCAACGCTAGTTCTGGCAATTATAATAGCTGTTGTATTATATGTAATACTTAAGAACGGTACTCAACTTGCCATGAATGCTGTACTTGGAATTCTAGTCCTAGCTGCAGCAAAGTTTTTATTTGGGCTTGAAATCGCAATAACATTATTGACTGTCTTGATTTGCGCAATTGGAGGCATCTTCGGAGCACTTTTAATTATCATATTGAACTATCTTGGAATAGCTTTTGTATAAAGACAAAATTCTAAGCTATTTGTTTCTCAGTTCAATTACTTTTGGATGTGAAATTGCCTGTAAAGGTGCCTGTGAGTCAAGGCTGGCGTCATATATAGCTATAAAGTCTGTATTATTTTCGGCTAAAGAGCAAGTAAGCTGTTTTTAATTGAGTGTAGAGGCTCTATATAAGTCGTAGCAGGCAAGAAGGTCTTTACCTACCGAAGGACTGCTGCAATATTCACCGTAATATTTATCTTGCCCAAAGTTATTTATTAAAACAGTCTAATGAAAGATAGGGACTAACAGTGCAAAGAATACAATCAAAAGAATATTTCGATGCAGTACAAGCCTATTATGTCAACCATAAGGACCCTGCCAGTGTATATTCGTTCTTATTGAATACCCTATGGGCAGATAAGTATAAATTATCTGAGAAGATGTATTACCAGCGTGTCAATCTGCTTGAAATGACGGAAAATTGTGTTATGTTCTACACCGGTACAGAGTGTACTCTCGTGTTATGTTCAAACATAGAAAAATAGACTCTAATTGAACTTACTTCTTTTTTGTGGCTAAGTAAAGACATTATATAGTCCGATTATAGTCCGATTCTTTTCACGCACATATGCCTGGAAGCCACTTACAATGTCCAGGAATATCGCTCGTAGCAGATGTACCAAATATATCCCTTTCTAATAGTTCGACAGATTTTCCCCAATGTTCCAGATCTGGGATATCGAGAGGTTTCTGAGATAATTGTGGAAGTGTGATGCAGCACATTATCCCTAAAATGCATCTTGAAGCTAATCTAAAAAGTCAATGATATCGTTTTTTTAAGATAGCTTTAAGCTAAATAATAAAAATTTTAAACTAAGTCATTTGATTTTCAATTTACAAAAAACCAAGCATAATGACCAAAATTGGGATATTTTTTGTGGTAATTACTACAGAGACTACAGAAACCGTATAAGAACAGACGTTATAAAAATTAAAAGTTATAAGTCAACTTTTAACCAAGTCAACTTTTAACTTCCTCAAATTTATTTAATAACAAGAGTCTTATGAACCCACAACTTTCCATTATAACCACTGCATTTGATAGTCAGACAACTAATATAATAACCAGTTTTTGCATACTTGTGTACCGGATTTTTTAGTTGTGGAGTAATTTTTGTTCCCTCGAGATAGGTTCCATCTCCAAAGTCCCATCTGATATATGTCTCTGTACCTTTAGATAGATCCTTGAATTGTACTATTCTCGGATCAGTACTCGAAGCGGCTACAGCCGTATAATCAATGGAATTACCCCCGCCGGATAGGCGTTCTGTTGCTGGAGGAGTTCCTGCACCAAGGGGAGTTTTGTATATAGTAACTGATGCAGAGGCTGCTGTAGACAATAAAGTCAACATCATTAATATGGTGAAAACAGACAGTGTTATTTTCCATATAAACTTTCCATTACTTTTCATGTTATTTTCTCCTGTTTTTTCCATATTTTGATCCGGGAACACCCATAATCAAAAATTACAGAATAAATTTACTCAAAAACTACAGGATAAATTACTATATAAACATACTTATTTTCAGAAGATTAAATAAAAATCCGAATTTGAGTTTAAAGCTTGATAAAGCTTTATTTTTTTGATTAAAACATGATAACATTATAAATTCATATAATACTGTTCTCAGTGTTACAACCTAAAAAATAAGGAGTATGGGAATATAATACTGGATCTTAAGAAATTTCTATATTATTACGGGAAGTGCGGAGGGTCACGAATACCCGGTCATTTAAGTCGGGGCAGAAGTGAACTTTCGCTTCTTTTTTCATTTAAATCTCTAAACTATAGCTTCTTTGTAAAGTATGGTTTTGTTACTGTTGACGCAACCAAGCATTACATTAAGGAGGCACGGGTAATACCAAAAACAGACGTTCAACATATAAATTAAAGAAATCTAAGCATAGGAGAATTAACAAATTATAAGTACCAGACTAACCGAGCGGGCGACCTGAAGAATACCACATTCTTTAGGGTGAGTGGCCGCCCACAATTTGATTTTGCATATAACTCGAGTTATAGGTCTGGATGCTCATGTAGGGTTTTTGCATGAAATGACACCAAGCAAGAACAGCTTAGCCTATGACCTTCAGGAGCCTTTCAGGTTCCTTGTGGATCTGGCAGTTATCAGCTTGGTTGAAAATGGAGCTATGGAAAGTAAGGATTTCATAAGAACAGAAAATTACAATTTGAGACTGAAACCTACAGGAGCAAGGAAAATTGTTAATGAGTTTTCCAATATGCTGAATAAAAAAGTAAGTTACCAGGGAAAGGAAAGCACTTGGAGTTATGTTATCTTCCTTAAGGTTAGAGAATTAGCCCATTATCTCACAAGCAAAAAGGAAAAACTGGATTTTGTTAAGCCTGAATATGAGATAGAGAGAATTGATTCTTATGCCATAAGACAAAAGATCCTCAACATTTCTTATGTTGACTGGAAGAAATTAGGGTTTTCTAAAGGTACTTTGCATTATATGAAGCAGAACGCCAAGTCAGATAAACCGTTTACTCTTAATGCACATGTTCTGGAAAGAGTAAATAAGTGGGAGGCATTGGTTTCAGGTCAAAAGTAAAAATGTGTATGTTTTTACTGTAAAATGTAAAAAATGTAAAATTTACAGTAAAATAGTAAAACGGCTTAAGGAGAGGCTATAAAAGAGTTGTAAATCTAATTAATTTTACATCCCTTAGTAAAATTCAGTAAAATGGTTCAAAATTGGAGAAGGTTGAAGAACTAATAATAAAGACATTAACTCATTTAAAATGGGACATGCCAATTTCTCTATAAATTCAACGTCAAATTCTTGGATACAATGTCATGTTTGCTCATTGCAATAGTTCCAAAACCAAGGTAGGTCATCCACATTAAAACCAGGAAACTCCTCACCATGAGAAATAGCTCCCACATCTTGGGCATTTTTCCAAAACTCCTCTACTGCATTACAGAAATACTCAAATATTTCTGGATAATGTTTGAGTATTCCAATATACGAGCAATTTATATCCTCCTTATATCTGATCCCTCGTGTGTTATAAGCTGAAAATGCTACAGCCTCCATATTAATTAATAAATCGGAAAAGAGTTTACCCAGATAATTTAACGCTTCAAGACAATTTTCATCTCTTGGATCCCATCCATCAAAAAATCTATACAATAATCGATGATTAGCATTAAAAATCACTGTTTCAGAATCAATATTATCTTCTGGATCATGAACAAATAGCGGTTCTTTGGTTCCAGTTTTACTATACATCTTAAATGTGAACATATTATAGTTAATACTATACATTTTTAAATCATCGTTACTTACAAAAGTTTTGACGACGACTCCAGGTATAGATGTAATATAGATGTCAGAAGGATTCTCTAAAATTTCACATAACATGTAGTATTTCCTCATGCTATTCTGATCTCTACCTAGTAAAACAATTACATCTAGGTCGATTAGACGTTTTATTTCTTCGAAAACATTTTCGTTTTGGATTTCTTCAGGCCAAATTTCTGAAGTTACTACTATTGTTGAAAACTTATTAAAGTCTTTAACTAATTTATAAGCACGTGTTCCGTCACGTGAAATCGTTAGAAAAGGAACGTTATTGAGGATGATTTTTGTCATTAATTCTATTCTCTTATCTTCCTCATAATCGGATCCAAAAGGCGGATCATGTCTATAAGTACTAAAAAAATTGTCATCTATTAATTCATCAACATATTTAATATATTTTTCAAATGTATTCGAATCTCTATATGTCTTCAAGCTATTTTCGAGTTCATCTAATAATCTCAATTGTATTTTTTCAATTAACTCATGGTATTTTTCATCTTCAATTATATTTGATCTGTTTGGAGATAGTGATAATTTTGTTTGACCTGAAATATTTATTGACATCAGGAGACTATTGGATAACCAAGGGGGTAATAGTTTGTCAAGAGGAATTGAGAAACCCCGTTGAGCGATCAGATGTTTTCTTTCTCTAGAAGTCCTTACAACTTTCATTGTACCTTCTATCCCCTCAGATTTATCCAATTCATTAAAAGTAATGTCATAATAAGTTTTTATGTTAGAGGTATCTCCATATATTTCACCTGGTAAAAGAGGTTCATAGATTTTTGTTTCATCATTTGTTTTAACCTTTATTTGATATTCAATAAAAGGAGCAATTTCTGATATTTTTTCAATTAGTGATGAGGGAGAAAATGGATGATCAGATTTTAAGTTCAAAATTATTTTCGTTCCATACTTAGAACGTTTAGATTGCCGTTTTACAAAATAGTCATAAGCTGTTGGGATTTCAAAATATATTGATATGTATGGATTGAGCTCATCTTCAAAAGTTTTTCTTCTACTCTCAACGGTAAACTTATCGGCAACCATAAAAACTGATAAAATACCGATTCCAAATTCGCTTACAGGATCTATGTCCACATTTTTTTCACGAAAATCTGAGCTTTGATAATAACTTCTACCAACTTTCATGAAATAATTTTTAAATATCTCCTCATCCATTCCGATGCCATTATCTTCAACAATTAATTCGTCATTTGTCAAAGAGACTTCTATGCTAGGGCGATAACCATTTCCTTCTCTTTTCTCTAGAGATTCTCTATAACGTACAGCATCTACAGAGTTTTGTAGAAGCTCTCTAAGTGCTACAACCGGATTTCCATATAGTCCTTCTCCCATCAGTAAGTCGAGGACTCGACGATAATCAAGTTCGAAACGGAAATCACGGTATTCATAACCAATAGAATGGATTCGTACATTAACTGACTCAGAAAGATTTAATCTATATTTAGCGAAATCAGCTCTATAACTCGAAATCAAATAATTGCTTTCTTCGAGTTCTTTATCAATATCTTTTATAAATTTTCTAAGTACACGTTCGCAGTTTGGACTTTTACATTCAGCTTCAACTTTGATTTCTTCAGGTCCAATCCGAAATCCAGTAATGGAAAGATGTTTTTCCCACTCTTGAATGCTGATTTTATCCTTTGGATTTATATGATAGAATAAACGCTTTGGTGTTCTTTCGGAATCGAGATCCAATATATCAGCTAGTCGTAATATAAGAGATAAATACTGAACATTCACTGGCTTATTTCGTACTAAAACATCAATTGGCCAATTATCATTCTTCTTTAGCTCTTTTACTGGAAGTCCATGACTGTCGCATACTGCCTTTACCCATTTATAGTATGAAGTGCCTTTCCATGAGATTTCAGAGTCCAATTCATATTCTTTGATTATTTTGTGTGCATGTTCAACGTGATTTTTTCGAAGAAAATCAGTAAATGCTTTGTTTTCAATTTCAAGTACTGCTTGATAATCGCCATTGTTTTTCGCTTTCTCAAGCTTTTCATATAATTCTTCATTTGAGTTTAAAAGCTTCTTAAATTCATTAGTTTTAACAATCTGCTTCCGCTCATCAGAAGAAGAGATCATTCCTATGTCGTGAAGATACGCAGCGTAAATAAGTATGGAAATTTCAACAGCGTTTAATTGTTCAAGAGTCTCTGGAGGTATTAAATCTTCTATATTTTTAATTACATGTATACTATGATTAGCGTTATGTAATGTGAATTCAGGCATGTTTATTGGAATTCTTTCTAACAAAGGAGCAGCTTTGCGAACAACTGAAATTATATTTTGTGAGATTTCATGATCTTCTATTGAAGTACTTTTTTTCTCTTCATTCTCTTTCTCAAGAAGCTTATTAAATAGACCTGTTTGGTGTAACCTCAGAATCGCATCTTCAGACATTTATCTGCTCCTTTGCTGCTTGCAAACTTTTTTAAGTAGCTCATAACATTTTTTGCTTTTAATTTCAACTAGAGTTTAATCTAGTAACTCCTTTAGATTTATGATTTCATGAAAATTAACACCTTAGCATTTAAACTAAAACACCTTTAAAAAAGCATACTATAGTCAAATAAAACTTTGGATTTTTATCTTGCCCAGGGGAATGTGCAGAACCTTTGACTAATAAAAATTTTGAACTATTTTCTTTGATAATAAACTTAAAAGACAACTGAACGATGAATTAAAATGAGTCAACTCTTTTGAACAAATATTATAGAAATTAATTAATTTTTATTAAGGATAACTTTTTAGAAAACGGCGATGTAGATATTTTTCAATAGCGTACACTTTTTTAGCGTTGTATATATTCCCTCTATTTTAGTGCGGGGATATAGGTAACTCGAATTTTTTGTACGCAACTGTAAGATAATTGCAGTACCATTTTTTCATAAAATTGCTTTAACCAAAAAATAGATTTCTATAACCTTTATTAATAAAAAATTAAATTTATTCTATATCTCTGCAAGACTTCTGAAAAATCTATTTAGCATGAAAGTGCTTTCAAGTATTTTCATTGTTTGGGCATGTTATTCGAAGAATATCATGTGAGTTTTTTCAGAGACAATCACTAATTAGGAATATTTTTACATTGTTTGGGTGAGTTTGTTTGATAATTTATAGAAATCCGAATGATAGGAAATTATCTTTTAACGTTACCAGTGGATTTTTTTGTTACTTTCCTGTTTGCTTGTAAATTTACTGTTTTTATAGGCTCTTTGTCTGGCAATTTAGGAGTAGTCTTTTTTGGGGCTTTCGTGTCACTCAAGATATTACCTCTATATCTCTTTCAATTTCTGTATATCTGATAGATTGTGCCTATGTCAACACTTTATTCTCATTTGGGTTACTATTTTTAAAGACTTTTATGGTAATTTTTGGCTTTTCTTTTATCTCATCTTTTGGCGTTATTATAATTTGTTTTTTGAACTGATGTGCTTTTTATGAGTTTTTCTTTGGACTTTTTTTTAGTTCTTTTTTTGGGTTCTCAGATAATTGAATATCTTTCATTTTTAAAGGTTCCTTCTCTGGTAGTTTTGGCTTTTCTTTTATTTCATACATTTCACTTTTCCTTGTTATTTTTCCTGTCATTATTAGAACCACCTTTCTGTATCCATATGCTTCTTATAGGTTCTTCTTCCGGAAGTTTCGGTATTTCTCTATTTTTATTTTCCTTATCCAAATTTTTAGTTTCTCTAACCAAGTTCAAACCTCCTTCTTATAAACAAACAAATTAATTCATGAATTCATATCTTCCTGTAGCATTTCTATTCTTTTGCCCTCACTTTCTATAAAACCTATCATAAACACCACAAATAATATAACAAAAATTATGGATATTGTAACAAACATTATAGTTAGATTTTTCAAAATTAAAGCTGAAACGAAAAATATAAACTCAACGATTGAGGCTAATGCTACCATAATTATCTCTTTTCTAAGAGAATTACGCTCTTCAGCACTAATTATGATACTTCCATACCCTAATAAGTATGTTTGAGTAAATTTTTCCAATATTATTTCTTTCTCTTCAGCAAGTAATTCATAGATTGCATTTGGAGTAGGAACTCTAAATTTATTAGTTGGAAAAATTCCAATTATAGCCCTAACTATAGCGAATAATATAAACAACACACTAATAATTAAAGGACAAGTAATTATTTTGTTTGACATAAGATGTACATTATTAAAATCACATAAAAAAAGAAATACAGAAGCGTAAATTCCCAAGAGAACCAGTAACAAATTCAAACTGCCCCATATGTTTTCTGAAGTTTGAAATAAATGTTCAAGTTGCTGGTTTCTCAGGTCTCTTGACTCATTGAGTATTATTTGCAAAATATCTTCTTTAAACTCAGGTTCGTTTTTTGGCATATCCTGCATGTTTAAATCTCTTTAATTCTTTGTTTTAAACTAAGGTTCATATAGCTACTATATATAACTTACTAAATAAATTAACGAAATTGTATTTTTTTTATGTAATTTAATGATAAACTCGTGTGTGTCAAAAAGACGTATAAAGCCTATTTTCAATGTTAAAACATACTTAAACGAGGAGTAATTTCCAAAAAAGATAATGAGTTTAGATCACTGAACTAATAAGTTAGGAAAGAGGCAATCTTAGTTTACTTAATACGTCAGATAGGGAAATTTAGGCATTCTAATGAAAACCACAATAACCGTCTTTAATCTTAGTGGAAAACGCTGATGTTTCTGAGTTTTACTACTATGGAGGTTCTAATTTTATCTAGGAAGACGGGGTTACTATTTAGCTTCAGTATTCAATCCTTGAGAGCTATAATATTTCAGAATTTTTTGCATATTGGTAGTATTAAAATTTAGCTTTCTCTCTCTTGCTTTTTCTTTCAGATATTTTAGTTCACTCCGGTGCTTAATACCTATTTTTCGGGCTTTTTCAGGGATCAGAGTCAAAATAAAGTTTATTGTCTCTTCCTCATTAATAAAACCTTGAGCCCCAGTAACATCTAAAGGCTGATCCTCAATATTATTTGCTTCTTTCCCAATGTAAACAAGACCATCAGCCTGAATATATTTCCTCTTTAAAACTCCTATATCTCCATCAAACTTGTTTTCAAGATGCTCAATATACTGCAAAATTGTTCTGCTCAATGGTTTGAAATACTGAGATCCTTCCTTAACTTCTCCTTTTTCATAATCAATAAATGGCTCATAGACAATCTTCTGATAATCTTTGGTAAATGGAGCCAGAGGCTTAACAGCCTTCTCATTTTCTTCAATTGCCTGGAACCCTACAAGAAAGAAGTTAAAAGGCTTAATTTGCTCTTTCCAAGGCTTCCCATCATTCAGTTTCTTAAACCTGTTCAATACATTGGAAGTGCTGACAGTAAGCTTGGAAATTGCATAAAGGTTTGAATACTTCTCTCCAATATCCCTTTCAGTAATCAGCCCATAATGCAGTTTAAGAATATCCTGCCAGATTTCACCCTGCCAATCTTCAACTGAGTTAGGGAAAGGGTTTGTTAAATGTCCAAGCCCATGAAGCTTATAAGATCTTTCATCTTCCATGAACCTGATTTTTCTATCTTCATAATAGTACAGAGCATACCTTTTAGAAGCAATTCCATAAAACCAGAGATCTTTTTTCTCAGGTTTAAGCAATGGAATATCAATGTTATAGGGGTTAAGAGGCTGAAAGAACTCTACAAGCTCCTGAGCCTTATCAGGAGGTACAAACACAGAATCAGTATCCATATAAGCGTGAATTGCCCCAAGCTCTTTTAATCTGGCTTCAGCCATTGTTAAGAAAAGCCTGGCTCCTGACGTAATCATAACAGCTAGGAGAGGATGAAAATACTTTCCTGACTTCTCGAACCTGTTTTCCTTAGTAACAAAGTTTTCAAGCCCATAAACCTGAAACTCGCTTTTCTTATCTTCGGGATTAAGCTCAATAAAGATTCCATAACTCAGAGCATTTACAAGAATCTTGATAGCCTGGGCTCTGCTTGATAAATGCTGATATTCAGGATCATTTCTCTCTGTGTTTTTCAATTCCTGCTTAATCCTCTGCCTCTCTTCTACAAGAACCTGAACAACATTATCCTTTAATGGATCAATATCAATTCCAAGAACCCTGGATTTCCTTAAGTTCTTCTGTACTCCTTTAGGAACAAATTTCACGGCTTCTATAATCTTTGGAACCTTGCCGGTAAGGAGATATGAGCCTATAACATCCGGTAAAGAATACCACATCTCAGACTTAGAACTCAGATAATTGATTCCTACGTTAAAGCCTGTATTATTTCCTTTGTAATCCATCCTTACAGGCAAAATGTCATTATCTGGCTGAATCCTAACCATAACAACAAGCTTTTTCCATGTATCCGGTTTCTGAAGGTCTGAAAGCTTCAGTTTTGAAACAAATATCCTAACCTCCTCGGTTATGTCCTGAATTTCCAGGCTTTCAGCTATGATGTATTTCCAGAGGTTCATTAACATTGTAACTGTAGGGTACATGCTTGTAAAATCAAGAACTGTTACCTTTATTGGCTCCTTCCTGATTTTACATTCTGTTCTTCCTCCAAAATAAGAAGTCATCATGTTTCCAATAATCGAATCTGGAAAATCTGGATTCATTTCCAAGAATGGCTTAATCCCCATTTGCTCAAGAGAATGTTTTCCAATAGAAGCCTCACTAAAGATCTTTGTTATGGGTATGTGAATCTGATAAACATCAAGCTCCTTAACAAGCTTCTCATATACAGCCTGGGTAGTTTCAACATCCTTTACTAGATAATCAATGTACTTTTCAGTAACCTTCCCATGTTCAATCCCTTTCATCTTCTGAACAGGTGTGTTAAGCTTCTCTCCTGCTTTCTCAAGGGAAATATGGTTTGACTGAAGGAGAACTTCAGCTAATCTTTGAGTATCCAGGAAATAGCCTGAGAAGTAGCTCTCTCCTTTGTTCTGCTTAGTAGTGGTAAACTTGAAGCTGTTAGAGTATCCAAGCTTTTTGACTATTATAGGAGGGTTGAAAGGGTCATCTGAGAGGGTAAGAGTAAAGCCCCCTCTATTCTTTACCCTTGAATCTCCTGATTTTTTGGCTATCCTGCTTATGTCAAAAGCCAAGTTATACCCATTGCAGAGGGTTTTAAGCTCAAAGACTTCAGGATAAAACACATTGTCTATGAACTTACCCAGGGAATACAGGCTTATGTCATGTTTTCTTGAATAGGCTTCCAGAGTCTTTATTTCTCTTTCGTTCAGGGTAGATGGATCATAGAATAAACCATCATGCTGAATAACTCCATCCTGGTAGATCTGGAAGTATCCTATCTTAAAATTTTGATACTGGTCGGTTGTGGTTTCAGTATCAAAGACCAGTACCCTGTTATGCCTGAGAGGAGTATCATAACGCCTAAAGCTCCTATACTCTCCTTTTTTCTCAAGCCTCTGAGTATATCCCCTGACTGCAACTTTAGACATTTTGCACCATCTCATTTCCAAGATCAATTAGCTGAGTTCCTAATTCTGTAAGCAAGGCACCAATAGATACAATCTGAAAAGCTCTCTTTTGCTCAGAAGAGGCATTTCCAGATCTGGCTTTTGGGTTAAATTTATTCTGTTCCTTTGTTACCTTGGAATGGCAGTTTTTGCAGAGAGGCTTAACCTGATCTGAATTGCTCCTTCCATAGACATGATGCATTTCAATAACTTCTGGGTCATCCTCCCCACAGACAATACAGCAAAGAGAAGGTTTTCCTTTTCTCTTCTGTTTGTTCAAAGTTTTTTGATAGGTTTCTTTGTCTATAGTTTCACCTCCTCAGTGCTGATAAATTTCCAAAAACTCTGGCTCTTCCTGGGCTTCCAGGATCTCATAGAGCTTATCAAGGTCGGTTTCAAAGTGGTGGACTTTGCCTTTAGCATCCACTATTTGAATATCCTTAAATTTGGCAAGAACTGAAGGATCATTGTTTTTTATTGCCTTCTGAACATTGGCATGATATTCTGCAATTAAAGACCTATCCTTAGAACTGGCTGTAATAATCGTTTTTTGTCCTTCTGTGGAGTAAATCAGCATTTCAGCCTGGATAGTGTCTGTTTTTGTAACCTTCCAGGTTCCTTCTGACTTATGCAGGTTCTTTCCAAGATGCTTGACTGCAAATTCTGTCCTTTTGCCTATCTTTTCAAGTATAGAAGAAAGATTTTCTCCTTTTCTCATTTCCCTTAAAATTTGGAGAGATAGGTTTCTATCTCTCTTATCCTGGGCTGAAAGAGTTTTCCAGGCTGTCTGGCTAAGGTCAAAATCCCCTATCTTTAGGTTTCTAAGCTGGCTGAGGCTTTTATCAGGGAAAAACTTGTGTTTCCTGATGATTTCCTTAGCATATTTTGTATCCCTGGGCTGAGCCTTGAGCCATTCTCCATAAGTCCTGTAGTCTTTGGAAAATCTTGGTCGGCTCATCTTTCAGCCTCCATCATTCTGATAAAAGCTGTTCTCATAACTTCAGCCTGAGAGCATCCGTATTCTTCTGCTTTCTGTTTAAGTTTCTCCTTAAGGTAAGGAGACAGTGTAATTAAAACACGATTTTTTTCAGTCACTTTTTATCACAACATATAATACGCCCTATCACACTTATGTACAGAATTGAGTATAACTTTAAGTATAAGTTTGACATATATTTTGTATATACTTGAGTAAAACACATGAAAAAGAGAGTATTATTTGTGACACAAAGAGACTTTGAAACTGAGGTAAAGCAGTATCTTACACAAAAAGGATATGCAAGAAGGAAACAACTCATCGAAGACCTGATGAAAAAGCATAAAAATGAACTTGGGTACAGCCTCAAGAGTATAAACCGTAAATTAGACAACCTAAAGAAACAAGGTATGATTATACGCCTAGAATATTCTGATTTTGGGAAATTAGGAATAGAGGATACTGATAAAAACGCCAGTTATCTGACCTTGAAAAATATATCCAAAATAACGGAGCATATGGATAAGATTTTAGAAAGGCTTGATTCAGAAGAGTCCATAAAGCAAAAAATGGCTTTAAAAGAGATTGCCCGTTATGAACAAACTTATGTTTTAACCCCAAAACAATTGGATCTAGTGGTATCTCAGTTTGATAAGAACATTGATGTAGGAACTATAGATAATGAGCTTGCTGATAAGCTATTACTTTTATTAGACAGATATATTTTGAAAAAAGGTATTGAGCCAACCAATAAAACAAAAACAATTGACCTGTTAGTAAAATTGCTAGAGAAATATCCTGTTCCTGTTTCAACCCATGTAAACCTTAGAACTCACATTATCTATCTTCTTGGGCATTATGGGCATAAAGCCGTAATTGATAGGTTTATGGAAGATGCAAGAATCCTAAAAGATCTTTCTTCTATAGAAAATGTTTACAATACAGAATATACAGCCAATCTTATTGAGGAACACAGAGAGGAACTATACAAATTAGAGGAAGAGTTAGCAATTGAAGGAAAAGAAAACGCTTCACAGTTTGTTTCCAATATCAGGACTGATGCTCTAATTAATTTGGGGTTACATGAAAATCCATATACAAAAGGAGAAAAAGAGGTTGATTTCAAATGAAGCTTCTTCTTTTGAATGGACACGGCATAAATATGCATGTTGATGGAGCCAGGCTCCATGTTAAAGAAGGAAGATTTTCAACTACTGAAGAGCCTCAAGAATATGTATTTTCTCCTAAAAGGATTGATATTGACGGCATTATCATCTATGGTAAGAGTGGGAACCTTACCTTAGAGGCTATTAGATGGCTTATTAAGCATAATGTCCAAGTTTCTATCTTAGACTGGAACGGCAAACTTTTAACCACAATGCTTCCTCCTGAAAGTACAAATCTAAGAACAAAGTTTTCTCAGTATCATGCTTTTGAGGATAAGGAAGCAAGGCTTGAGATAGCAAAGAAGTTTATTGAGGCTAAATTCGATAAATCTAAAGCCGTGCTTGATTTCCTTAGCCAAAGATATCCTGAAATTAAATTTGATATTTCGGATGGACTCACAAAGTTAAGAGAAGTAAAGAGCACCAGGGAAATTTTGGGAGTAGAGGGAACCTTAGCCGGTAAATACTGGATTGAGTTCTCTAAAGCTGTTCCAAAGGAATATGATTTCTGTAACAGGATAGACCAGTTCAGAAGAGCTATGGGTTCAGGAGATATAGTAAACACTATGCTCAATTATGGCTATTCTCTCCTTGAGGCTGAGTGTTTAAGAGCCATAAACACTGTAGGTCTGGATGCTCATGTAGGGTTTTTGCATGAAATGACTCCAAGCAAGAACAGTTTAGCCTATGACCTTCAGGAGCCTTTCAGGTTCCTTGTTGATCTGGCAGTAATTAGCCTGGTTGAAAGCGGAGCTATGGAAAGTAAGGATTTCATAAGAACAGAAAATTACAATTTGAGGCTGAAACCTACAGGAGCAAGGAAAATTGTTAATGAGTTTTCCAATATGCTGAACAAAAAGGTAAGTTACCAGGGGAAAGAAAGCACTTGGAGTTATGTTATCTTTTTGAAGGTAAGAGAGTTAACCCATTATCTTACTAGCAAAAAGGAGAAACTGGACTTTGTTAAGCCTGAGTATGAAATTGAGAGAATTGATTCCTATGAAATAAGACAAAAGATACTCAATATTTCTTATGTTGACTGGAAGAAATTAGGGTTTTCCAAAGGCACTTTACATTATATGAAACAGAACGCCAAGTCAGATAAGCCATTTACTCTTAATGCTCATGTTCTGGAAAGGGTGAATAAGTGGGAAGCGTTGGTTTCAAGTCAAAAGTAAAAATGTGTATATTTTTACTGTAAAATGTAAAAAAAGTAGAAAATGTAAATTTTACAGTAAAATTGTAAAACAGTATCAGGAAAGACTGTAAATTTTACAGGTAAAATGTAAATTTTACAGAAAATAGTAAAAGATGGTATAAAAAAGGCATAAAAGAGTAGTAAAATATGGTTAATTTTACATATTTTGTAAAATCAGTTTTTTTATAGTTCAAATTTCGGTAGGAAGCTTTCTAAAACTTTTAACAGGTTATTTAACTCTTGACACTTAATTCTAATTATGCAACAATTAGAGATTAATTATGAAAATAAATTTTCTTTTGATCATTTAAATTCAACTCAGTTTGAAGAGTTTTGTTTTGAATTGTTAGAATGCTTAGGCTTTAGAAATGTAAATTGGAGAAAAGGAACAGGGCACGCTTCTAGTCCTTCTGATCAAGGAAGGGATATTGAGTGCGAAAGAGTACTTGAAGATGTAGTAGATGGGGAATTAATAATTGAAAAGTGGTTTGTTGAATGTAAACATTATAAAACAGGGGTTCCACCTGAAAAAATTCAAGGCGTATTGAGTTGGGCGACTTCTAAAAGACCTGATAGAGTACTAATCATAGCTTCAAATTTCTTATCTAACCAATGTAAGAATTCTCTAGATGATTATGTTCGTGAGAACAGACCTCCATTTAAAATTAAATATTGGGAAAAAAAAGATTTAGAGAAAGTTACGCAAGGACATTCACTGTTATTAAAAAAATATAACATTGGGTACGATTTTTCGTTTATAAACATTATGCATCCAAATCATCTACTATATATTAAAGATTTACATATTTTTAAGCTGGATTCTTTCTTTAAAATTATGGATAATATTGAGGCAACGAAGAGGGACAAAATTTTAGGCTATGCATACAGCTCAATAATTAGACCTAAGTTTAGAAAGCCAACCACGATGAATGAAACGTTTAGAAATTTATTACTTGATGAAGTTAGTTATGAAAATTTTAAGTCTAAATGCTATGAAACTGAAAAAAAGAATAAAAACATATCAGTAGCTACTTATGTTACAGATATTGTATTGAAAACTTGTTTCAGATTAGGAGACACAACAACTTTAGACCAAAGTATCAAAAACCTTGAGTCTCTCAGAGAATCTATCCAAAATGAATTATTGAAAGAAAAGGAATCTGAAAATCATTATTCTGTAGAAGTAATCGAAAGCACATTGGAAAAGATTAATCGTCAACTAGACAATATACAAGATCAAAACGAAGAATATCGTTCCATTTATAATTTCTTTTGTGAATATGTATTATCGTTTTTATTTGAAGAAGAAATGTTAGAAATAATTAATTTTGATCCTACGAAATTTAAAGAATTGTTTAATGTAGACAGTAAAGCGTCTCAATAAAATCAAACCTAACTATTTCTATATTTCTTATTTTTTAATCATAGCTTTTATGACAAAATCCATGTATCAATTTTTTCAGGTTCTTATTCCAAAAATAATTACAAAATTTATAGAATATAAACTAACTAGATAGTTTACTTAAAATCAAAGTTAAGAAGGCAATGTTCGCATATTAGACTCTTAACCAAATGTATAAAAGATATAATAACACTTTTTAAATGGTGTTTTTAACTGACTAATTTCATGAGGCGATTTGTATACCTAAAAGCAATGATGCGAGTACCAAAATCGATACCTTGGGAGACACCGATAGTATAAAAGAATGTTTTGTAATTATGCCGATAACGGATAGGTCACCCTATGAAGAGGGACATTTCAAAATAGTCTATGATCATCTGATTAAACCTGCATGCGCGCTAGCCGGTTTTGCCCCTATAAGGTCTGACGAAATTAAAAACACAAATTTTATTGTAAAAGATATACTGACAAGACTCTTAAATTCACCTATGGCTATCTGTGATTTAAGTGGTCAAAATCCAAATGTTCTTTTTGAACTTGGAATAAGACAATCTTTTAATAAACCAGTTACGATTATAAAAGACTTGATCACCCCACGTATTTTTGACATTGATGGGTTAAGATGCCTTGATTACAATGAAAGTTTAAGAGTTGATCAAATAAATTCATCAATCAAGTTAATCGCAGATACTCTAAAAAACACATATGAATTAAGAGATAATCTAGAAAACTCTTTAATTCATTCATTGAGTGTCAAACCTGCTAAACTTCTAAATGATCAAGTTCTATCCAATGATACGACCGTGTTATTAAACTCCATAAATACCCTTAAGAATCAGTTTGATTCACTTAAATTTGCATTAACTAATCAATATAACGTCACAGAAATACCACTTAAAGAGTTATCACCAGAAGAAATGAATTGTCTAAATATACCTGTACAAAGGACTCTAGATGGGGGACTTATTAGATGGTTAAAGAACCCAGATGGAAGCCTGAGAAGAATAATCGTATCAGATAGAATTAATCCTGTAATCTCAGTTGAAAAAGACTGTAATGATCAAAAATGACGGAAACCTTTTGGAAAAAGTAAATGCAATTACCTATTATTCAGACTAAAAATATTAAAAACCTGAGTTTTTATTTAAATTTGCATTAAAGAAGTTACTTGTATTTTTGAGTTAAGGCTACATCCTAAAAAACGGTTGTGCATATTTCTTGCAATGGCGTACAAAAAATTTGAGTTACCTATTACCCTCTATTTTAGTGCGATGAATATAATTCGAACCCACTAAATTTACTCCCCTTCCCACCCCAAGCGGTTCACTCAACAATATTTATATGTGGGAAGGGTCACAGTACAGAAGGATTTTTTCAAACATTTTATATTACTCATAAGATTACTTAACATATTATGACATGCAGATGCATGGCACGAGTAGGTATAGCAAGAACAGGGTAGTTCATAGCAATATTCGAATCTAAAAAATGGTTTTACAAATTAGAAGAAGGTCCTTTTAATGAAATACTGGCAGCCGAAATACGAAACAATGAATCCCGAAGAACTGAAAAGACTTCAGCTTAAACGCCTGCAAAACAGTGCAAAGCTGGTCTATGATAACGTTCCTTTCTACAGGCAGAAATTCAAAGAGGCAGGAGTTACCCCCGATGACATCAAAACCCTTGAGGATGTCCGGAAACTGCCTTTCACACGCAAAACAGACCTTCGGGACAATTATCCTTTCGGCCTTTTTGCTGCAAAAAAAGAGGATATTGTTAGGATCCACGCCTCCTCCGGGACCAGTGGAAAGCCCACGGTTGTCGGTTATACTGCAAAAGACATAGAGACATGGTCTGACCTGATTGCCCGCAGCCTTACAATGATAGGGCTTTCAAAAGGCGATGTTATCCAGAACTCGATGAACTACGGCCTCTTTACAGGCGGGCTCGGCTTCCATTATGGCGTTGAAAGGATGGGAGCCATGATTGTGCCTGCAGCAACAGGAAACACTGCCAGGCAGCTTGAGATGATGATCGACTTCGGGGTAACCGCGGTTCACTGCACCCCTTCATATGCCTTCTACCTCGCAGAAACCGCAGAAGAGCTCGACCTCATAGACAAGCTCTCCTTAAAAGCAGCCATTTTCGGCGGCGAACCCTGGTCGGAGAACACCCGCAAGCAGCTCGAGAAAAGGCTCAACCTCAAAGCATATGACTGCTACGGCTTATCCGAAATGTTCGGGCCAGGAGTCGGCTTTGAATGTCAGGAACAGAATGGTCTCCATATCTGGAGTGATAACTTCCTTGTAGAAGTCCTTGACGAAAACGGAGAACAGGTCTCGGAAGGCGAAAAGGGAGAACTCGTCTTAACTTCCCTCAGCAAAGAGGGCTTCTGCAATATAAGATATCGCACAGGCGACATGACAAAACTCCTTGAGTCCGAATGCGACTGCGGCAGGACAACCACAAGGATTTCACGCCTCCTCGGCAGAGCCGATGATATGCTCATAGTAAGAGGCATCAATGTCTTCCCTTCCCAGATCCAGGACGTAATCTCCCGAATCCCGCAGGTCGGAGAACACTTCCAGCTTATCCTTGACCGCAACAAACACATGCTTGACGAACTCACAATCGAAGTCGAACTCGAAGAAAACGCCTTTACCGGCGACCTCAAAGACCTCAAAGCCGTCCAAAACCACGTCCAGCACGAACTCAAATCCGTCCTCAATATCCGCACAAACGTAGAACTGCTGGAGAAAGGCAGCATCGAAAGGACCGCAGGAAAGGCAAAGAGGGTTATCGACAGGCGGCCGGAGATCTGAGCTTTGCTCAGCCTTTTAGAAAAATTACTGTTTAGTACTGAAGTGATCAGGGAATTTTTGTTCTCTGATTTCTCTTACTTTTTTGCGTCCTAAACTAATTCCAATTTCTTATTTTCAAAACGACAGCCGTGCTGAACATATTGCTTATTAGAACCCCAAGCAACGTCACGCTCGACGAAGGAGAGCGGCTTTGCAGACAAAAAAGAAGATAGATACAGCTCTGACGTTGCATACTAAAAAAATGAACGTGTTATCTGCAAACACGTTCAGCCAGAGCTTTAATTTGCCTTAAGCTTTAATTTTTAATATTCAGTTCCTTTTACCTTGATTCTTTTTTTTGCCTTAATCCTGAGGGTCGAACTTTATAGCCCGGTCGTACACTATCTCCGAGTAGGCTGGTCCGGTTTTTGTTGTATTCTCCAGGTAAATCCTGAAGCCAATAAAAAGCGGCTGATCCAGCTCTATGCCACGAGCTCCCTGACCATAAGGAACTTCATAGCAATATTGATCATCTTCTGTGCAGTTCCTGGCTAGCTTATAGACATACAGGTATTTCGCGTTTGGATTATCAGGAAGATATTCCTCAGCAGACCCACTGAAATCCGCATCAGAGATCGCTCTAACTCCATTCCATGTATCTGCTCCGTATATTGCGAAATTCGAGTACGTCGCCTTTCCTGTAGCTACATGATTGACCCCATAGACAATTATGAATTCGTCGGAATCATTGCCCAGAGTAATTGCCGGGTCTCGCAGGAAAGGATAGTACTGCGACGTGTCAAAGAAAGGAGGTGTTGGCGAAGAGATAGTCTGGTTTGCTGTCCAGAGATAGGCTGCATCGTTATTGGGACCCAGGACATTTATACCTCTCTGGATAGCATCAGTCCCTACCGAAGCCCACATACTGATTGGAAGCTCCGTTGCATTTGACCCATTATATTTGTTGATAATGGCAATCCTCAGCTCTTCGAGATCATCCGTCAGGTCAAACTCCGTTTGTCCGGTTCCACGAACCCTTAACTCCGGATAATCATACGGGTCAAGCTCAGTAGTGTTGTTGGGAGTAATCCTGAAAACAGTTGCAGGTGTATTATTGATGTAATTCTCACCAGCCTGCGCGTCATTGAACAGAGCCGGGCGGATAAATGAGGCAAATGTATCGGAATCATTATCCAGGCCCATGTTCAGTATGACCGAGGGCAGCACCTGCGTGTTAATTGTATTGTTCGAATATCCTGCAGACTGAGCAGCATCCCGAATGCGCTGGTCAATGCCTCTGTCAGCAGTAATGATTATTACCGTTCTTTGATCGAAAGGATTTCCAAGCTGACCATCTGGAGTCCCTTCAGTTTTAATAACCAGGTTATTAATCGGATCGGCAAAGTTAGCAAAGAGCCATCTCCTCTCGTTCCCAACTGTCCTGTGTATTAAGTAATTATCGTAACTGAAGTACCTGCATTCCGGAGGTGTTCTTCCCACGAAAACAACAGCTTCATCAGGACCAAGGTTCCAGAAGGGGGTTGTGTTCCCACCTATTCCAAGAATACTCGTTAATCCAGAAATCCGTTCATCTACCTCATAGCCAGGTGCTGGCGGAACAAAATATATCAGATATTTAGTGGTTGGATTGTTTCCATACGCAGAAGGCAATACTCCTTCCTCTAATAATCTAATTGTATCAAAAAATCCCAAGTCACCTTCCTGTACGGTGAATCCGTCCTGCTCTAAAGCCTGTCGAAAAGCTTCTGTATCGTTCGCCTCTGTGATATTTGCCTCTGTGTCATTTGTTTCCATATCCTGTGCAAGTGCAGTTCCTGTAAATATCGAGAACAAAACGCCAAGTAATATAACTACTAGATAATTTTTCATGCACCATGTCTCCCTGTCAGCTATAGTTATTCTCGCAAAAAATTACACTTAAAAAAGAAAGGTTGAACTTAAAAAGAGTATCTCTTTAATTCTTTCTAAGATTATATACTTTTGATACTTCATAAAAATAAAATGCAATTCTTTGCAATTAATACTATAATTATAATTAAATGTATTAGAAACCTTGGTGGAACGTTAACTAAATTTGGATAGTTGATCTGTTGATTGTGCAAACGATTCCTTACTCCTGTCCTGTTTTGACCTATTCCTAATTCTTTAAAATAATGCCACAGAAGTGCATAAAAAATTTAACAAAAATTTAAAGTCCCGTTTTCTGTATTATATTTCATAGCCAGTTGTAAATATTGATTTCTAAGAACCAGGGAAACTCAACGCTCGACGAAGGAGAGCGGTCTTTCCGTAAAAGCTGCAAAAAAGATTGATTTCCTGATTTTGTTAGAAGAGCACTAAAAACCAGTTAAACCTGAAAATTACTCAATTTAACCTTTCTAAATAGCAGGAAAGTATAATAAAACACGATCTGGTGTATAGCCAAAAAATAAGGAATGTGTTGGAGTAACACACTCAACCAGAGCTTGAACTTGCTTAAAATTAGGAGCTCATGTTACCAGAATTCATTGGATCAAACTTTATAGCCCGGTCGTACAGGATCTCTGAGTAAGATGGCCCGGTTTTTGTAGTATTTTCCAGGTAGGCTCTCCAGCCAATGAAAAGCGGTTGATCCAGTTCTATACCATGAACTCCCTGACCATAAGGAACTTCGTAGCAGTATTGATCATCCTCACTGCAGTTCCTGGCGAGCTTATAAACATACAGATATTTCGCATTGGGATTGTCAGGTAGGTATTCCTCAGCAGATCCGTTGAAATCTGCGTCTGTGATTGCTCTAACACCATTCCATACATCCGCTCCGTATATTGCGAAGTTCGAGTACGTAGCCTTTCCTGTAGCTACATGGTTAACCCCATAGACAATTATGAATTCATCAGTATCGTTGCCCAGAGTAATTGCCGAGTCTTGCAGGAAAGGATAGTACTCCGAAGTGTTATAGAAAGGAGGTGTTGGCGAAGAAATAGTCTGGTTTGCTGTCCATAGATAGGCTGCATCGTTGGTAGGACCTACGCCGTTGATTCCTCTCTGAATAGCATCACTCCCTATCGGAACTGCCTGACTGGTCGGAAGCTCTGTGGCATTCGACTCATTATATTTGTTGAGAATCGCAGTCCTTAGCTCTTCGAGATCATCCGTAAGATCAAACTCTGTTTGCCCGGTTCCGCGGACCCTCAATTCCGGGTAATCATACGGGTCAAGCTCAGTAGTGTTGTTTGGAGTAATCCGGAAAACAGTTGCAGGTGTATTATTGATGTAATCGTCGCCAGCCTGCGTGTCATTGAATAAGGCCGGACGGACAAATGAGGCAAATGTATCGGAATCATTATCCAGGCCCATGTTCAGCATGACTGAGGGAAGCACCTGGGTATTAATTATATCGTCCGAATACCCTGCAGATTGAGCAGCATCCCTGATGCGTTGATCAATGCCTCTGTCAGCAGTAATGATTATCACCGTGGTTTGATTGAAAGGATCCCCGGACGACCCATCTGGAGTACCTTCGGTTTTGATAACCATGTTGTTCACTGTATCTGCTATGTTAGCAAAGATCCATCTCCTCTCGTTCCCAATTGTCCTGTGCATTATGAAATTATCGTAGCTGAAATATCTGCATTCCGGTGGTGTTCTTCCCACGAAAACAACAGCTTCATCAGGACCAAGGTTCCAGAACGGAGTTGTATTCCCGCTCATCCCGAGCGTACTTGTTAATCTAGAAATCCGTTCATCTATTTCATGGCCAGATGCCGCTGGAACAAAATATGCCACATATTTTGTGGTTGGATTGTTTCCATATGCAGAAGGCAATACTCCTTCCTCTAATAACCTGATTAAATCAAAGTAACCCAATTCACCTTCCTGTACGATAAACCCGTCCTGTTCTAAAGCCTGTCGAAAAGCCTCCGCGTCATCTGTTTCCACATTCTGTGCAAGGCCAGTTCCTATTAGCATTGTGAACAAGACGCCAAGTAGCATAGCCAGCATATAATTTTTCATATACCATGTCCCCCTGTCATCTATACTTATTCTCGCAAAGAATTACGTTTAAAAAAGAAGAATCATACCTGAAAAAGAGAGAATCCCTTCAATATCTTCTAAGACAGTAAATTTTTGATTCTTCCAAAAAATTAAGCGTAAATCTTTGCAACCAATTCTATAATTATTATTAAATATATTAGAAACCTCGGTAGAACGTTAACTAAACTTAGATAGTTGATCAGTAAATAGTCCGCATGATTCTTTGCTTCCATCCTGTTTTGACCTGTTTTTATTTCGTTAAAATAATGCCATAGAAATACCCAAAAATATCTAACAAAACTTTAAAGCTCATTTTTCTCATAAGCCCAACAAGCCAGTTATAAATACTGCTTTTTAAGGCCCCGAGTAACTCTATGCTCGATGCAGGAGAGCGGCTTTTCCTGAAGGTCTGAAAATAAGAGATCCTAAAGAAACTAAAGAAACTAAGAGCACTTCCGTGGTTTAAAGTACAGTGATAAAAGCAAGGAGACTATGTAGTAAGTTTGGAACAAAACAGGAGTATGGAAGGAACTGCTATTGATCAATTTTTAAGGACGAAAGATCATTCCTTAGTATAAAAATAGTAGAAACTCAAAAGTTGACTGGCAAGAAGGCGACTTTTGGTTCTAATCTAATAAGTTCTAATCTTAATATATACGCAGAAAATAAATTGGATTGGCTCTCAGTCAATTAACTGAGAGCTTTTCCTGTTAATAAAGTTCTTTATCCGCAGTTTTCAATTCTGTTATCGTTGACGTTTACATTGGTTTCTTGTGTGTTTAAGCGTATTACTGCAGGAACAGGAAGGTCATGGAAGTAGTTTCCAGAAGCCTCTATGTTTTTAAGAGTTCCCTGTAATTCCAGAGCTGCATACCCGCCGCCGGATGTGGTAGCTTCATTGTCTATAACCACTCCATCTGTAACGGAATCGAACCTGACGGATGAATTGGTTCTGTTAATAAATGTAGAATTCTTAACTGTAATGCCGTTTACATGATAGGCATATACACCGTCATGACCAGGTTTGTTTACAGTTACAGTGTCTATCATTACGTTGCTGGATTTTGAAATAAGCATGGCATCATTACATCCGTTCTGGAATGTAACGTTCTGGATCGTTAATCCATCAACATTTATTAAAGTTGCCATGTTATAACTTGAAGTTCCGAGCCTGATATTCGGATAATAGTCGCTCTGACTACCATCAACAGTTAAGTTTTCTATTTTAACATTGCTTGCAGAACTGCCTCTGATCATAAGCATAGCTTTCTTTTCTGCAATACTGCTCTCACGGCTGCCCCAGAGAGGTAGTCCTTTGGCAAGCTTAATTGTTACATCTGAGTCTCCGGCGAGAGTTGTGTCACTTCCGATCAGAAGAGAGTCGCCTATATCATATGTGAACGGGCCTTTGAGCTGGACAGTTGTTCCAGGGTTCTTTGCTGCTTCTTCAAGTGCCTGGTTAATCTGGACGTGGTCGTCTATTCCATCAGAGTTGTAGTCTCCGCTTCCGTCTCCGGCAACAGTTATGATCTGTGTGTTCTCTACCTGTGTGTTCTCTACCTGTGTGTTCTCTACCTGTGTGTTCTCATCGCCTAATACAGTAGGTACGGTTGTTAAAATAAGGCATATTGCAAGGAATAGGGTTCCTAGCTGTCTTTTTAGCATCGTATCACCTTTGGGTTGGGTTTTTTCAGATTTTGAGTAAACTCAAAATCTTCAGAGTAGTTGTGTATTTTTTCCCAAAGTAGATACGACTGTTAAGAGAAGGTATATTATCAGGAATAGGGTTCCCGGATGTCTCTTTAGCATCATGTATCACCTTGGGTTGGATCTTTTATAGGGATCTAAGTAGAATCAAGATTTAGAGGGTGATTCTATACTTTTCCCTGTTTTTTTCTTGAAATTCTATATTACTTACTCGTAATACCTTTTTTCCGACGTATCTAATTAGATAAGATCAGATGACCTAATCTGGTCGGCTCTATACGGTTATTCAGAAATCTATATTACGTCTTGGTAATATTTTTGAACCTATCCAATATGGTTCTCTGCGATTTATGTGAGGCGAACACGTTACACACAGAGCCTCCACTCTCCAATCACCTTATAGGGATCAGGCATTGGAAGTGGCCGGACATTAGAAGTTTTGGCTTCTACAATCAAAATCTGCTACTGACCATGAGACATTACTCCTCTGGTCAATACCTCCTTGTTTTAATTGATCACGGTCCTTAACCAGGACAATTCTTCTTCTAAAATGGGTTTTTTCAAAAGAAGTAATTTACCTGCTATTGGATTTCTGATTTGGCACTCTAGTCTACACAGTCCTATTATAAAATACTATCTGTTTTATAAAATGTTAATAATATTTCAATAATGGAGATTTGTACAGCATCCAGCTGTTAAGTCTATCCCAGATGTCTTAACTGATGAGCAAATAGAAAAAGGATTCGAGAAACTTGCTGATTAATACGCTATAATCCTGATAAACCAAAAAAGTAATTGACTTATGAAGAAATATACCCTGTTAAAAGAAAAGCGGTTGAAAATCATAGAATAATTAGCTTTTAGAGCAGGAATTGAATGAATTTAAAGGATCTGGTGATTAATATCTTCTTTTTTTCAATTTTATGGGGAAAAATTGTTTGTAAAGAAAAAAGGGATACTCTGACGGAGTAAAATGAAGTTTGAGAAAACGGTCATAAATGAAAAGCAAAAAAAACAGTGAATTTTCAACTCTGACTGCAGTAGTCAACGAATTTTGTACCTCAAACCTAACAACAGAGAAAGTGATTTACAAAACTACAAGCTAATAACCAAGGAATTTATGCCCTGACTTTTTATGTAATTTATTCCCTTACTTTTCTTTAACTCTATTTACATACAGTTTGACTAACTCGGGCTTATTTTAGCACAGTAGCAAGACTGAAAGTATTGATTCTAAGAACATCGGAAGTCATTTAATGCTCAGAGAGCGGTTTTTGTCTAAATTACTTTAGATTCTGAAAAGAGATGAGAATTAAAAGTTCATATCGATATTTCAGGCTATATGGTCTTTATCTTTGAAACGAAAAAACTTATCTTGTTTAAAAACAATTATAAAAAATAATTAATGTTTTTAAATAATTCTTAAAAATAACAATCAGGGAGACTACAGGAAAAAAGGAGAGATAATTGAACCACGCGTGGACGACACGCATAGAAAAACATAATTCCTGTAGGGGGGAGCAAGTATGCCAGAAGAAAAAAACAGATCAATAAATTTTGGGTTAACACACAATGATGTAAAAGAAAATAAAAAAGTAATTGAAATTTGTGAACTGGACCTTAAAAATTCCAGGATAAGTGGAAACAGGAAAGAAGAGGGAAATAATCTCGGAAAATTGGGTTTGGCTTATAGCCATCTTGGAGAAATAAGAAAAGGTATTGAGTATTATCAACAGACGGTAGAGATTTTTAAAGAAATAGGCGATAAGCAAGGGGAAGAAATAGCTTTAGAAAACATGGGATTAGCCTATACCCGCCTTGGAGAGATAGGAAAAGCGATTGAGTACTATGAGCAGGCACTGGAACTCTCCCGTGAAACAGAAAATAGAGAAAGTGAAGGAACGGTTATAGGGAATTTAGGAATGATATACAGTTCTTTGGGAGAAACAGGAAAAGCAATCGAATTTTATGAATATGCACTTAAAGTTGCCAGAGAAACAGGTAACATGGGGGGAGAAAGAAATAGTTTTGGAAATTTGGGTAACTTATACTATCAGATGGGAGAAGTAGGGAAAGCGATTGAATATTATGAACGAAGCCTCAAAATTTCCAGAGAAATAGGTGATAAGCGAGGAGAAGGGGATGTTCTTAAAAACCTGGTTATAGCACATAATCGCCTGGGAGAAATAAAAAAAGTAGCAGAATATAGTGAGCAGGAACTTGAAATTTTGAGAGAGATAGGTGAAAAGAGCAAAGAAGGACAAACTCTTGAAAGATTAGGTTTGACATATAGCTTTTTTGGAGAGAAAGAAAAAGCAATTGAAAATTATGAGCAGGCACTCACGATTTCCAGAGAATTAGGTAACAAAAGGCAAGAGGAAATTATAATAGAGAAATTAAGGAATCTGCAAGAAACAAAGAAAACGGATGGCTATTACAAACAGAAAACCGAAGTTTCAAAAAGCCGGAAGAAAAAAAATGGTTTCTCGCTGTTTTGTGTGGGTCGAAAATAACCGGTTAGTAGAGTTCTAAATAATAAAATTCATTTTTTAACAGCTTCAATATCAAAAACAGAATCTGTGAAAATAGCAACATTATTTCTAAAAAAATCAGACCTTAAACTGTTTCCTGCACCAAAACCAGAAGACCATTGCCTTAATAAATCACAGGTGGATACCAGGGAAAATATATTCCCTGACATTTCTTTATCTCTTTTTTTGTAGTTAAACTAAACTCAAATTCTTTCGTCACAGTATCAGAACCGGAAATATAAATTTTTAGAGCATAAAGGATCCTTATAACAGCTTTATGAGCGATTTTTGTATAAATTTCCTTAGACTCTGAAAAGAAATGGAAAATCAAGAGTCTATATTGAAATTTCCGATTTCTAGTCTATATCCTTGAAAAGAAAAAATTATCTTGTCTTAAAACATTATTGAAAAAAGACAGTGTATTTTAGACGATTTTAAAAACTGTGGTCAGGGGAACCACAGGGAAAAAGGGAAGATAGAACGACGCGTGAACGTCACGAATAGAAATTATAATTTCTACAGAAGGGGGCAAGTATGAGAGAAGAAAAAAGTAAGTCCATAAACTTCGAGTTAACAGATAACGACATAGAAGAAAGCAAAAAAACAATTAAGATTTGTGAGTGGGATCTAAAAAATTCCAGGGTAAGTGGAAATAGAAAGGAAGAAGGAAATAATCTCGGAAAATTGGGTCTGGCTTATAGCCATCTAGGAGAAACAGGAAAAGCGATTGAATACTATGAGCAGGCACTGGAATTCTCCCGCAAAACAGGGAATAGAGAAAGTGAAGGAACCATTACAGGGAACTTAGGATTAGCATACGGTTTATTGGGAGAAACAGAAAGAGCACTTGAGTTCCATGAATATGCACTTAAAATTGCCAGAGAAATCGGTAATTTGAAGGGAGAGAGAAATCACCTTGGAAATCTGGGGAATTTATGTTATCAGTCGGGAGAAGTAAGAAAAGCAACCGGATACTATGAGCAGGCCCTTAAAATTTCCAGAGAAATCGATGATAAGCGCGGGGAAGAAGATACTCTCGGGAATCTGGTTATGGCACATAACCGCCTGGGAGAAATAAAAAAAGTAGCAGAATATAGCGAACAGGAACTTGAAGTCTTGAGAGAGACAGGTGAAAAGAGCAAAGAAGGACAAACTCTTGAAAGATTGGGTTTGATATACGGCTTTTTGGAAGAAGTAAGAAAAGCAATTACATACCACGAGCAGGCACTTGAAATCTTCAGAGAGATCGGTGAGAAAAAAAGAGAAGCAGCCACCTGCGGAAATTTAGGAAACATGTACTTTTATCAGGGAAAAGTAAGCGAATCAATTGAATGTTATATAGAGGCACTTTATATATTCGAAGATGAAGGAGATAGAAATGCAGCAGGATCGGTTTCTGTAAGTTTAGGAACAAGATACAGCAGCCTGGGGAAAATGGAGAAAGCCGTTGAGCATTATAAGTATGCTCTGACAGCGTTCCAGGAAACTGGAAACACTGGGGGAGAAATAATTGCTTTCAAAAAACTGGGATGGACATATAATGCTCTAGGACAGATAAAAGAAGGGATTGAGTCCTATGAGCAGGCACTTGAGATCTCAAGAAAGACGGCTGACAGAGAAGAAGAGAGAAATATTCTGGAAGAGTTAGGTCGCTCTTATATTAATCTAAATAAGCCTGAAACAGCAGGCAGGTATTTTGAGCAAGTACTCGTGATTTCCAGAGAATTTGGTGACAGAAGGCAAGAGGAAATTATAATAGAAAGATTAAGGGATCTGCAAGAAACAAAGAAAACGGATGGCTATTAAAAACATAAAGCCGAAGTTTCAAAAGAGCAGGACGAAAAAAGTAAGGGTCACTTTCATAAGTTTAACAGGAGTATTAAATCGATTCTTAAACATAACAGAAATTGATAAGAATATGGCAAAAAACAAATTAATACGGCATATTTTGCTGACCTGCAGATTACCGGAGTTTTATAAAAAACATAGAGTCCATTTTGATTATATTAAACCTTAAAAACGGATCTTAAAGAATAGGCTCATTACTGGCACTATTCTCTAACAAGTGGTTAGAGCAGCAAAAACCAATAACCTATTAAGTAATCACCCCTAAATCTTACCTGCAATTTTTTCCTAACTTGAATTTCTTAACTATTGCATTTTTGCTCAGCTTGTAAAGGTGAAACTATGCCTCATATAATGGAATTACTTGGAAAAACAAGAGTAGTCATAAAAGATGGAAAGGTTATCGAAGTCGGAGAGCCTGAAGTTGAATGGTGCCCCCTTTTTGCCAAAATCCGCGGAATCCAGAAAATCACCCCGGAAGAAGTCAAAAAGAATATGGAGTTCAGGATAAGCGATTTCGGGATGTTTACTGACAAACGCAGACTTGAACTCGATGACTTTGTAGGGTTCGGAGCATCCGAAGTTATGATGACAGGCCTGAGCAGAGGCTTGCTTGACACGACCGTAACCGCCTGTGAAGGCGCAGGAACTGTAATTTCCAATAACCCCACCCTTGTTCAGGGCATGGGCGGCAGGATGTCCGGCCTGGTTGAAACTGAGCCAATCGAAGGCATTATCAATGGGATCACAGAACGCGGCGGAATCGTGCTTGATCCTTCAACTGCAAAAATGGACCCTGTTGCCGGAGTAAAAAAGGCAGCAGAACTTGGTTACAAAAAGATTGCAGTAACTGCAGCATTCTCCGAGACAGCAAAGGAGTTAAGGAAGCTTGAAACCGAACTCGGACTCGATTTAATAGTAATTGGAGTCCATGTTACAGGTTTAGACAGGGAAGAAGCCCAGGCACTTCTGGAAAACTCAGATATAGCAACCAGCTGCGCTTCAAAGCCCATCAGGGACCTTGTAAAGCCTCTCGCTCAGGTAGGGACTGCTGTACCGCTTTTTGCTCTTACTCAGAAAGGAAAAGAACTTGTTATCGAAAGGGCAAAAGACATCAAAAGCCCTATTCTGATTAATACCATGGCCCTGCCTGTGCTTCCTGAGAACAAGCAGCCGAGAGAACTAAAATAAAAACAGATTAAAACGGCGTCAAAGCCGTTATTACTTCTTTTATTTGCAATTTCCTTTTGTCATTTTTCCATCTTGTTTTTACTTTTATTCCTTATTTTCTCTTTTCAGTCATCTTTTTGATCTTATTTTGCCAGGATGAATTACATTTTTTATTTTCTACGATAGGATTATATTTTTTAGAACTTATGAATGTTATATTCTTGAAAAACTTTGCATGAGTATTAAAGGAGAATGAAATGACTGCCATATCAGGTGACAGAGAGCTTAGATCCACAACTCTTGAAGAGATAATTATCACCGAAAAAGACAGACTTTTACGCTTCATAAAAGAAAGAAATGATTATATCAGAAACCTGCCTGAAATTGAAAAGAAGGCATTTATCGAGTCAATAAAGAAGATAAAGGAAAGTAAGGACAAAATAGAAAGGCTGCTGGTAAAAAAAGAAATTAAAAGAAGTATTGACGACCTGCTGTTTTCTTTTGAAGAGCTACCTATTTTTGGAAAGGAATACTGGTTTATGAAATTTACAGCCGATGACGGGTCAAGGCGGCAGTTTTTTCTTACATTCGGCAGGAGCGCTGGGGATATAGAAGTCAATGGCAAATATGTAGAGAACAGCAGGATAATAGACGATAAAACGGAGGGATATTGCGTTTCCTGGGCGTATGATGAGATACGGAGGGGTATCACTGATGATCTAGGAGTTATTGAAGTGAAAAATGAAAGGGTTACCTGCTCAAGTAAAGACATGAAGGCAGAGTTCCATGGTTCCTTCCCTAAGTATGTACTTGATGTTTCAAACAGCGGCGAAAAAATCTGCTGTCTGGATATAAAAGAGCCCTCAGATAGCAATTATAACTCAGAGATATCCGAGCAGTTCAGGGGCTTATTCGGGTACAGGCTTGCCAACCTGTATTTCGATTTCAGGGGTGCATTGTTTGAAAAAGATTTCTCAGGAAAATGCTATGCTCAGAAAGTAATTGTTGTAGGACCTTTCATACCCTGGAAATGGTCGAGAATAGTTTTCAGGAACGGATCAATTCTTACCTATTACATACCGAATTTAGAGATTGGAGGAGTAGAATACAATATATACAACTCCATGGAGTTCTATGATGCTGAATCCAGGAAGATACACCGTTTTAAGAAGGTAAAAGTATATGAGTACCCATCCGAAAAAGGGGACAAAAGGTGGGTCGTTACCACTGAAGAAGGTAAAGTGTTCATGGTCACGAAGAGCTACTGCAAGGAATCTTTCAGTTTTACAAATAACTTCAACTTCAGATATATCGAAAACCTTGTAGAAGTCGTCGATTTTCAGGTCGATACCGGAGATAGTGTAGTAACGTTACAGAAGACCGGAAGTGGACTGGGCATGGTGGAAGATACTTCAGGATTCGTAATCTAAATTCAAAAACTAAGGCAGGATTAATTATACAACAATTAAAATAGGTTTACAAAATATATATTTCTCGGTCCGCTTTGATTATGGTTGGACAAAATACAGATGTCTCTTGTCTGGACTATACATGTCCAGTTCTATTTTTATTCTCTGTACGAGATCACAACAGTAATCTGACGCGATCCCATAACACTTTGTCAGTATTTTGCACAGTTCCCGGACTTCCATCCCGTCACTGAGATATTTCTGAATAGTATGCAGTACATGTCGTACCATGCCCTCCTCGGTAATAGAGTCTGTAACTTCAATGGTTTTAATGGTTAGATCTTGAGTCTCGACGTTCCGGATATGGACATTGTGGTAAACTGCATTCTCACAATAAGGGCATTTCGTTTTTATATACATAATTTCACAACCTCAGAGGGCTTCACCTCTTTGCTTTTATGGGGAGAGATGGCGAAAAATACGCCATGTAAAAATCTAATTTTATAATATATATTTCAATCCACATACCCGCGAAGGGTGTGACTAAAGTTAAAATTTAATTTTATTATATATAAAGAATAAGTAAAAGTTGTTTTATTGTAAACGAAACGTTCGTATTGAATAGATCAGTAATTTCTTTATATATAAGAGCATTAAATAATACCCCATGAAAGATTTTGAAGATGCGTTGCTCGATGTCTCTATAAATAATCTTACTATTGCTTCAAACAAACATTCAAACATTGACAACAAAGCAATTGCTATAATCACGATTTCAGGGTTTTTGATAAGTCTGCTTGCAGGGGGTTCAATCTCAAATTCCTGTGGAGTGTTTGACTCTTCGTATATAATGGCAAAAGTTCTTTTCCTGTGCTGCATATTAGCTTTTTTCATTACTGTCTGGATCTGCACGAAGGCTATCAAACCTAGAAAAAACCACGAGATGTCAATCCATGACTTAATTAAACATTTATCAAATGAAAATCCAGAACGTCAGATCCAGGGAACTATAGGCACAATGGCGGACGATGAAAAAGAGCGTCTTGATATTTGTGACAAGAAAGCCACACAGCTATGGAATGCAGTCAGAGCTCTTCAGGTGAGTATCCTATTGATGGGTTTCTATGCAATTGCGGCATTCCTCGGAATTTAATTTTTCTTTCCTTTTTTATCGCCGCTAGTTACACGTTCTCCCCTTGGTACACCATCCCAGTTAGACGGGGATTTAGAAGGAGTTTCTTTTTTATTATCGGTTTTTTCTTTGGACGTTTTTTTTCACCCCCTTCAGATCATTCCAAAATCCACTCTTGTGGATAATCTTTCGGTTCCCCTTCAAAAAGTACTCTGGGTTTTTTACCGTCCGGTTCTGTTTTTTGATCTGACCCTACCTCTTCAGGTTCTTCTTTCTCCCCACGGAGAGCTCTATAATATGCTTTGGCTTCTGCTGCTTTTCTGGCCTCTTCTGGAGTAAGTTCTCTGGGGTTTGGGCAGAAGTTTCGGCGGCATTCTTCTCTTTCTTTTTGATAGTCTTGTTGGCTGAACGATTCTCTTTTAGCAGGATAGGGGAGAGATTCATGTTTTTTACTTGCCCCAGATTTTGTCTGCTCTTTTATACTACTCAATAGCTCAGGGTTCTCCACTAGTTTTTTTATGACATCTATGAGTAGCTGATCTCGTTCATCGGTCACTTGTGTAGGCTCTTTTGCCGCAGCTTCAAGCTCCTTCTGGTAATCGAGTTTTCCTAAAAAATAAGCTAATGCAGTATTCACGAAATCAGAAACACTGCTGAATTCTTCTGATGCCACATACTCATCAATCCGTTTGCGAACGTGAGGACTGACCGTTGCAGTGACTTTCTCTTTTTTATACTTTATTTCCGCCATGCATGCACCAATAATTATTGGTATGCTGTTTTGTTTCATATAAACGATGGAAATAATTATACTCGTTTTTTCATCGTTTTTCATATAATTATACGCAATTCGCAGGAAAGTTTATATATTGCCCATACAAATTAGATATTAGCATATAATTATTAGATAGAGAGGTGACTAATTATACCCAAGGAAACAGTGAGGAGAACTATAGAAGTCCCTCAATCAGATGACAATGAAATTCTAGAAATTCTCAGAACCGGCCCTTATGTAAAAATGAGCGAAGTATACCGAGCTGCAATCTCTCGTGGGATTAGGGTGATGAAAATGGAAACGTGTGGGGTCGAAGCATGACCTTCAAACCCTCAGTTCAAGCCTGCACTCAAAAAGCCTGTCCATCCCTGGTTAGCACGCGATTCGAAGGAAGAGATAGAAGAGTCTGTCAGTTCAACGGCAGGATTCCTGGGAACCTGTCAGAATGCCCGAAGGAGGAAGCGCAGTGAACTGTCAAACGTGCGGAAAGGAACTTCGTATCATGGCAGATGCTACAGGTTTCTACCGATACTGCCCAAGATGTGATGAAACTTATACAATCGAGAAACCTGTCAGGCAGGAGGTAGCTGCATGACCTGGTCTCCCAAGCGTGCCGGCTTTGAATCATCAACCTCCGGAAACACCAGCTACGGAAAGCGCAGAACTTACCGCTCAGGTCTTCTCCCTGATTTCTGGCAATACAAGCTCGGAATCCTGGCAGAACTCCTTGAGGAAGGAATAGACTACCGCGAAGAAGCCGACGGCTCGATAGTCGCAAACCTGCCAGGCAGAGGCTGGATGAAGAAGACTCCAGAGATGCAGGAACAGGACTACAGAGACTACATTGCAACGTTGAAGGGGGTTGCTCAGAATGCTTGATCCGTCAATCGAACGTCTGGCAGCCATGCCTGAAGAAATTTTTCAGATGCTTGAAAAAACCGATCCATTGAGGGCTCAGATAGTTAGAGATTGCCGGAAGCTAGTAGAAAAGTACTCCCCCCGAAGTTGTGAACTCCCGGCAAATGCTCCCAAAGGTGTTACTTCATAATTGTTTTTTATCCTAATAAATGATCAGGAAAGAGAGTTACTAAACAAAGATTACTATTGAAGCTGAATGCCGTCGATTGGGCTTGAACTCTTTTTTTCCTGTGTCAGATCTCCCCAAAAATAACCCCCACTCCAAGTTCAAACCTTGGCGACGGCTCTCAATAAGAAGGTGTAAGAAATGTCAGAAAATGAAGAGCATGGAACTATAGTACTGGAAATTCCAGTTGGAAAAAAAGTGGATTCTGAAGAATCTACAGATGGACTATGTAACTGTGAAGTATGCAAAGCATGGCGTGATGAGGAAAACATGATAGAAGGCACTTTCAAGATACCGAAAGCAGCTTTCGATGCAGTCCAAAAGACCATTCCTGTGATTAAAGAGGATAACAAACATCTCCGGAATTCTTCTGATTCTGTTGTTTTAGGGTATGCTCTGGGCGTTGGAGCCAAAAACGAAGTTGGAAACCATATACACAAAACCGTTATGGAAAAGCTTGGTAAAGCGATTTCTGAAGCATTTTCGAATTGAGCTCTTCGGAGCTCTCCTCCTTGCCATCATAAGGTCTTCTCACGGCTGGAGAGTAGGTTCGATTCCTGCTGACGGCTTCCGGGACAACCCGGACGAACTAACACAAATCAAAAAATCTGGATGAGAAAAAAAACTCGAACAGACCAAATAAATTAAGCCAACCTACAAAAGTCAAAAAACTCGTAGAAGTCGTGCCCCGGTTCCTGCCGGGGTCAACTCGCGTCGCACCCTTCGCGGGTGTGTGGATTGAAATGATTCCGGGCTGAAGCATCGGATGTCACCCCCCGACATCTAAAACTTTCAAAGGTGAATATTGTGACAGACATCAGAATAGATCTGAAGGAGCTTCCGGCAGACGTAGGCCACGTCTATGCCGACAAGATGGACAAGCAGCCGCACAGGTTCTACAACGACATTGAGATAGAAAAGGTATGGTCCTGCATCCAGGAAAAAGTCAAGGGAAAGAAGGATGTGGACCTGTTGGTCGTAGGCTACATGCCATTGCTGCTGCCAAGCAGGCTGACATATCACTGTATCAAAGCAGGTATTACTTCTTTTTCAATATGTCGCCCTGGTGGACTTGTTGAATGTGTCTATGATGAGAGGGTGAAAGCATGAGCGAGTTTGACACAAGAAGGGTAGACGCTCTCGCAGCTGCCGAGATAGGAGAATACCCAGCAGTCAAAGCACCTGCTGACCCGATCTTCGTTGACATTGAAGACCCTGCTAACCTTGAAAGCCTGTTCTACAAGCTCGACGTCCTGAAGTATGCTCTGATTGTCGAGTGCAAGGAAATTGACCACCTCATAACCGTTCTTCAGAAGGAAAGGGCTGAGAAGGAAGCAGAGTATGCTCCCGAGATCGAAGAGGTTGAGAAGAAGATTATGGCTGAAATCCTGAAGCATGGAGAATCTTTCAAGTGTTCTTATGGCAGTGCTGCCTTCCGGAAAGCATACGAGAGAGCTTCATGGGATGATAAGAAACTTCAGGGCTTTGCTATCTTGCATCCTGAAATCCTGGAATGCAGGAAGGTCTCAGTGGTTGAGGCTTCGGTGCAGATCAAGGTTGGTGGTAAGAAATGACCTACAAAAAAGCTACCTGTGCCAGGTGTGGGTGCGGAGTAGTTGCTCTGGAGGATGAGATCAGACCTCTTTGTGTGGACTGTGTAAGGATAGAGAAGATGGAGAAGAGGAGGCTGGGCAATGTCAATTGAGCTGGAAAAGAAAAGCCTGAATGATACCGTCGGAAAGCCTCCCAAGTTCAAAGCGACATTCAGAGGGTATTACCGCGGAGTTCAATGTGTCCTTTCCTTTGAGGCTGAGACCGAGAGAGATCTTTCGTACATCGTTCCTTTGATTCCTGGAAGGAACCTTGAGCTGGAGATCAGAGACCCACAGGCAACTCTCGATGCATTTTCTATGGGGGAAGAGCTTGTCGAGGAGATATCTGCAAACACCAAGCGTGTTCAAGAGGAGGCAAAGTTCCGAGCTGAAAGGAAAAAGAGAGCGGCGGAGGCACAAGCATGAACACTATCCAACTCCGAATGAAAGCCCTTCTTGACCTCAATATTCCTTCCTTGATCAAAATAGATGAGCAAACCGCAGTAATGAGGATCAACTCCGAATGGGATGTCAAAGTCATAATTCTTGAGAAGAGTATCATCTACGAAGCCCGGAGCAAGGGGAAATCATACAACCCGAAAAAAGACATTGGCGTCCCGGCAGATGTCATAAGCATTATTGACGCTCTGGATGAAAAATATAAACCAGCGCTTCTAGCACTGCTTGATGAACAAGCTGACTATTCCGCGAGTGAAGGGAAAAAAGAAGAACCTGCAAAAGACCCCATTGATAACCTGAAAGCAGGAGGATTTGAGTTCACCCAGGAGGCTGATGCCCTTAAAGCTCCTGAACACGTACCCCCAGTTGTGGATTCAACCCCAAAAGAAACCCCAAAAAAAAGAGAGCTCACAGACGAAGAAAAACGCATGGAAGCTTTGGTTATCGAGCAGAAGAAAAAAGAGCAGGAAGAGAAATCCAGACTTGCCAGGGAAGAGAACGAAAAAAAACTTGCGATGGCTGAGCAGTACGAGCTGGAACGCCAAGAAAGAGAATCGCGAGAAAAACAAAAATCTGATTTTCAGAAGGCGAATTCAAAAAGTCAGGAGCTGTACAGTCAGCCAGAGGACAAGCTGGAAACTGCACCGGATCCAAAGAAAGGAGAGGTCGGGCTGCTCGATATACTATGTGATCTCGTAGACGACGACCTTATACAGATATTCGGAAAAACAGGGACCTGTAAAACAAGTATAGCTATCCAGGCCGCACTCGAAGCAAGGAAAGCCGGGAAGTCAGTATACTACCTAGACCCTGAAAAAAACATTTCTAAGAAGAAAAAAGCTGAAATGTTGCACGCTGGAGTCACGTACTACCCGTATACTCCATCAAACAATAACAAAAATTTTGAAAGTGTTAAGGACCTCGAAGCATTTCACGAGTTCATAAAAAAAATACCTAAAGTCGACCTTTTGATAATCGATTCCCTTGGACTCCCGTGTCTGTCTGTTTATTGTGCTGGAAATCAAAGAGAGCAGGGACTGACACTTCAAAAAATGATGCTCATTTCTAACACTTTGAAAAGTTACGCCAACCGAAACAATTCTCTTGTCATTGTTATCAATCAGCCAGAGAGTGATATGAATAAGGACCCAAATACTGAAAGGCGTAGTTTTGGAGACAAAGTTGAATTTTTTTATAAGGAGTTGCTTAAAACCTGTTTTGTTAGCAAATCCCCTGGTAAGACCGTTGTAGTTGTCAAAACTTACAGGTCAAGAGATTACGGACAGGGTACGAAGTTGTTTACTGTCGAAATAACAGATGGCGGCGTGAAGGTGATACAGTGACTGAAAATGCCACCGAACTCCCGAGAATAGACTATCAGCGCACTATTACTACGCTTGACAAACACGAATATATTAACATAGATGTCAAGGGCCAGACACTTGAAGAATGCAGGAAACACTTCGATGAAATCCTGAGAGGTGTTAAGGATGAGTGAAATTCCGTCCTCAGCTTCCACCCCGGGGCAGAACTCCACTCACCAAGAAGGTATCACCCTTCCTGATTTGAATTTTTCTATCCACCTTCATGTTACCTTGACAGCTGACTCCGCCCTGCAGGCAGCTCTAGAGAGGATTGCTGAGGCTCTGAAACCAGTGCAGAAAGAGCCTGAACCCCTTTCCAGATCTGAGGTAGTGTTTCGCGGGTTGAAGAAGGGGCCTGCTGAAGAACGTTGCAGGCCTTTTGTAGGCCCGAAACCAGATGAGATCGAGCCTTTGTCTGAAGAAGCGAAAACGAAGGAACCTGTAAAAAAGAAAAGCACAAAGGTCTACTGGATCGACATCCCTAATCATCCTCATCTTCGCTACAGGGAAGAAGACGGGAAACTCATCCTGAACTACGCAGGCTCGATTGTGGAAACCACCTGGCAGCAAGTAGAGAACACCGCAAGGCTTGACCAGAAATACTGGAATCAAGAGATCGCTAAGATCCTTGGAAACAGACAGGCATCAAACCGGAAGGCAGCTGTTAACCTGTTCCTCAAGCTTGTTGAGAAGGGAGAGGTTTCCAAAGTCACAATTTCGAAGTTCCAGGCTGAAGAAGACGATACAGGGGTGAGTGCATGATTTCTGAAGACCAGATGGCCTTCTTCTTGACTCACGTTTCTCAAGGAATTCTGTATCAAGACCAGCGTTCAATGTGGTGTGGCTGTCTTGGGCTGTACCTTGGAGGAGAAAGTGCAATTTGTACGGGGGGACTTATGTGAACACGTGCAACCGCTGCAACAGACCTTTAAAAGACTCTGCATCCGTGAAACGAGGATATGGTCCGAAATGCTGGAAGAAAGTGCAGCTGGAAGATGAAGAACAAAGGAAGATCTACGAACCCTGCACGATTGCCTATGCAGGTCTCGCAAATCATACCATGAGGGAGATCCGGAAGAGAGTACTGCAGGGAGATCGCACCGAGTGCAGGGCCTGCGGAGAACCCCTGGAAACAGGGGAGATCCAGAGCTATGATCATGACGGCGGGCTGGATCTGAAAGGGTTTGGTCAGCCTCAGTGGGTCTACCACCAGTGCTCAAAGTGCAAGCATCAGCTGTCGATCTGGAAGCTCAGGATTGATCTGTCAGACCTGGAGAAGTTGAAGCCTTCAAAGTCTTTGAAGATGGTGGAGGCGGTCTGATGAAAGTTTTAGCAGTTAGACAGCCTTGGGCTTCTCTTATTGTAGAAGGATTGAAAACTCTCGAAGTGAGAAGCAGACCAACTAATATTCGAGGGAGAGTTGCAATTTACGGAAGTTCTCATAATCCAACTATAGCTGAACAGAACTGGTTTATGTGTACAGTTCAGAGGATGGAAGATTATAGCAGGCTAACAACTGAGCAAAAAAGAATTGCTGAACTCTGTTTATGGAGAACATATACACGAGGTTGGATAGTCGGAACTGTTGAAATTAGAGGGTGTGAACCTGTAAACCCAGATGAAATTGAAGTCCGTAGACATGAACATTTTGCTTACGATGTAGGATTAAATCATTATTATTGGAAACTTGCGGATCCTATAAAGTTTGAGAAGCCTATACGGTATACCCCTCCGAAGGGCGCCGTGATCTGGTCTACTTTTGATTTGCCGGAGGGATATGAGTGAAGCGGATCTTCAACCTCTCCAAAGAAGTTTTTGGGTTCGCTCACGGTCTCTTCGGTGTCCATATCGGTGTTGCCAAGTACATCTGTCCTGAGTGCAGTATCGCGGCGTGTAGAGTCGTAATCAGTGAGCATAAGGAGAGATCTGTATGAAGTGTCCTTACCATAAGAAGTGCCTGCTCTATGACCCATCAGCTGCAACCTGCAAAGGACTCGAGACGCATGACTACTGTGGAGAGTTCAAGAGGCGAGAAAGAGGTGCTTAGAAGTGACCTCTGAGTCTGCCGCTCTCGCAAACCACAACGGCAAGATGGTCGAGGAGATTGTACAGACTCTCCTTCCAGAACTGCAGTATGTAGGAAAGAACCTTGATGCCGTGTATCATGAAAGACCCCTTGAGATTAAGTCCTGCCAGAGAACCTGTCATAGATCTGACAGGGGCAGAGGTGAACGGTCAGGACGGTTCTGGTTTAGAGCTGACCAGGACAAGGTACTGAAGGAAGAAGACGGGTTCTATGCTCTTGTTGTTCACGACAAGGGCAATCTTTGCTTTTTTTATCTTACAGAAGCACGCCTTCTCCTGAAGGACTTTTCCGGAGCGATGACGGTTTCCTGGAGGACTATTGCGAGGAGGGTTCTATGATGAACTCTCCCTTATATACAGCCGAGTTCCCGATGAACTGGAGAGTGGGAAAGCAGATGCCAAGCATGACTCTGACGATGAGGGGTGTAGCTGGCAAGAAATGTATTATCAGATGAGATTCCCGCTCCCAGAGGCTTGATATGGCGCAGGTTACTCTAGCCCCAAATCCACGGGACAATCAAGACAAGAGGATAGAGATAGCCTACAAGATCTATGAGGCTTTCAAGTCCGGAAAATACCTCATCCACAAAACGACGAGGGCGGGGGCAACAACCGCGTTAATAGCCGAGTCAATGAACAGAGATGAAAAGTTCCTTTGTATGGTTCCAACAAACTGGATTGCAGATAAGACGGTGGTCGCAGATTCTAAAAAATATTCCGATTTAGGGTCTGCACACATTATCCATATTCCAGCAAATCATGAGTGTTTATACAACCAGGAACTGTGCAAAGATTATCCTGACCTAAAAAAACTTCCTATCCTCCCTCTTGCAGGATCATGTGAAGAATGCCAAAACTTTGATTCTTGCGAAGTTACGGCAGTACTTCGGAGGCCAGATGCCCACGGAACTGTCATCACATACAAAAAACTCGCAGCTCTCATGATGGCAGCAGGATCTGCACCAAACACAATGGCTGAAAAAATACTCAACGAGCTGTCATTCTCTAAAAATGTAATCCTTGACGAGGTACACGAAATCCAGTTCGGAGACTATGTAAAAATAGACGTGTACGAAGACGGCATTGGAAAACTAATAGACGTGAAGAAGTATCACCGAGTGCCGAGCGACTACAAGTATCTGCGTAGGGTGTTGAACGAGTTTGGAAAACTGCTCACGGTCCCACAGATAGAAAACTCTGTTCATGAGGTGCTAGGGGGAGCACAGGACGAGAATTACTGGAAGCATCACCTCAACATTTCGCTCCCTAATCCTTCCCCTGGCATCAGGGAAGGAGAAAACGAGTACAAAGTCACCGTCGGAGCGTACAGCGAACTTATAGAATTGACAAAGCATCGTGAAGACTTCGGTCTTGAAATGCGTAACATCTTAGAATTATTTTCAATGCTTTTGATCATACAGAGCAAAACAATTTCTATAAGTGCAATTCGGGACCAAGGAATCATCAGGGTGAGTATTGCAGCTGTCAACGAGGCATATACGCAGTCTATAGCGTCATTCGTGATGAGCATGCAAAAGGAAGACAAGCGGATTTTCCTGACATCGGCTACCGTTTGCAGTTATAACTATGGAAAAATGTTTATGGGCGGAGACCCGCCAAAAAACATTTCATTCGGTATAGGGGGAGACCCTATGAACACAAATTCAAAGATGTTAATTCTTGCAGATTCGAAGAAATATTACGCTATTGGGCGAGAATCAAGGTATAATAAACGAGACGAAATTGTTTCGAAAACAATAAACATTTTAGAAATGTACGGCAACGACGATTGCATTATAATTGCCCTAAATACCAAAGAAGCAATCAAATTAGAAGCTGCCCTAAAAGAAGCAGGACATGAACACGATGTCACCTACTATAAAGCTCCTGAGATGATGGGCGTATCCGCGAAAGCCAGGGTAATGATCGCTGTCGGTGTCGCCAATAAACCATCTAATGCTTTTGATGTAATTACTTCGAATACTGAAGAGTCTAAACGGATGCTGCATGAGTCTGTGCACTGTGACACATGGCAGGCATGGAGTAGGGTCAAAGATCCTAATGGTGCAGTTCCTAGCTTGGTCTTTGCACTTGGTTGTACGGTTGAAGAATGCAATGCCGTTACTACTTGGGGATACAAAAGGAGGGTTGTAATCGAGCCTTACAAAGAACGCCAAAAAAAGAAAATAAAAGTTTCATGTGAGAGAGGCTTGATTACAACCCCTGAGATTATCAAGTGCAAAAACTTTGAAGAAATGATTAAAGAAGCAATTAAGCATAAACTGTCTAAACAGATTCCCGAAAATCAACAAAATCTCCCTATAGACAACTTCTTAAACAAACTTCCCGAAAACTCGAAAATCTCCCTATTTATTAATAATATAGGGAGATTTTGCACAAAAAAAGGAGTTTGTTTAAGAAGTTCCGAAGATCTGTTATCTCTCGTCCTTAACCGCACTGATGTCTTTGCTCAACAGAATCCAAAAGGGGGTTACCTCAAAACCAAAATCCCTGTAAATGATTTCCTGATAAAGCAGCACTTAGAAGGAAAAATGACAATAGGAGCATACCAGTTCAATCCTGATAACAAGGTGAAGTGGATCTGTTTTGATATTGATTCTCATGCTCCTAAAAACACAGTTGAAACCGAGGAAGACGTAAAACGAAGGAATGAACTTGCAGAAACAAACTGCACTAAACTGTGTAATTTCCTGAAAACCATTGACGTACCTTATCTCTTGGAGAAGTCCGGCAGTCCTCACTCTTATCATATCTGGATATTCGTAGAACTTGTAGACGGCAAGATTGCAAAACAGTTTGGAACGGATATTAGAAAAGAAGTCGGGATTGACTGTGAAGTCTTCCCGAAGCAAGAGAAAATAGGTAAGGATGGGTATGGTAACCTTGTCAAGCTTCCTCTTGCTACTCATCAGATCCATAAAACAGAGTCAAAAATCCAGGTTAATGGTGAGTTCGTAACCTCATTTTCGAATATTGAGCTTGAAGTTTTGGATATCAGCAAGTATCCTCTGCCTAAACCTGAAGTAAAGACCAAGAAACCTGTTTCTAAAGCTGTGACAACTGAACATGCTAATTACAGGACCAAGGTAAGACCGTGTATTGAAAGCGCTCTTAAGATGCAGTTGACAGGCACACAGGGTCATTTCATGAGGATTGCTGTTTGTCGGGAATATTACAACTCTGGTGTTCGGGACCTTGAGAAGCTTGTGGACCTGTATAGGGGTCAGAACGACTTCTCTTATGAAGAATCCATGAAAGGAGTTCTTTCGATTATCCGAAAAGAATCGAAAAATGTTAGATGTGATAGGCTTCGGGCAGAGGCAAGTAATTTTGTCAACTGTTTAGGCTGTCCATTATACAGAGATGATGCCTCCTTTCGTGCATGCAACAGGGGAAGAGTAGAGGAGATTATAGTATGACAGCTCAAAAAAATCAGTCTAACTGCGTAAAGCGAGCTAACAGATTAAAACTTAAAAGACGACCAGCAACTTTTTTGAGCAAATCAAGAGAGCAAATTGCAACATTCATTATCGTATGCAATGCAGAAGGACATCTCCCAAAGGACTGAACATTCCTTTATATTCTCACTTTTCGAAACATTTCGAAATAAGGTGAAACAACATGCGACTCAACAATATAATAAAATTTAACCTTGAAACGAGAACCAAGGAACTCAAGGATCAGGGGAAAACCCTGGATGAGATTTCCGAGATCCTCTCAGTTGAGTCGGAACAAAAGATCACCAAATCAACGGTGTTTCGATATTTTGAGGCCAAGGACAGGGAAGCTGCCCAGGTCATTGAGAAGCAGGATAAACTTAAGGCCCGGGTTGTAGAGGCCGAGATCTCTACGATCGAGTACCGCATGAGAGGCATCGAGGTACTCCTTAATATAGCTGAGAATGGAGAGCATGAGCACAACAGGGTGAAAGCTTCATTAGCATTGAAAGATTCCCTGGACTCCCTAGACTCTCGTCTGGGGAAGCTATCTCCTACCAAGAACACTCAGAACAACTTCTTTGTGAATGCTCCAGGTGCAGAACCTGCAAAGCTGAGAGATCGGATGAAGGTGTACGATGCGATCTTCGAAGAGGCAGACGAAAGCTGAGTTTGCAGCCACAGTCCTGGACAACCCTTACATCCCTCATGACCCTACGATCAAGCAGGCAGAGTTCCTTGTGGATCTCCGGAAAGAAGGAATGTATGGGGGAGCTGCAGGAGGAGGGAAGTCTGACGCTCTTCTTATGGCAGGTCTGCAGTATGTAACAGAACCTGATTATGCAGCTATTCTTTTTAGAAAAACATTCACGGACCTTTCCCTTCCAGGCGCTCTGATGGACCGTGCAGACGAATGGCTTAGAGGGACAGATGCTGAATGGAAAGAGAAAACAAAGACGTGGGGGTTTCCTTCTGGAGCTACACTTACATTCGGATACCTTGAAGCTGAAAAAGATAAGTTCAGATACCAGGGTTCTGAGTATCAATATGTAGGGTTTGATGAACTTACACAGTTTACAGAAACTCAGTACAGGTATCTCTTTTCCAGACTTCGCAGGTTAGAAGGTTCAGACGTCCCTATAAGGTGCAGGAGTGCCAGCAATCCAGGAGGCGCAGGTCACGAATGGGTGAAGAATCGATTCATCACTTACAAAGACGAACAGGGCACTATTATTAATCCTCCTGAAGATCTTTCTAAAAGAGGCAGATTCTTTGTTCCTGCAAAGCTCCAAGATAACCCATATCTCGATCAGGAGGAGTACCTCGAGTCCCTTGACGAACTGGATCCGGTCACTCAAGCTCAACTCAGGGATGGAAACTGGGACATTCAAGCAAAGGGTGAGATGTTCAAGAGGGAATGGTATGACTTCGTGGATGCAGCTCCCCAAGGTTGCCAGTTGGTCCGTTATTGGGATATGGCCTCCACTGAACCGAGCAAGGCAAATCCGGATCCCGACTGGACCGTAGGGCTATTGATGGGTGAGAAAAACGGAGAATATTATGTCATAGATGTATTCCGCTGCAGGAAGAACTCTGGAGATCGAGACAAAGCAATAGAGGCAACTATAGCACTTGACCCTCTACACATCAAGCAGCGTCTGGGTCAGGAGCCAGGATCCTCAGGAAAGGACGTAACACTCACTTTTGCAAAGACTGTCTTCAAAGGACGGGATTTTGTCGGGATCCCGGAAACAAAGCAATTAGGTTCAAAGGTCGTTCGAGCCGGGTCCGTAAGTTCTGCCAGCAAAAACGGACTGGTCCATATCGTGAAAGGTCACTGGAATACAGCCTTCATTGTTGAGTTAGAGTTATTCCCTCAGGAAGGTGTTCACGATGACCAGGTAGACTGTTTCTCAGGTGGATACCTGCAGCTGGTCAAAGCTCCAAAAAGGCAGGCTGCTATGGCCTGGGACGGAGTAGGAGTAGCAGGTGGAGGATTTAGAGTATGATTCTCAGACAAATCAAATACTGGCTTCTCTTCTGGAGAAGATGCAGCACATGCAGAAGAATGAACAGTGACGGGTATTGTAGCAAGTGGAAGGTACATCCTGCAAAGCATCAAGAAGGGAAGAAGACGTACTGCAGGTATTGGGAAAATATTCCTCCTCATTATCCAGGACAAGGGTATCAACCGTATGGGAATCTTGACCTGGACAATCCTCCTCAAGGTGGAACGGGTGTTCCTCCGAAGAAGTAATTTCGACTTTCCTTTTTATATGCGACCTCCAAAAGTCGCAACATGAAACTTTTCTCATTCTTCAAATCTGCAATTCCTTCTAAAAAATCTCAACTCCCATCTGTTGGCGCTACCCTCGGCAAGGTAGGGTCCAACGAATATGAAAATTACTCTCGAATGCTTGACTGGCTCAAGAACACAAAGAATAAGATTCCAGTAGCAGATCCTGCCCTCCGCAAGGACAGCTATGACGTGGACCCTCTGATCAAGGGCACAATCGTTCCTTTCCTGAAAAACGTCCTGCTGCAGGACTATGATATCATGACTGCCGATAACAAGCGTTTTGCTCAGGCAATCAAGGATATCTCCAGCTACCTTGACGAAATCGCTTTGATGGAGGCCTTCAGGGAAGACGCTCCTGACCTTCTGATCCGGACAGGTCACAGCTACCGTCGCAGAGACTATGTGCCAGGGTCCGAGAGGCTGGCAAAACTGGTCAGACTGGAGCCAAGCAGCATCCAGACATATGAGGATCCCTGGGATAGTAATATAGTAGCTTATCATCAGCACATTGATGTTCCAGACAGCTGGACCAAAGACTCTCCTACCGTTACTGTGGACTGCTGGTTCATTCCAGAAGGCCTTCCGTACATTCAGAAAGAGTTCGAAGATGAAAAGGCCTTAGAGATCTTCAACCGGGTTGCACAGAAACACAAGATCCAGAACAAGCAGAACTTGAGAGTGGACAGTGCAGACCGTATCATTGCCATGCATAGGGTGAATCCCGGAGATCCTGCACCTATAGACAGTGTGATCCTGGCCATTTGGCTTAAGAGGCTGCTCTTGGTCAACAGTCCTAATCTTATTTTCAGAGTGCTCAGCCCGTTCATTCATGTGGTTTCCGGGAAGCTCTTGGAGGTCACTGACAACGATGGAACTAAGAGACTGGTGCCAAGCGTGCCTCAAAAGCCATCTGAGGCGGAAAAAGAGAACGATCCGGAGATGTACAACGCTCTGGCAGCAGATTACAACGCCTGGAAAGCAGCAATCAAACGAGCTATTAGGGACATTATAAATGCACTTAGGGACGGCAGCGCGTATGCCTCTGGTCCGGACATGGAAATCAAAGTTGTCGAGTCTGGGCGAGACGTCTCGTACAAACTAATTGACATTCTTAATAATCTGCTCAACAACGAAATAGGTCAGGCCTTCGGTTTTCCCCTAGCTCTTATCAGTGCCAACGGTTCAGAGCTGGCAACCTCCAGAACTATCCTGCAGTTCTTCAACTCAGTTAATGCCGGCGCCAGAAGAGATTACCAAGCTGTGGCTGATCAGCTGATCCGGGAAAGATTCGAGGGCATGACCTGGATAGTGGAAGTCGAATCAGAAGAAGATGAAGAACCAGATTCGGATACATATTCTTTCAAGGACCTGCAGGCAGAATTCCTCCTCATCACCCCAGACGTCAAGGACGCACTCGAGCAGGCAGAAGCAGGTCTGAAGAAAGCTCAGGAACTTGAGACTCTCTCGAGGGTAGGAGCTTCAAAAGAGGATGTCCAGGCACTCGCAGACGAAAGAGGATATGGTATGCTAGGGCTGGACAATTATGGTCAGACTGCAGCTGCACCTACTCAAACAATACCTGCCTTCAATATGGGCAGGAGTACCTCTGCAGGTAGGAGCACAGCCGAGACAGATCCCTCCGGATCAGATGGAGACACTCTCTCAAAGAAGCTGAGAGATGCATACGAAGCAGCCAGGAAAGCGGCAGGGGATCTTCTTGGCAATTGATCTCGAGGTCCTGGACAAGAACATTGACAGGCAGGTCAAGAGCATCAATGCAGCGCAAGTAGCAGCTCTGACTATCGAAATCTCGGCAGGATTTGTCGCAGGCCTGCAGGCAGGAGAACAGAAGAAGAGTTTCTTCAAGAGCTCTTCTGCAGAACTTACTGAGGTCCAGAAGCAGACCATAGAAAAGCTGTCAGTTGAGTATTTCGGATACATTGCAGAGTTCAATGAGGCAGCCGGAGAACAGCTGAAGGACAAAGCCCGGGAGATCATCAGGAAGGGCGGTCCACAACAGGATCTTAAAGATGAGATCTTGAAGTATGCAGAGGATATCTGGGGAGGCTCAGAAACTGTCACCATTGACCGGACAGGCCAGACCAGAACGGTAATTGAGGTAACGAAGGACAGATCCCTCAGAAAAGTGGAAAGAGAGATCACAAGAGCGTATACAACCACGGTAGACTCCTATGCGGAGATGCTCGCCAGGACCTCTACACACGGAGCATACGAAGAGGGAAGAGCAGCTGCATATCAGGAAGAAGGACAGAACATGTGGAGGTTCGTTGGTCCGGTAGACGAACGCAGCAGACCTGATCATTCCGCACTCGTGGGAGAGCATTTCACCTATGGCACTCCTGAATCAGACATGGGACTGTCCCTGCTTCATGAACCGAATTGCCGACATCGAGCTATTGTCTTTTTTAATGATCCTGATCTGGATACTCCTCAGGAAGAGTATGAGAAGCAGAAGGAGAAAGCTGGGCTGTACTACGATGAAGAAAAGGGAAAGTGGGCTTTCAATGATCCCTCAGATACAAAGAAGAAGACAGAGACCAACAAGACCGAAACCAAGACTGAAAAGAAGAAGGAAGAGAAGAAACAGGAAAAGAAAACTCAAGAAAAGAAGAAGACCGATTTTGAGGAGATATTTAGGGAGCATGAGAAGGTTATTAAGGATAATGACTTTGAAACTGCCATAGTTCTTGATAATAAAGGAGATATCATCTTCTCAAAAAAGGGAAAGAAAAGTTCAGTATCGTTCAATGCTGAAGAACTTGAAAAGATTAAGGGTAATAGCTTCACTCACAACCATCCACGTGGCACATCTTTCTCCCTGCCAGACATTCAACTTGCATCGACTTATAGAGTGGTTGAAGCCCGCGCCTGTGGAAAAAAGTACATTTACTCGATGAAACCAGGAGAATCCGGGTGGAATAAGAAGTACTTTGATAAAAAAATAAAACCTTTATATAGCAAGTACGATGATGAAGTATATGCAGAGTTGACTCCTCGAGTTATCTCTGGAGAACTATCGAATGAAGAGTGGAACATGCTCCATAATCATATGGTATGGGAGCGTGTCTCAAGGGATCTCGGACTTGACTATAAACGAATGGAGTGGTAATCACGGCTGAAGAAGAATTCGTTTTAGATGACTCCTCTGACGCAGAAATCATCTATAGTCCTGTCTGCTCATATTGCAAGCATTTTCTATGGAAAGGTCGGGGAATTCATGAATGCGATGCTTTCCCTGAAGGCATTCCTGATGAGATCTGGAGAGGCGACAACGATCACAAAAAGCCTTATCCTGGGGATCACGGGACTCAGTTTGAGCACGTTTAAAAAAGTAGTAATTTCACTCTCCTTAAACTTCTTCACTACCTCCCTATTTTCTCCAACCGCTTTGGATAAAGAGCCACTTCTTGTTCACATCGTTGACTCATTTCTCTTCTCAATGTCCTTGTGTCGTCCTTTTTGTGAAAACGTCTATGGATGTCATTTTGTCCAAAGAGATTAGGAAGAGCTTAGGGAAGTATATAAACAAAAACTACCTGCAGGTCAACTGCAGGCCTGCAAATATTAACACAAAAAGGAAAAAAGATAATTAACTCAACTTCGTATATATCTCAACTTCGGGCACGATCTCTAATATTCTTGCCTTGGCTGCTTCAGCATCCTCCTCAGAGTAGCATGGGATAATCAGGTATACATCAGGTTCGGTGGCTGGTTGTCCGGTCTGCACGGTCACGTCGATCCTTGGTTTCTGACTTTCATCCCCGGCTTTGGAACTGTAGAATGCAATATAATTATCGTTTTCAGTCCTGGCCTTGATAAGGAATCCTGTATTTTCATATTTGCCACCAATATACTCTTTCACGAGATCAGTTACATCGAGCTCGTAATACCTGTTGTCAGGAAGAGTGCTGCCTTTAAGGGTAAGTGTAGCATAGGGGGTACTGCCCTGCAAGACACCGTTTTTGTCATACCAGTCTCCTCCTGCGTTATTCCACGCAACCCCTTTGTCTCTCTTAGTCCAGCTTACATAGTTTGAGTTCCAGGCAGAAGCAGGTCTATAAACCTCAATTACAGTATCTTGAGGTCTGGTACTTCCTTCAGGATAATACCAGTAGAGAGACAGAACTGCTTTCTGAATACCCGCCCCGGTATATTCGCTCAGGTCAAACACTATTACATCCCTGTATCTTGCGTTATTCATCCCTCCCACGTCAAGAAAGGTAGGGTCCGGATATACAGCCTCTGAAGAGGCTTCACGTAGACGGTTTTCAATCATGTTATTCCCTCACAAAAATTCTTTTTTCAGGTACTGCATTTCGGACAGCCTGAATCTGATCAGCCGGGCAGGACAAAAAAACAAACGCAGATCTTCCGACAGGCTCCCCGTCCCCTACGGTATCAGGTATTTCCGGCTCACAGGGATCAAATAGGGGATTGGTCCCTGTCAGTCCATCAGAGATATTGCCATAGTACCTGTTGCCGTCAATTTCGAGGATGTACTTTCCTGCGTTTGCGATTGCCGCACCACCTGACCCTTTCAGATTCTTTTTTGTGTTGCAAATGGTGTTCCCCTTGACAGTTGCCCGGTATCCTGTCCCGGCTGAGGTAGTTAGATACGGGGAAAAGTGTATCCCACCACCAAAATTTCCGTCAATCAGGTTGTTTTCTATTCTGACTTGGTCCCAACCGTCAACCGATATTCCGCAGACTTTTGCAACAGCCTCGATGGATACAGGCATTTGACCACAGTCCACTATTGTATTGCCCTTGATGACGAGATCCTTTGCAGCATCTAGAGCGATTGTGGAGTGTCCTGCTGCCCAAATCCCAGGACCTCTAGCATATGCAAGATAATTATTTTCAATGACGACATCTGACGTCGTTTCATTTGCTCGGGAGTTTTCGACTTGGATCAAGGGGCCCGTTGATGGATTGTAAGCAGGCGAACGCTGGATATCGTTGTCGTGGAAGTATACTCCTTTGCTTCCTTTGGAACGTAGACCGCTATTGACACGGGCGTAAATTTTATTTTTCCATGCTTCAACTCCCGTACTGCGTTCGACGTATAGACCGTCATGTCCGCCCCCCAACACAGTGTTTTCGTAAAATTCTATATCCTCACAGTCAATAAGCCTGGCTATGTCTCCCTGAGAGTTGCCCGCTGTGCACCCCCGAATTACGATATTTTTCCCGCGGAGGATACCTACGAGATTATGAAATCCCTTGCCCCACGTAACAGTTTGTGCTGCTGCGTTCCCATCGAATGTAATGTTTTCAAGAAGGATGTCTTGGATGGTCGTTTTTGCCTGCCCAAAAATAGGAGTCATCGAGGGGAAAACAGTTTCAGTTACGGCAGATGCCAGCGTTATTGTTGCAGGCTCGACATCCGGATCTTTCGTTATTGCAGTCCCGGAATTCAGTTTCAGAGGAATTGTGACTTTGTAAGCTCCAGAATTCAAGAAAATCGAGTCGTAGTGTTGATCGTAGCCGACTTTTGTGAATGTAGACTGTTGGAAAGTGCCTGGACGGAGTTCTAAAGTAGTCATATGCTCCTCGGTGTTTTCTCAATTGCTATGTTCGATTAATGTTAACGTTGCCACGAAACCACCGTTACGTTTTATTTTTTTATCCAGCAATTTTAGAATCGTCATACCCAAGTGAATGATACTCCTGCACATCCTTTCTGATCTTGTCTTTCGTGTCAGTGCGAGGGCACATACCATATTGTACGTCATTAATGTTATTCAACACTTTGGACTTTCCTTTAAATACCACCTCCTGAAACTCTCCCTCATGACAATTATTTTTGGAGGTGCGATCGGCTGACAGCATCCCCTTTCATCACAACCCCTCTAAAATACACTTCCAAACAAACTGACGGTGGAGGTATCCGCATGGCAATAGCCGTTGCTGGACAATCCGCCTACGACATGTTTGGTGATGAGGCTATTCTGACCGAGGAGTTCCTGAGCAAGGACTTCAGGACGTGGGAGGGTGGGCTGGTCTCGATCAACCATGAGAACAACAACCATCTGCTCAACAAAGCACGAATCTCCGACCTGGAGTATGATCCCGAAACAAAGCTGGTCTGGGCTACATTCAACGACCTGCCACAGAAAACTCTCGACCTTATCAATTCAGATTTCTACGAAGGGGTTTCGCAGGAATGCGTTCCCCTCGAAATGGAAGGAAGAAAGATCAAGAAAGGATACGGCACAGGGGCTACTCTGGTGAGCTATCCATACAAACCAGCTGCCACTCCTGAGATGGGCGTAGGGGTCAGACCCTCTACCGGCTCCATGATGGCTGCGACTCTTGCATCAAAGTATCCACAATACAAAACAGGAGGCGAAAAAACGCCAGAAAACGAACCCACAATTGACGAACTCAAATCCACAATAGAGACTCTCAAAAGCGAGAATGCAAAGCTCAGAGAGGACCTCATCGCGAAGGACAAGACCATAGAGTCTACTGTCGAGAAAGCTGTCAAGATAGCTCTCGAAAGCCACGACAAAAGACAGAAGGAAGCCAGTGAGTACAATGAGGCAGTCAAGGAACTCTCCAGCTTCATGAAGGGCAAGGAAAAGGAGCTTGATGAGTTCCTGAGCGAAAAACCGTCTGCTGGAATCATCCGAGCAACCGCAGCTGCAATGAAAGCAACTGTCGCTTCCCACATCGGAACGGGCGGTGGAGGCGGAGGCGGCAGCGGTGGCGGTGGAAAGGTCAAGAGTACCTACGAAGCCGGGAAGGACGTCTACACTGCTGCTGGGATCACTCCTGAAGACCTTGAGAAGTATGGAGGACTTGAAGAATGACCGCTACAACTTCTGACATCGAAACTCTCTCCAGACCTGGAGAGATCGTTGCTTCCCCTGTTGCTGCAGATACCAAGATCCCGAAGGGTGTCATGGTGCAGCTCGCCAGCGGCTACGCAACTTCAATGACCAAAGCTGCCAACCTGATCTTCTGTGGAGTCAGCCTAGAAGCAGTTGACAATACAGGAGGTTCAGCTGGGGACAAAGTCATCAGATGTGCCAGGAAAGGCATTCACGAGTTCATCCTGGGCAGTGCTGCAATCACTGACGTAGGTGCTGCCGTGTACGCTCTTGACAATCAGACCGTCACAAAGACCTCAACTGATGCAACTCAGGTAGGGAAAGCAGCCAAGTTTGAAAACACCGGAAAAATCTTCATCGATATAGGAGGGTACTGCTAATGGGCGTCAATACACCATCTGATTTCCCGTACCACATCGTCAACGCTGCAAGGACGACCTTCAACAAGGAATTCCGGGAAGGACAGATTGACGAAACTTGGAAGAGTCTCTGCACAGAAGTGCCATCTACCAAGAGCAAGGAAGTCTATGCCATGCTCGGAGCTACTCCCAAAATGAGAGAGTGGATTGACGAGCGTCTGCCGAAACTCATCAAGGAATACGGTTTCGAAATCCTCAACAAGAAATATGAAGCTTCTATTGCCATCACAGAGGAAGCAATTGAGGACGACCAGACCGGACAGATCATGCTGGCAATCAGGGATCTTGCAAACGAGGCTCGCAGGTTCCCAGGCGAAAGAGCAATGGAAGTCCTGGTTGGCGGGGTTTCTGCTGAGTGCTACGATGGGCAGTACTTCTTCGACACTGACCACTCTGAAGGTGCATCCGGAACTCAGTCAAATGACCTTACCCTGGAACTGACATCTGACAACCTGGCGACCGTCAGAGCAACAATGCTCCGCTACAAGGATGACAAGGGCAAGCCTATGGGAATTGTGGGTGACACTCTTATCGTACCTCCAGAGCTCGAAAAAACCTCTCTGGAACTCATCGGAGCTACGGAGATCGCCAGGTACGTCGCATCCGGAACTGACAGCGCACCTACAATCAACGTTCACAGGGGCAAGTACACAGTAATCGTCAATCCATTCATCACCGACGTTGACAGCTGGTATTTTGCCTGTTGTAACAGACCCACAAAACCCCTGATCTACCAGACAAGGAGAGCTCCACGTTTCATCACCCTGGGTGGAACTGGCTCTGTCTCTGATGACTGGTTCAATTCCGGCGTGATCAAGATGGGCGTTGATGCTCGTTTCAACATCGGCTATGGTAACTGGCGCTACTGCATAGCTTGCGTCCCGACCTCATAATCGGAATTCTCTTTTTCTTTTTTTTGAGGTGGGAAAATGGGTGACAGTGATACAAGAAACAGGAAGTATCCTTTCGGTGACAACGGTACTGAAATAGAAGCATCTGGAACCGTAACAAAACCTGAAAACGGTTTCGTCAACGTAGACGGTGCAGAATACTTCTGGCTGACAGGCTCTTACACCGGAAACAGTTCTTCAGTAACAATCAATGTCCTCGGCTATGCAGACGAAAACGACAACGGCGATGTAATCAGAACAATGACTCTGGGAACAGGAGCAACTTCAGGAAAGATGATTGTTGAGGGCGGACTGCCTTTCGTGAAAATTGAAGGGTTCAACGGCGACACGGTGAACCCTGCCACATTGAAAGTAGTTCTAAATATTGTCAGGTGATGCCGTGCGACATCCTGCGCTGAAACGGTTGAGGGTTGTGGGGGATACAGTAACCATTCATGTATCTGGAAAAGTCCTCGTCATGTCCTCTGGAACCACAGGTGTTCTCCCCAGATACAATGAATATACACTCACCGAGGGAAGAGCTCTCACTGAAGGGATTCACTCGTTCACGGATGATACAGACATCAACACAGGGCTTCATAATCTAATCTACCCCTGGATTGCCTGCTTCGATCCGGCAGGTTCGGAAGTAGATGTTTTCATTTTCACGAAACGCCCTAAAAATTTTCAGTGTATAGTAGATGCGTCAGGGACGATTACTCAGCTTGTTCTGTATCCGGGAAACGGAATAATCTACGGAAGGAACTTTTTGTATGCAAATCTCACGCAGGATTCAAACGCTGATCTAATCCCAGACTTCTTGGATAGTTCACTACCAGGTTCAATTACAAAGGTCTTACAAATTTACGATTTTCAAAAAGTATTCTACGTTTCTTCTGATGATTATTTCTACGTCTCTTCTGATGGCTATACACTGGAGGCTATACGATGACAGGAACTCACGCTGGACCAATCCCGGCTGCACAAATGGATGATGTGTTTTCAACAGTTCGCAATTCAAATCTATCAGCATCTCATAAAATAACTCGCTCTGCTACTATTGTTATAGCTGGAGCAGATTGTTCTGCGAAGTCGAAGATTCAGGCAGATTATGTTTGTGATGGAGTAGATGACCAGGAAGAAATTATCGCTGCGATAGAAGCATTGCCAGCCACGGGCACTCGCACGGTAAAATTGATGGGGTCATTTGTAAAATCATCATTTGATCCAATCACAGTTCCATCAAATACTAACATCGAACTTGACGGAAGTATAACGTTAGATGTTGTTGCTGATGGTGCAGTAATGTTTGCTGCAACAGATGCAACCGGTATATCAATAACAGGCGGGAGACTCGACGGTAACGCAACAAACCAGTCTCCAGGATACAGGACCGTTATACTGTTAACAAATGTATCGAACTCCCGTATTGACACGTATATGACAAACGTGTCCGTGGCAGCTGACAATGCACCCGCCACAATAAACGGGGCGTATGTAAAACAGGTTGGTCGGTGTTATGGAAACACAATTGTAAACCGCAAGTTCCCGAACATACTCAATGTGGTACCAGCATATTCTCCGATGAATCAGAATTCTGAGCAGTTACTGCTATCAAACTGTGATACTGGCTGGCAGCTCGGCTCAAATGCATCATACTCGACTGTTGAGGGGACATATCTTACAAATGGAAAGTCTCTCAAAATGGCGTACAATAGCGCCAGATCAGAGTTTCAATTCCCTGAAGCAGTGGATTTCAGACGGTGTATACTTCACGTACTTGTAAAGTTCGATGAAGTACCAACCGGCAGTACCACCCTGAAAGCAACTTTCATGACTGACTCAATCACTAATAGGACTGGAGATGAAATGCGGCTGACCAATAACGCAATCGCCGGTAGATGGATGCATCTTACGTTCCATCCAGGTCAGCCGTCTGCCTGGTATGACACTTCAGGCGCTTTCAATGAAGCAAGAGTAAATAGGCTCGGATTGCAGTTTCTGTCCACGAACGGGAACGCATACGTTGACAGGGTGTGGTACACACATAATTCGATGCCCATTATTAGCTTCTCGTTCGATGACTGCTGGAAAGAAGCATGGGACACCTACGGGGCAGTGCTCAGAAAGTACGGCCTGTCAGGTGTGTGGGGCTTCAATCCTGGGATGTCAATCCCTTCAAACTTCATGTCTTTAGCTGACCTGAGAGATGCACACGACTGTGGTCATGAGATCATAAATCACACATGGAACCACCGCGCTCTGTCCTATAACTCAGCGGCCTCGTGCGAAGATCAGGCGTTTGCAGGACAGGACTTCCTTGTCTCAAACGGATTCACTGACGGGGCTAGATTCCTACTTTTATGCTATACGGGTCAGATGAGCACAGAAGGGTTCGATGCTCTCAGGAATCATATGTATTTCCCATCTACTATCCAGCGGATAAACCCAATTCCGGAATTACCATATCCGTACCTCTTCAGATACGCACCCGCCTCCGTTGCGGCGTGGCAGACAGCCGTTGATGAAGTGATAAAACGCGGCGGTTGGCTCATTTATTACACGCATACACCGTCGATGGCTGGCTCACCGACCGTAGAGGATTTCGAATTGATGGTTCAGTACGTGGTTTCAAAGAAGCTACGTGTTGCAACATTCTCTGAAGTAATTGACGTGTACAGCAGAGTACCTGTAGACTACAGCAAGCGATTCGGGTCAGCAAAAATCACAGCCGGTCAGACAAGCGTAAACGTGACACATGGTATGCCAAGAGAACCAGCAAATGTCATACTGTCACCAACTACATCGACTGCCGGGAAGCAATACCACGTCTCGGCAAAAACCAGCACGATGTTCACGATATCAATCGACAGCACAGCAGGCGCTGACATATCATTCGACTGGCTGGCGACACTTTAATGGCACAAACACAATGAAAACGGAGCTAAAAACGATGTTAAAAACACTGTCAGTATTCCTTTTCTTAGTAATGCTCTTAGCAACACCAGCAGCCGCAAGTGAAAAAGGCGCTATAATTCAGATGACAACAACTCTGGAAAATAGCGACACTGAGTTACAGTTTAATTACGCCGAAAACATAGGAGACGGTCGCGGTATCACGTTCGGATGTATAGGTTTTTGTACCGGGACTTATGATGGAAATATACTAATCCATCATTACATGGAGTTAAATCCGGATAATACCCTGGCAAAATATATTCCAGCTCTGGATACGATAGATGCAGGAAGGCACAATGCAGCAGGTGGAGACGGAAATCCAAGCACTGAAGGATTATCAGGATTTATAAAAGATGTACAGAACTGTAATGACCCTCTTTTCAAGACAGCTCAGATGGACAAACTGGATGAGCTCTACTATAATCCTGCAATGAAAATTGCAGATTCTATAGGTGCAAAAAATGCACTTACTAAAGCTTTCATCTATGATATGTGTGTCAGGCATGGAGTTGACGGGGCAGAAAGAATCATAAAGAATGCAGGCACAACCCCAAAACAGGGAGCCGATGAAAACGCATATCTCCAGAAACTAATTTCGCTCAGGGATTCAAAATTAAAGCAGGAGGGACTTGGGGACGTAAACAGAGATCAGGGATATAAAAACGTCCTCAACAGTGGAAATGTAAATCTTCAGACTCCTTTTAAGTTCGTTGCATATGGAGAATCCTTCACTATTGACGGCAATCTGGATCTAGGTGAATACCAGGAAGAAACTCCAGTTGAAGACAAGCCTGAAGAGCCTGAAGTGATTGAACCTGAAGAACCTGAAATTGAACCTGAAGAACCTGAAATTGAACCTGAAGAACCTGAAATTGAACCTGAAGAACCAGTGGTAACCCCCACTGAACCTGAAGATAAAGACCAGAAAGATTGGGATAAACATCATAAAAAATATGACAACAGACGGAATGATAGGCATCATAAAAAGTATCACAAACATGGCAGATGTTGAAACATGGCTGTCACAAAAGAATCCATTGAAGCTGAACTGCAAACCACTCTCGATGCAGGCTACACTGATTCCATCATTTCAGGGATGATTGAGGATGAAACCGATATCCTGAAACTGAAAACCCATCGAAGCTCATTCTCAAGTGCAGCTGCACGCCTGGCAGATAAGGCGGTTCTCTATCTTGTCATAGATCGTCTTGCATCATCTGATAGAGGATTGATTGACGGAGCAATCGAGGAGATCACTGAGAACGGTGCAAAGATCAAGTTCTCGAATGGAAAGAGTCTGGAAACCTACAGGAAGGATGCAGAGTCTCTGATCTCATCTCTGAGGCTGCCAGGAACTGCCCATCCCTCCGAATTGACTTTCACGGATCCTCCAAACAAGACTTTCTACAGGTGATCTGACTGTTTGAAATATTCGATTACCCACGAACAATTCAAAAAATCATAATTACTGAGGAAACAGTTGACCAGTCGTCAGGAGAGATTACTCCCGCTTCTGAAGCTGAACCTGTCACAATTTCGGGTCACATCTCAGACCTGACACAGCAGGAACTCTCTATTCTTGATGCAGCTCTCGTGGAGCAGGGTGTACGAAAATTTGCTACATCTGACAGTGTAACTGTTGGCGACATTATTCGTGTAACTGAATATAATAACAGCTTGACCGATTGGGTTATTGAACAACTGATGTATGAAGCTTCCTTGATTGCGAAGTATTCCGGGGAAGCTAGAAAAACGTATCTGCTTAAACGATTGTAAAAAAACAGGAATAGATATATATAAAAAAAGTTCTAACTTTGATATGACAAGTGTGGCGTTCTATAGTGGCGTCCACTAAAACAAGGATTGAAAATGAAGCGGCTGTGCTATCTCGGCTACAACAAACTAGGAGATATCTGCACCACGGACTGCCCCGAACGTTCACGCTGTCAACAGAAGCGATTCTCCCTCCTTATAGAGACAGCAAGCACAAAGTGTTCTCCCCCGGAACAATCAAACATCTCAGGAATTTTCACGGTTAGTTTTTCAATTTCTGAAGTCACACAAAACGCATTTCTTAATGGAGTCTTAGATGACTGAAGATCTTGTCCAAGTCAGCTGCACAAATCCTAACTGTAATGAGTTATTCTGGATTACTAAAAAACAGAAACGACAGTTCTTTTTAGACTTTTTTTTGAGATACGAAAGATTTGAGCTTCCTTATTGTTGCAAAGCCTGCCAGGAAGAGCATATGAAATTGCTCTCGGCAAGCTCACGGTTTGAACCTCAGGCCATCAAAGACCGGGGAACTGGACTGGTTAGAAGCTGAACTTTCCTTTATATGCTCGGCTGAAAACTTCCAACTGGTGAAAAAACCATGGATCTTAATGCCGAAACCGCATCATATATTATGAACGCCGTTCTCCTCCCTCTTCTTGGCGTTCTCGTAGTAAAGCTCAGGAAAGCTGCTCCAGAACTGCTTGAATATGCTCGTCAGCTGTCAAACCTCAGGGTAAAGGCAAAAACGGTCCTGAACATCATGGGCATGATCTATGCGATCGCATCAAAGATTGACAAATACATTGAAAATGACGGTGAAATTGACACAACGGAAGCTAAAGATCTCCTTGTAGATATTAAGAACCTTGCGAATTCTCCTGACGTGAAGGCACTTCGGGAGGAGCTGTCCGCTTGAGCAGCGATACCATGTTCCCTCCGATTCCTCCTGATGTCAGTTTGAAGGAGTATCTTGATTCTCGGTTCGATGGCCTGGAAAAACTGATTGATGTAAAGTTTCAGTCTGTTGAGGCCACGACAAAAACACAAAACAAAATCTTAGAAGATCTTGAATGTAGAGTTTCGAGCCTGGAGAAATGGAGAGCGTATATTCTTGGTGCATGCCTCATCATAGGCTTTCTGGTTCGGTGGCTCTGGGAACTGTGGATGTCATGATAAAATTCTCGTCAAATTCTGAAAAAGTGCTTTCCAGGCTGGAGATCCGGAAAGCTACCTTGAAAGGGAAAGGTGAACGGGGTATCCAACAGGCAAGCCTTTTTCTTGAAGCAAAGATCTCTGAGAAGATCTCTCTCGATCAGTTAGCACCTCCTCTCAAGGAAGCAACGATCCGGAGGAAAGGATCTTCTCGAGTACTCTTTGATAAGGGCTACCTGCTTCAGCAAATCGACCACAAAGTGTATGGAATGAGGGCTGAAGTTGGTGTCTTTGATGGAAAAGAGAAAAGAGCTTACATAGCTCTTGTGCATGAGTGGGGGTATCCAGAGGGCAACATTCCGGAAAGGTCCTTCATGCGGAGTGCCTTGGAAGAAAATAGAAAAGGGTTGAAGAAGATCTTCGCAAAGGCAGCGAAGTGATTACTCCTTCTTCATACTTTTTAGAATAATCCCTACCATCCCGAGAGCACCGAGTACGATTCCAAGACTAAGAAGGGGAGTCGTATTTTTGCTCTCCCCGGGTTCTTCAGTTTCATTTGCTTCCTGGATATCTCCAGCAGCTGGTGTTTCTTCAGGGGTTGGAGTCGATTCGACTTTCCTTTAAATACTGCCTCCTCAAACCCTCCCCTGTGGAGCACCCACATTCTCAGACTCCAGAGGAGGACCCTCACTTTTGTCCCGAATAATTTCCGACCCACAAAAGAAAGAAGTTTTCAAAGCTATTCCTGCTCAGGTGACAATCGGAGAAACGACAGTCACTGCATCGAAGATCTGGTCAAACCAGAAACTGACATCTTACCCTTCTATCACTCTCAACATTTCCCTAGACGACATCCCGCATTATGTCGATGTTGTTGAAGGGGTACTGTACTATCAGGCAACCCTGACAGTTCATGTCTTGGCCGGGACTACTCATGGCATTCCAGGCGTGATCCTGGCAGAAGCTCTTGCAGGTCAGACCGTTTCTGCAATTGAAACCTGGATAGATCCTTTGCCAGAAAATGTCCGGATCTTCGACCTGGAAGGAGACATTTCCTCCATGCGGAGCTTAGGGACATCTGTGGAGGGCATTACCGATCTTGTTCTTTCTGTGAAAATCTACCACTCATGAGGTGAAACCATGGCGGACCAAATAGACCAGCGTAAAGTGAAATGGATAGAATATGTTGACGAAGCAACCCTTGGGACTACCCCTAACAACCCAACAATGAAAGCTTTCCCAGGGGAACTGATTGACTTTGAAATCGACGGAGGAGCCGAGTTTGACACCTACAAAATCATGAAGGGACCGACAGATTCAGATCCACTCAGTTGTGGTGTCACAAGAAAAACAGTAGAAAAAGAACACACAGTTAAGGTGACTCTGAAGGTCACCGGCATGGACCTGATTCCTTATGTGGTCATGGGATCAACGACCAGTACGTACACTCCCGGAACTACCCCCCATCCGGTCAGTATCGGAGCTATGATTGGGACAGAATTCTGTGTCGTCAAGGGCTGTATCCTCACAAACCACGAGGTCAACTTCAAGGATCGCAAAAGTGTAGGAGAACTGACACTTGAATTCATGGGGATGGAAAGGACCGACTGGGGGTCTGACTACATTGGAACCAGCTCCCACGCGAGCGCGGTTTCAGAAGCTCCTATGCAGCTGGGCGATGTCACAAGCATCCTGTATGATACTGCAGCCATGAGTGCAATCGGCGGAATCGTAGACTCACTAAAATTCGGTGTCAAGAACAATATCGAAGCTGTTCGGGATGGCTCCGCATCATGGGCCTCAAAGATCTCATCCTGGAACTATACAGGCAGGGAGATCTCCGTCGACCTGGGCTGCACACTCACGTCCATGTATCTGTCAGATGAGGTCCTCACCGGAGACAATGACCACACACTGGCGTTCACCCTTGATGGGAAAACGTATACTATAAGTTCCATTGCATGGACAAATGCCCCAGGCGTGAAGGCTGCTCCTGCCGAACTGATAGGAATGAACCTGCAGAACGATGCTGAGGCTGCAAGGCTGGTGGTAGCATGAACGTGAGTGAAATCCCTCTGCGTGAGAAACCATCTCATGGTTCAGTAAAACGTGTTTCCAGAATCACCGAAGACTGGATGATGATGAAACTTGGCCTTCCTGGATTTCAGAAATTTATCGCTGAGAAAAAGAAGAGAACTGCAACAAAAAAGGAAGATGAACAGGAAGAGAAAATGGACTCTATCCTAAAACTGATGTTTGAAAATGATCAGGATTTAATGTCCGAGTTCCTAAGGATGCAGGATGGCCTTGGAGAATATCAGACAATAATGCTGGCAACATCCTGGAACCTGCAGAAAATGCTCGCCTACGAGGAGGAAGCAAGCGAGGACGAATTCCAGGCTCTCCTGAAGAGATGCATCTCAACTCTTGGAGGGACAGCTGCGGATTTTTTTGGTACCTCCGGTACAGGTTCTCCCTCCCGGAGAGAGACACCGGAGGAAACGAACGAGACGAGCTGTCCCTCGAAGAATTCCTGAGAGGTGCGGTGTGGACATTCTCAGAGGCTAGGAGAGCGATCCGTGCAGCCAGTAGAGGCGAATCGTTTCCAATTTCGCAGGAACTCGACGATGTCCTGACCTGTGAGTCCTGGGGGATATCCCAGGACCTCCTTGACAAGATGCCGGAAGAGGATGTCATGTACAGGAAATTTGTCGCATATGCAAGATACATCGAGGGAAAAACGTGAAAATTGGAGATATCGACCTGCCATGTGTGGCAGTCTTTAATGCAGCTGCAGTCAAGAGGTCTACTGAAATAATCTCCCCCCTTGGAACAAACCTTCATACCATTGCTGAGTTTGAGCCAGATCCTGTTACTCTGGAAATGTCCGGATCTCTCTTCAAAGAGTTTTCCGGAACAAAGACAGCTGACCAGTACGCTGAGGACCTTGCAGCTCTGGCCCGCAGGAAGTCAGTCTGGAACTATGTCCACAATGTGCAGGGGAAGTACGGTTTCGTCTCGGTGGAATCCTGCAATGTGGATCCCAGGGAACGTACGAAGGCCTTCCGGGAATTCACTGTAGACGGTCTTTTCCTCCCTCTCTCTGAGTACTGGGGCAGGGTTGAAACTCTTCCTGTAGTCATTCAGAATGATTTCGGAATTACCCTGGAAGACTGTCAGAGCTGGACCACTCTACCTGCAGGTAGTAGCTATGCAACTTCTGGATCCACCCGGGAAGTATCTTCTGAGTACGGGACTCTGACCCAGACATCCGGATCTTTTGCAAACTTCATGCCTGCAGGGAGTATGGACGGAGTTGGAGAGGTCCAGGTCTTTGATGGGTCCCTCCGGATCCACTCAGCAGCTCACCTGGTCGGAGAGGTCCTCACGGTCAAGAATGGCCTGTACTCGGTAGCAATAGACAAGGATCAGGGCACGATTTCAGTATCCTACTGGTCCGGAGCAGAGTACACCTTAATCGATAATTTCTCAGTGGGCTATTCACTTATAGGGGTTTTCTTGAGGACTTTAAGGCCAGACCGGGTCGAAGTATGTTTTTGTTTGAATGGGTATCCGACAATCCTTGATTGGGTAATCCTTGAAGCTGGAAAACCCCCTCAGATGACTGTCTATAGTTTGACCTGCTCGGAACTGTCCCCTTCAGATTCGAGCACCGGAGCTGATAACTTCCTGGTCCTGGGCACGGGCCTGTATGTAGCAAGTAATCAGGCCCTTAGCATCTCGGAAGGAGTGATCGCAGGGCCCGGAAAAAAATGGATTTTCTACGAAGCTTCTGATCCGGAGCAAGAAGCAAAAAACTGTCTCGTAGACCGTCAGGCAGAATGGTACGTTTCGAGGAGGTGGTGATCAGCTCACACGTCTTTCAAAGGACTCGTCTGATTCGAGCAGATACATCAGGCCTTCGAGCAGGCCGAGAAGTGCGGGAATGAAAGTCCAGCAGAACAACAGATACAAAATCCCCTGTCCGGCTTTCCCCATATAGAATTTGTGGATTCCAAATCCTCCAAGGAATATAGCGAGAACCCCGGCAACAACCTTGCTTTTTCCAGAGGCACGCTTGATGGGTTGCCTCACACCACATTTAGGACAAATTTCAGCTTCATCGCGAATTTCAGAACCACATGTTCTACAGAACGCCATATCATCTCTCCAATATAATTTAGATGAATATAGAATAACTTCCTTAAAAAAACTATCTTTCTGGGGGCCATCATGACAGATGAAACAATTGAAAAACTGATATACGAACTCGAGGCAAAAGTTGACAAGGCCATCGCGGGCTTTGAGAAGGTCGAGAAGTCAATCGGTGACGTAGATAAGAAAATGGACAAGTCATCGAAGGCCATGGAGAAGGGAGCAGCTCTTGTCGCGAAGGCCTGGCAACTTGTAGCTGTTACAATCACTGCAGCAATTGCCTTGATGGCTCGTGCTACTGTCAAGAGTTCAGCCGATATGGAAGCCTACATGATCACCCTTACTAACCTGTACGGTGATCTGGAGACTGCGGGGCAGAAGATGGAATGGCTTCTCGACTTCGCACAACGAACGCCCTTTGAGCTCCCAGGCTTGATAGATTCAATGACGAAGCTGAAGGCTTACGGGATTGAGTTTGAGACCGTTATACGCTCCCTGGGCAATGCTGCTTCTGCCCTGACAAAACCCCTTGACGCAGCTGTCGAAGCTCTCGCGGATGCACAAACGGGGGAATTTGAGCGGCTTAAAGAGTTCGGGATAAAGGCTATCGAAATTACGAAAAACAATTACGAGATGCTTGGTGCAACACAGGAGCAGATCGGGCTGACAGCTCTGACCTATACTGACTCTCAGATGCAACAGGCTATCAAAGTCATTGACCGAAACAACAGGCAGGCAATTACTACAGCGATTACCGGTATCTTTGATGAGAAATATATGGGAGGCATGGAAGCCCTTTCAAAATCTGCGAAAGGTATTTGGTCAAATATTTGGGACAGTCTGTATAAAGGGCAACTTGCCTTCATGGGTTTTGATGAAGCTACGAAACAGTTCCGGGAAGGAAGTCTTTTTGATCGCATGAAGACAGGCCTCGGGGGAGTTCTTGATACTGTTCAGAACATCGACTTCGAAAAGGCAGGACAAGGGGTTGAAACTTTCCTGGGTTGGATGGATAAAGGGAAGGAGATCCTGCAACCCTGGACAGATGCGGAAAAGCGCATCAATAAAGCAGTTTTTGGGATATTGAAGGACGTTAAGAATGCCCTAGGAACTGAGATCACTGGAGATCTTGATGGGTTGAAACTCCTTCTACAGGACCTGTACGGAGCATTTGTCCTGCTCAGGAGGGGGGCTGCCTACGTTTTTGAGTACATAGATTCGCACGATATTGGAGGCAAATTTGTCTTGTCGTTCAGGCTTGCCCTTGAGTCAATCTCTGCCGTCTACTCCTGGATCCATGACAAACTCGTCTGGGCACTCGATGAGATCATCACTAGATACAACTCCCTTGTCCCTCTTCTGCAGAAAGCAGGCATTGATGCTGAAGTAGTCTCAATGGACATGTTCAAACCTGTCAAGGACTCTGCTAAGGATGCCAGGGAAGAAGTCAAAAAAGAAATGGATCAAGTCGTAGCGGATCACCGGGCCGCTGTTGACGAGATGACCGGAGCTGCAAAAGGTGCAGAGATCATCCCGGGCGGAAGAAGATCATACGCTCAGATCATGGGTGTGGATGCTGCCAAAGCTGCAGGCCTTTCGGGAGTCTATGGGTCTATGGGAATTCCCGCAGCCAAGGTTTCTCAGACATCCACCATCCCTGCTGCTGACACGGAGGTCACATCCACTCGGATCACAGCGATACAAAGTCCGACAAACATAGGTTTTAACCTCACAAGTCTGATCACGGGGATCAAGGACGAGTTTGTTGCGGCTCTCAAGCAGGAACCGAGAGATGTGGAAATCAACATGAACGTGGTTGTCAGAAACGAATCAAGCATGCGGAACCTGCAGAAACAGATAGGTGAGGCTACAGCAAGAGGGGTTTCTGGAAAATACACATACTCATGAGGTCCTACCATGGATATGAGACTGAAGTACAAGGTCAGAGCACAACAATACACAAATGTGCCGTATAGTTTCGGCGGGACGAACTGGAATAGAATCCTGATGAACTCTGAAACGACAATCGGATCGGAAAACGTGCTTGCAGCGGCTAACGATACCGTATCAGGTCGTCCTGTCACGTTGGCACCGTCTTTCATACTCCCCGACACATGGAACGGAGAACTTATCGACGGCAATGTTTTCTGCAACGTGCGGGTTGGAATCGAAAAACCGTCAGATGGTTATGCATATGTTTCTGATGTCGATGTTGATATCAAAAAAATCAATTCTTCAGGAGCATTGACAAGCCTGTCTGGAGTTGTCGCCCTGCTTGATGGAGGAAATGTAAATGGACCGCTTTCTCAAGATTCTGACACCCCAGGCATCAAATACGGGCAAATATTTGGATGGGTTCCTGTGTATGCTGAAATCAATTCAGGAGAACATATTGTTGTTGAGGTCCGCGTCACAGCAACAGGGACATTGTCCCCGGCCAAGGTCTACACCGTGTATTCTGCTGACTCTGATGACACATATTTCATCTTTCCGCTAGTGTAAGGAGAGTGTACCAGTGATCTACCCAAATTGGATCTACTATCCTAACGACGAACTTGAACTTTTCATCGATACTGTACAGCAGGTATCATACGTTTCTGGCTGCAACACAACAGAATATGTCGGTGCCTCTGATGGGAAGTTGAAATCGAAAGCGATAAGGCAGTTGCCAACTGCGACTTTTGAATGCACCTGGGACACGAACCACATAACCGATATCTATCGCTACCTTGATTATCTCAAAGGCAAACAGGTCATAATCGGTTTTGGCAGGTTGGATCTAGCGAGCTGGGCCAAAATCACAGACGCATCTTTCGTAAGGACCGTCGGGACTGTGCAGAAAGCAAGTCTGTCGATGCAGTTTCTTGGAGATGTCAGGGGGCATTTTTGGGAGGCTGAGGATCCGAGAGACGATGGTGGAGGGGCCGAGTATTCAGACGCTCTTGCATCCGGAGGGAAAACGAAAAGATTGTCCGGAATCGGAAGCAGTGTCAGTTTTGAAGTTCGACAGTCTAAGATTATGCTACCAACCGGAAACTACACAATGTTCGCACGGATTAAAGACTCTAACCAGGTCACTGATGACCTAATTCTTGATGTCTATGATCGTGATGGTTCATACAATCCGACTCTAACCACAACGGCGACAAGTAGTTTCAAAATATACACATTAAACTTTGAAATATCTTCTTCTGAAGCTGGACACCGCATACTTTTCGAAGTTTTTAAAAATAAAACATCCACAAATAATATTTATGTAGACTTCCTGAGCTATGTGGCAGTGCCTTAAATCCCTTCTTCTTTCATTTTTCTCATAATCTCATACGCATGCCTGAAATCCTCTTCGTATGCCTGTATCTCCTGCATTGTTTTCATGTCAAGAGGCAGTCCGCATCTGGTGCAGAATTTGGAGGTGGGGCCGTTTTCTTTTTCGCATCTGGGGCAGGCCTTGCTCATGAGTTCAGGAAGCATTTCTTCTTTTGTTGATTTCCCATACATACGGAGGATTGCTTCGTCTGTATCTCTTCCGGATAAGTGGACATAGACAGAAGGCATGTTCGATCCAGGAACCCACCCGAGGTAAGAGTCCATCTGAGCTTCTGTGAGATGATTTGCCAGCTCGGTTGCACGAGAATGCCGGAAGAGATGATTGTATACCCTCTTGTCAATGCCTGCTCTTTCAGCCGTTTTCGTGACTACCTTCAGGATTCCATCATGTCCCATCTGCTTCCCGGTGTTTTTCCCTGTGATGTTCACAAAAAGAAAATCGTCCCTGTTCTGCCTGTTGGGGTGGTTGTCAATCCAGGTCGAGATATATGACATCGAAAACATTATTCTCGGCCGCCTCGGCCCAGTCTTACCTTTGATCTCAAGAGTTGCACCATGTTGATCGAAGATGACATTCCTGATTTTGAGGTCTCCGAGTTCTCCTATCCTAGCTCCGGAGTCGTATAATAGTGAGATCAGAGCTTTGTCCCGTGGGTTTTTTGCAGCCTTGATCATCCGCCCAACTTCATCCTCTGTGAGCAGGTTCTCTGGCAACTTCTTCGATTTCAATTTCATGCCTGTTTTGATCCAAGCAGCTGCATGATTTTCTCCTTGCAGCCATCGGAAAAACTGTTTCAGAATCGCTTTGTATTGCAGTTTCGTGGAGTCTGCCTTCCCTGACCGCTCAATCTCCGCTACGATCCCCTGGACATCTAACCGGTTCATCTGGGCAAAATCCTTCTTTGCGGATCCAGCGAAGCGGTGAAGGGTTGAGATACAAGAAAGGATCCGCAACGCTCCTATACCGTTTGCGAAAAGATAGTTCTCGAAATCGAGAATGGCTATTCTATTCGTTTCAGAATATTCCGCTGTCCGGATTCGTTCTTCAGCTGCTGGCAGGCTCTTGTATATTTTATGATCGTGAATACCCATACATATATCTCCAATAGATTTGATAGAAATAGCATAGCTGAGTGGACTGAAAGTAAAAAGAAATCCTGCCTTAGTCTTAAAATTTGTAATCTGAATTCAGAAAACCTTTCCTTTTTTTTCGTAAATCAGTTTTGTGGATCTATTTTTTACGGACTCTTTTTTCATGAATTCTCTTTCGCAAGCTCTCTTTCATAGACTACTTTTTTGTTAATTTGAACGTCTCAAATAACAATATAAACTCTTTATCATTGCCAGAAGACACTGAATTGTTGCTTTGTTCTTAGAGAATTTTTACAGCAGAATAACTTTAAAGGTTATAACAAAAACTTTAACAATAAAGCAGGAAGATATGGAATCATGAAAAATAGCAGTAAAAAAGAGAACCATCCTGAGAGTTCGGTGCTGTCCGAAGAACAGGAAATGGTAGAAGTAAAAGCTATCAAAGAAAAGCTTTCCGAAATGCATAGCGATATTAAAAAATTAATGGAATTTACCAGAAGGCTGCGTTTTGAAGCTGCTCTTGAAAGCTCAAGGAAGGAGTATTCAAATGCTATTCTCAGCCACCTTTTCGAAGATATTGATACCGGGCTTGAACGGAACATGATAAAGAAATGTCCTGAGAAGCAAAAATGTACCTCTGCATTTACAGCTCTCCTGCAGCAGAATGCAGAGCTCATAACGAAAAATAGAGTAGATGAAACATCAATCTCGGACAACAGAAAAAAACTGGAGGAATTGCGGTGTATAGCTCCTTACAGCAAATGTGAAAAATGTTTTTCTGAAGTTTCGAGCCTTCTTGTAAAACAGGTCAATCTTATGCGCTCTATGAGGATTTATGCTGATAACCAGGAACAGAAACCGGATATTTCAGCTCTCAAAACCGCTGTAGTCATGAGCGAGATTCTTGAGCCGGTCTCAAATCCCCAGCGTCTGGAAATCCTGAGGGCAGTAGCGTTCGAAATGAAAAGTTTCTCTGCTTTTTCCGAACTTACGGGCCTTAGAGGAGGAAATCTGCTTTTCCATCTCCAGAAGCTCATGGACAGTGGCTTGATCCTGCAACAGCACGAGAGAGGAGATTATATGATTACCGAGAAAGGGTTCAGGATACTGCAGGGTCTCAACGAAATTTACTCTTCACTTCAAAGCTCTCCACTTCAAAATTCTTCAAAACAGGACTCTGCAGAGAATAGTCTCCAGAAAAGACAGGAAAACCCGGAGTTAACCATTTGAATTCGTGTATTCTCGATCTTCATTTTTGCATCATTTCATTTTAATTTTACATTATTTTCATGCTATCTGGTAAATATTCGACAACTAAGGGCTGTAGTAATACAGTGGACAATTAAGGGCTATAGTAATACAGTGGAATGCATTAACTACATTCCCGTGCCGATCAAGTATATATCAATAACCCACCAATAAGAGATTGTAGAATGAATTCTCCGGAGAAATCAGACTGCAAAGAACCAGAAGGTCAGAAACAGAATAAATCAGAAACACGGGAAAAAGATAAATCAAAAGATAAATCTGAGGAAAAAGCAAAATCTGAGGAATGGAAATGACTGTAAGAGACGATATTCACGGACAGATCGTTGCAGGTCTTAAAGGTGCAAAGTTTCCCATAAACACACCCGAAGAATTGCTCTCTGCTTTCCCAGCGGGTGCGGATACCACATGCAGATCAGGTGACCTTGCCGTTACTGCAGGAGAAGCAGGCAAATTGCTCACTCCAGCGGACTTTCCGTTTAAGGATGCAAAACAGGTGGCAGATACAATAGTTGAAAGAGCAGGGCTTTAAGTCCTGCGCCCTTCTTTTACGCTTTTCTCTTTTTTCTCCTTTCGCTCTTTATTTTCGTTTCTACCTCTGCTCAATATTACTTTCTTGATGAAACTGAGATTAAGGAACAGGAATAGTTAAGGCAAGAATCACATTATTAAATAATACAATTTTTCGGTTCTGGAAGGTGTATTTCGAATGCCTCACATTATGGAATTAATGGGAAAAGCGAGAGTAGTTGTAAAAGATGGAAAAGTAATAGAAGTCGGAACTCCTGAAGTAGAATGGTGCCCTCTATTTGTCAAACTGCGAGGAGTAGAGAAGATGACTCATGAGGAAATCAGGAAAAACATGGAGTCCCGGATCAGCGAGCTGGGAATGTTTACTGAAAACCGCAAGCTGGAATTTGAAACAACCGTCGTTGCTTTCGGCGCCTCAGAAATAATGATGAGCGGCCTTAATAGCGGATTCCTTGAAACAACCGTGACCGCCTGCGACGGCGCAGGTACCGTAATATCAGGCAATCCCTCACTGGTCCAGGGAATCGGAGGCAGGATGTCCGGTCTCGTTGAAACCGAGCCAATCGATGCAGTAATCAAAGGAATTGAAGAACGCGGAGGAACCGTACTCGACCCCTCAACCGCAGCTATTGACCCGGCAGGCGGGGTAAAAAAAGCTGCTGAACTCGGCTATAAAAAGATCGCAGTTACGGTTGCAGATGCAAAAACCGTAAAAAGAGTAAGGAAAATCGAATCCGAACTCGGGCTTGACCTGTTCGTTATTGCGGTACATGTTACGGGCGTCAGTCGGGAAGAAGCTCAGGGGCTTTTGGATAACTCGGATATTGTAATCAGCTGTGCCTCAAAACATATCCGAGAACTTGCAAAGCCTCTTGTGCAGGTAGCAGCTGCGATCCCTCTTTTTGCCCTCACACAGAAAGGAAAGGAACTTGTTATTGAAAGAGCAAAAGAGATTGAAAGCCCTATTCTGATCAATACCATGTCTCTCCCGGTTTTGCCTGAGCACAAGCAGCCGAAGGAGTTGGTTTGAGAACCGACAAGAGCCGAATGGTACATCATAGGTTTAAATATATTTTGTAGTTTTGCCCTGGCAGAGGAAAGAAGAAGAATCTTACTAAAAGACAAGACAGATAAAAAATTCGTTTATAATTCTTTTTTTGGGTTTTCCGGACTGCTTGACTGCTTACTTCTGGCAGCCCGGATCCCGAGATTTGATTTAAAAACAATAGCCTATCGTTTTTAAATTACTTAACCGTTTTTAAATTAGTTGACCGTTTTTAAATTACTTAACCGTTTTTAAATTAGTTGACCGTTTTTTAATTTATTTCGTTTTTAATACTTAGTCGCTTTAATTTGTATTCCGTTTTTCAGTTACTTTAGAGCTCTTATGTTAATTTTTACTGTATTATCCAGTTTTAAGAAGTCTTGAACATTGATAAGCTATTGCTGAGAGGGTTGGCTTTCAGGTAGTGATTGGTTGTGCTTACTTCTTTGCACCTTTGGACGGTTTGCTATTAGTTTTTACGTCCTTTTTTGCAGATTTTTCCGGTGCCGGAGCCTTTGCATTTCCACATGCAGCTCCTGCCTTTGGGGCTTTTTCAGTTGCAGCATTTTTTGCTATAAAAACACCTCATGTCTAATTTTTTATATGAGTAAGAATTATACTCTTTTAAATATATATATTAGTTTTCAGTAAAAATGTTCATCTATTGAAGAAGTTCTTATTGAATCGAATTATTAAACTATAATTGAACTTACCGATATAGAATTAGTATACCATGGGAAACCGTACTACCTTCAGGCTTCTTAACCCGAAAAACAGACTGTTGAAAAGAAATACTGAATAAAAGACGAAACACCGGACAGCATGAAAATGAGAAAAAAATAATCGTCCTGAACTCCCATTATGTTTATTTGGCGATGATATCCACAAGTTCCAATTTTTGAGAATAAATCTTATCTTTTTCCAAGCTTTCCAATTACTCCAGAGAAATCAAATTCGTCTTCAGATTTTTCTTTTTTCTGCACTTGTTTCTCCAGGCGTTCCAGTCTTCGATCTACTAAAAACTCTCCAATTGGTGTAATAAAACCAATAAGAATTCCCAGCCCAAAGAAAATATAGATCATAGTAAAAATTTTTCCGTAAACAGTTTGAGGTGTGAAGTCCCCATACCCCACAGTTGTCAGTGTGATAACCGAAAAATAAAGAGAATCAAGCAAGCTCCAGCCCTCAACAGAATGGTAGAAAAAAGTACCCATGGCAAGGGTAAAAAGAACAAGAAACAGGAGAGAACGAAACCTGGGATCTTTAAGCAGCACTGTTAATGTCCTTACAATCACCATAATAGGTAAAAGAAACTGAATCATAGCCTTTCCCCCTCAATATGTCTTCCTTCAAGACGTGAACTACCCCTCCCTGCTTTCTGATGAAAGCGAGGAAGTGTCTTCTTGCTTCATCCCTCGAACTACCGTTCGCAAGTCCACAAGCTCATCCCCTGCGTTCCATAGGTGTCAGATAACTATAAGATTTTGATCTTGAAGAGAGAACTTTTTGATATTGATTGCAGCATTTATGTCTCTGTCATGCTTTGTTTTGCAATCAGGACACGTCCACTCTCTAATATCAAGAGTTAGATTGGAATTGTGATACCCACAAACATTGCATAATTTAGAAGATGGCTCAAATCTTCCTATTCGTAAAATGGTTTTTCCCAACCATTCAGCTTTATACTCTAATTTTGTTACAAAACTACTCAACGAAGCATCGGAAATAGACTGAGCCAGACAATGATTTTTTACCATACCTTTAACATTCAGAGTTTCCAGCGCAATAGCTTGGTTCTCGCTAATCAGTCTGAAAGAGAGTTGATGCTGGAAATTATTTCTCTGATTGCTAATAGTTTCATGGATTTTTGAAAGATGCTGTCTAGCCTTATTCCTATTCTTAGAGCCTTTAACTTTTCTCGATACTCTTTTTTGGAGAGCTTTCATTCTTTTTAGAGAATTTTTAAGGTATTTTGGATTTTCAACCTTTTCTCCATTTGATAGAACTGCAAAATCTTTGATGCCTGCATCAATACCTATTGTAGTTGATTCTGAAAAGTTCTGCTTTTCAGGAATATCTTTTTCATTATCTACAAGGATACTGATATAATATTTTCCTGTACTTGATCTTGAAATTGTTGCGGTTTTAAGTTTGCCTTCAAACCTTCTATGAAGTATGGTTTTAACTTCACCTATTTTAGGAAGCTTAATTATCTGCTTCTCAAAATCTACCGCATAATGTTGAGGCATTTGATATGATTGAACCGGATTTTTCTTAGACTTGAACTTAGGAAATCCGGATTTCTCTCTAAAGAATTTAGTAAATGCTGATTCTACATTTACTAAAGAGGCAAGTAGAGCCTGTGAATTAGCTTCTTTTAACCATTCATTAGAAGGTTTTACTTCATGGACTAAAATGTGCTGTAAATCAAACCTCGATATTGATTTCCCAGTTTGTTCATAAGTTTTTATCTTTTGTTCTAAAGCCCAGTTATAGACAAATCTACATGCACCAAAATGAACTTGTATCATTTCCTTTTGTTTTTTGCTAGGGTAGATTCGATATTTGTAGGCTTTTAACATACTATACATTATGCGTTTTAAAAAGATATATAGGTTCTGTTAAACTTAATATAGTGAAGTTGACGGCTTTCATCCCCCACCTGTCGCTTCGCTCCGAGGAAGGGGAGACTTCCCGCCTTAAAGTTAAAGAAGCCAGAAGAGAATCCAGTATAGCCCTGTCCTGATCAAAAAAAATCAGTTAAGTACCGAATATATGCGGTAAAAAGAACCAAAGCCAGAAGGATAATATGTTCAGGCTCTGGATAACCTTCATACATGATTATATATTCAGTTTTTATATATCAAGCTGGCCCGAGCCTTCTAGTGCTTAATTTAGCCAGAGTTAAGGTTTAGTTCCAAGGGCTTTTGTTCGTTCACTTTTCGCCTTTTATTCGAAAACTTTAGTATTTTTCTCTGACCATCCGGGCTGGTTTATGGCAAGGAACTTGAGGGTGATATTTCCTGTGTTGTATGTAGTTTGAACGGCGCCTGCAGGGATGTATATAACTTGGTCCCGGTGCAGTTCAACAGGGATTCCGTCAATATAGAGAATGCCTTCTCCTTCAAGGATATAATGGACTTCGGGGTTTCTCATCAGGTGGGGAGCATTATTTTCTCCGGGTTCGATAACTGCGTGGGCAACGCTGTAATTCAGGTCAATGTTTTTATCAATGTTTCCGGGGTTTAGTAGCTCTGCAACATGGATATTTCCAGGCTCTTCAAGGTATTTGCAGTCGCTAAGGTTCCTGCATATTATATGGTCGTCCAGATAGAAACTTGATCCTACGATGTAAGCCCGTCCTTCAAAGGTAGCTTTCTTAACGAAAGTAAGCCTGCGGGATGGTTCGGAATTTCCTGGTTCCTTCCAGTTGTAATCTACCCAGCCCTCTCCAGCTTCACTCTGGACTGTTTCTATGAAGAGTTCTCCTATGGGCTTTCCGTCTGCATCAAGAAGCCCTTTCATTTCTTCTCCTTCACTGCCTGTGTCCTGAGGGCAGACTACCTGAGTCCCGTTTATTGTCCAGACAAAAATACAAAAGTTATGATCGTTCCAGGGGGATTCAGCTTCCCTGAAAGAAGGAAAAAGCTTTTCTCCCTGTGCTTCAAGAAGTCTGACTGTGGCCCTAACTTTATTTTCGATGTTTCTTCTCTCGTTTGCCATCTCACTCTCTCCTTTTGCAAGAGTGAGAGAGTCTGGAGGTGCAGGTTTCATGACAGCCTGTTCTTCGGTTATGTTTTCTCCTGCAGCCTTAGCTTCTCCGGTTACTCCCGAGGGAGAATCGCTTACGGTATTGTTTTCGAGCTCTTCTGCAACTGCTGTCGGTTCGTCATGACTCCCGCAGGTAAGAATGCCCAGAATAAGTGCAACTGCAAGCATTCCACAGATAATTCTAATTAAATCCATATGACTTCCTTATTTTTCTGGCTTGTGATTCTAGGTTTTGAAGCTGCTTTTCAGAATATATTTAAATATATGCTTATAATAATTGTCAGAAGTATTATTTTATTTTTTCACTATGTTTATGCAGGAACTTTTAAGAAGCTTTAAAAAGCCTATATCTACTTGGACCCTGGTAACCTCATTATAAATCAGGGCTTTTACGGCTACATCGCTTCTATTCAGTGATTTTTTTATGGCTCTATGCCTTATGTTCCATCCTGAATAACTTTATATCGATTTGAACTGAAACATCCGGAAAGCGTAAGAATAAGTAGAGAAGAATAAAAAGAGGTAAAGGTGAAAAAGAATAAAAAGAGAGGTAAAGGTGGAAAAATAATAAAAGGAGTAAAAAATGCCGGAAAAATACAACCTTATTTCCTGGAACGTAAACGGTCTCAGGGCTGCCGTCAAAAAAGGCTTCCTGGACCTTTTACTCGAGCATAGATTTGATGTTGTATGCATTCAGGAGACAAAAGCCTCTCAGGATAAGCTCCCTCGTGAAGTCAAGAATATTCCAGGCTACTACAATTATTTTGTTTCCGCAGAGCAGAACGGTTACAGCGGGGTCGGAACATTTTCAAAGAAAAAACCCCTGAATATTGAAAAGGGCATGGGTAGCGAGATATTTGACAGGGAAGGCCGCTTCTTAAGAACCGATTACGAAGACTTCGTCCTTATGAACATCTACTTCCCTAACGGCAAAGCCTCCCAGGAACGCCTGGACTACAAAATGGCATTTTATGATGCCTTTTTAGATTACGCAAACGCCCTCAACGCCGAAGGCAAAAAACTTGTTATCTGCGGGGATGTTAACACTGCCCATAAAGAAATCGACCTTGCTCGCCCAAAGCAAAACGAAACGATATCCGGTTTTCTTCCCGAAGAGCGGGAATGGATGGATAAGTTCCTTGCAGCCGGATACCTTGATACTTTCCGCATGTTCAATAACGAAAGTGGAAATTATTCATGGTGGTCAATGAGGACTCAGGCTCGCGAAAGAAATGTTGGCTGGCGGCTTGACTATTTCTTTGTCAGTGAAAATCTCAGGGAATATGTAAATTCCGCCCTTATTTATCCTGAGATTACAGGTTCTGACCACTGCCCGGTGGGACTGGAGCTTGAATTTTAAGTTTGACTTTATTTGACTTTGTTTTTCAAATTTTTATTATTTTTCCAGGATCTACCCCTCAAGCTTTTCTATCTTTTTTATCTTTTCAATTATGACCTCAGGCTTTTCATGAAGTGAAGTACGACATCTGTTCAATGAATTGAAAAGGATTGGACAGCCCACCGCTCCATAACCTGTCCCAGAGGGCGTCTATTTTTGACTTTTTTTCGGGTGGGAGTCTCATGGGATCACTTATTTTTTAATTTGTTCTGAGCGTTAGTTTCGGATATTGGGTTTTAAATGTTGTGCTTTGTTTGGAAAATGATAGCTAATATATCAGAGTAACCGATAGAAATTATAGGTATCCAACTAAAATTACTTATTGAAGTGATAAATTTAAATGACTGGAAATCATGCGGTCTGATAGGATGCACAAAACTTTCAGAGAATTTAACGGCAAAATGTATATACTCGACGAGTTAAGCTACTTCGGGCTTGATAAATCCAATGCCGAGAAAAGAAAATCCATGATTAAAAAGAGTGGGCTCGGAGTCAGATGCGTAAAGAAAGCAAACGGCAAATACGTAATATACCGCGAATATGCCGGCGATATAAATAAGGAAGACGGCTCTTCGCTGTTCAGAGTGGGGTAAATACTTTCTTAGTTACAAGTTTCCAGGTCAAAAAATAAATATGTAGTTGAGATACGATTTTCAGCAACAAAGTCAAGCCGCTTACAGTTAAATGTTGTACATTTATAATGCTGATGGCATGGAAAAACTCACTCAAAGCCAGCCATATCCCTTTTCTCACGGAATTATTTCAAGAACAAAAATTGTATTGTCTTCTACTGCGTAAATAACTCTATAATCACCGACTCGTAAACGATAGAGATCTTCTCTTTTTTTCGTTCCTTTCAGCTTTTTTATGCCGGCATGGGATCGACTCTTGAAAGGGTCTGTTTCAAGGCTTTTTATTTCTGATTTAAGCCTCTCTTTCGTCTCTATATTCAAATCAAGCAGGAATTCACTGCGTCAGGATGCAGCCTTATCTTGAAACCCATCAGACTTCATCCAGACTCACAAACTTCTCTTTTTCTTCAAGTTTTTTGTACTGGCGCTCCATGAATGTCTCATAATCAACTTCGTCCATCAGGCGCTTGAGAATTTCGTTGTAGGTTTCCCCTTTCATGCCATATTTCTTCAGCCTGTCTCTTACGTCTTTTGTGACCGGAATTGTGGTAGCTTCACTCATAATGCTCTGTTAGATTATTAGAGTTATAAGAACTTATAAGTTATTATTAATTACTTTTAATTAGCAGTTCCTGAAAAATCTAATTAAAAATTGAAAAAAGCAAGTAATTCGGGGCGAAAATCAAGGAACATCCATTCCCATGTTTCCTATATTTTGTGTCTTCAGTGGTTTAATTTTCAACTTTTAACTCTCCAAACTCTCACCGGTCGTATCTGTGACCGAATTTTTAAAAAAACGGTTCTGTATAGCGAATAAGGTTGTATGGGTTAGAATCAGGATTAAGGGTTTCGAGCCTGATTTTTTTCAGGTTAGATTCTATCAAGTAGATAAAGAAGAACTTGAAGACAGCACAAAAGAATCCCTGGACCTAGCACATGTTTTTCTTGGAGAAGGAGATGAGGAAGAGTCGGGAGACTCCGGCTATCTGGCAGAATTGGCTGGAATCTCCAGGGAGTATGCAAAAGCTCTCTCAGACCTTAACCGGAACGAAGAGGCAGAGGAGTTTACTGCAAAATCAGAAAAAATATTGGGGAAACTGGCTGAAGATGATAATGAAGAGTCATAAACTTTCTCCAACATCCCTTCAAATCTTCCAGGAAATCCGGGGCTGGTTTTTGTCTTTTGGAAAAGACCTCTCCTGCGTTGAGGCGATGAAAATAGCTCAGCATTAGATAAATTTCTACAGGTCAGGAAATATCCTTCTACCCCCGAAAAAGGACTTTTTAATTCACTTGGGATCGAAAACCTCCGCCAGCTTGTCTGGCGGCCCTTCCCATAAAGAAGAAAAAAGTGGAAGGAAGCACAATAAGTAAAAAGGAGAAAAAGGAAGCTTGAGAACGCAAAAAGGAGTGATAAAAGCGGAATTCAATTGGGTTGTTATTTGGCGATTCTCTTCTTTTTTATCATTTTATAGGAAAGACCGCTCTCCTGCGTCGAGCGTGACAAGAATGGTTTGATAAGCCTAATAAGGTTTTAGGGTCAGAGTTCAAGATTCAATTCTTACGTTTCAACTTCGAGAACAAACTTCGACCTGTCACCAACGCCCCATCCCTGCTCCTTAAGCAAAACATCTATTTTTAATTTCCTCGTCTGAAACTCGTTCAGGTCGAGCATTTTCACCCTCGAAATGTCTAAATAACGAAAGATTATTTTATCATATTATATTTGCTTATATTAGAGGATTAGGGATTAAATCTACGTATTCGTTAATAAATATCAATACTTTTAGATATTTTTAATTTTGTCTTTAATAAAGAACAATTTTGATAGGTTTTAATCGTTGCTAATTCTTTAATAAATCTAAAAATTATAATAATTAAACACCTACAATAATTGTCATGACTCCAATATATATAATAAAAAAAATAATCATTCGTTTTTGAGATTTTGGAATACTCTTTAGTATTAGCTTCAAACTAACATTTTTCTTTTTTAGTGACTTTGAAGGATTATTAAGATCATAAATATAACCCTTACTAACATTTATTTTCTCTTCTGATACTGAAGAATTTTTAAGTTTATCAACATCATGCTCGCTAATCTGATCTATAAGTATTGCTTTCCAGAAGATGTAATTTGCATAGTAACTATGGAATCCTCTCTCCAATTGATAGAGAGTTTTCAAATTGTATCTGAATAGACAAATTGAAACTGCTAAGAATATCCATATTAATAGAAAGCTAAATCTATTTTTTTGAACTGACTCCATTGTCAAGTCTAGTAAAAAACTGTACTCAATTGTTTGTTGAGATATGTTCTCTATTAAATATCTTATGCCAAATATGATGACAGGTCCAGTCGCTAAAATAAAACAAAGAGCGCACATTGCAAAAAAAGTGCCATAAACCAATTCCCAATATGTTTGTGGTTTGCCGAAATCTGAGAGAGCTTTACTATAATTAGTATTATTAATAGTATATTTAGTATTGTCAGTAAATGTGAGTTCATGTAACGGCTCCATATTGAAACCAAATATTCTAAAAAAGTATTCGATCTTATTTACTAGCGCTAACTCTTCCCACAGTTTTATCCTGCCTATATGCTGCTTAATAAGTTTCTCCCTATCTCGACCGTACTCTCTATATCTTTTAAGTGAGTTTTCCCACCCTATATATTTTCCTTCGTTTATTCCTAAATTAAAATCTTCTAATAACTGGTAGTACCCAACAATTCTGGTTACTGTTACTGCTTTGTTGAAAAATATACAAGATATTGGAAGAATTATAACCAGTGGAATCAAATATACAGAATTAACTCCAATATTTGTTTGTATAAATGGATCAAATGGAGTTACATCTCCAAAATTCCCAAATAGATATGAAAAAATAGCTCCTACTGAAGCTACAGCAATCCCTATGTATCGAGTTTGACAGTCTTTTAAAGCCTTTAATTCATCTCTTAGTAAGTTTAATTCTTCTCTCATAAGTTCGTCTCTAACCATAAAATTTTGTATTGAAAGGTTTGTATATGAAATTTTTTATTTTTTGCATTATTGAGGTATTATCTTTTTGTATTCACTTACACCTATCTAAACAAAGATTTACAATAATTAAGAAACGTAGCTTTTGGATTTTGTTTTTTGCTAATCTATTGTAAAATAATACTTTTTAAATAGTGAGTCAATTTCGTAAAAAATATAAACATTAAAGCTGTTGGAGTTAAGTTTTTTAAAGTCTTCAGTAACGAATAACTTACAGTTTCATTTTTAGTTTTCATATTTTTATATTCATGGAACTAAATAAGATAATAAAACTGAAAATTATTTGTTCAAGCTTTAGTATAAAATATTAAATGAAGTTGTAAAGAAAAAATTGAGACTATAAAATTAGTGTGAAAAGGAATAAAGAAAATCTAACTGAGAGGAGAGAAAAATAGAGAAACGGATATCATGTTGCAGAGCCACAATTCTACTGTAAAATCTGCCCTCATTTATTCTGATATTATGGGTTCTGACCACTGTCCGGTGGGGCTGGAACTTGAGTTCTAATTTTGACTCTTTTGCCTTTATTTCAGCCGGGTACTTTAGCCTTCTTTTTTCCTTTGAATCCCTGTTACTGCGGCATAGCAGGCTAAAACTGCGTAGCCAGGCTACTAGCCCATGCACGAATTGCCTTCCAGTCCCGAACATCGCTTGCTGGCACATTGTGTAAGGGGCTTGCTGGCAGTTTGACAAGTAAGTTGTCAGTAAAATGTAGGTTATGCGGGTCGAACTTGCCTCCAAATACTTCTATATCAACAGGTCTAAGCCAGGGAAACTTTGCAAGCTCTTTATCAAGCTGAGCACGCACTTCCTTCCACTCCTCCTCTTCATCACTCAATGGGCCGAGTGCAAAAACCGCAACTGGGAGCTTTGTGAGGGCCTCATGGTGCCGCGAAAGGAAAACGTGCGCATCTTTGTGCCAGTGCATAAGATAGAGTGGAGAGCCCAGCACAACTGCGGAATATTCTTCGAGTGACTTTACTTTTTTCATGGGCTCAAGGTCTACCGCAAGGCCGTTTTCACTCAATTTTTCCGCAATTGACTCGGCCACTTCCTGTGTTGAGCCATATTTGGAAGCACAAGCCACAAGAACTCTGGTTTTCATCTGAATCAATCCCTCCGTTAATTGTTATTTTTGGCTCCTATTACTTGTCATCTTCGGATACAGCTTCCAGTAGGTATTGTTGTCATGTCTGAAGTTGTCATGTCTGAATTATCTCTCCAGTAGCTGAGCTTTTACCAGCCATATGTTCTCCCGAAACCCTGAAAAGATATAGATACAGGAATTTCAGGTTGCATAATCAATTCCCAATCTCTGGCTTTTTTAGGGCGAAAGTTTGTATGGGCTTAACTTTTCAATTTTTGATTATTATCGTGAGTATTCAATTTCTGCATCGATTTTTATATTCTGTTTCCGGTCATGAAATAGGCGTTTTAAGCTTATCTGTATGGTAAACTTCAGGCTAATTTTTTCTTTTTTGTTTTTAAGGCATTATTGCTTAATTCTAAAGACTTAAGTCCGAATCATAAGCTTTCACGTAAATTCCAGTTCAACAATCGGCTCTGAATATCTGAAGAAAACATACAGAGAATATATCCTAAAAAATAATAACTATTAATTTTATTTTTTTACTCTTATGTGTTGAAATGTTTGAGGAGAAGTACAGTGAGACTTATTGGCGAATTTAAAGAGTTCCTTTATGAGTACAAAGTAATTCCCCTGGCAATTGCTTTGATTATGGGTATCACATCTACAGCTTTCATAAAATCTTTTGTAGACAACATCATCATGCCTATCATAACACCTTTTGTCCCAGGCGGAGCCTAGAGGACGGCAACACTTGAAATAGGACAAATAGTACTGGGGTGCTTTTCTTGGAGAACTGATTAGCTTCGTTATTATTGCATTTGTAGTCTTTGTTATTGCAAAAAAGGTGCTGAAAGAGGAAAAAGTGGCTAAAAGGTAACTAAAAAATCTTGACTGTTTAATGACTTTTGATCTTTTCTCTCTTTTCTTAATGTTTTCCTCTTTTTCGATGAAAGGAGTTCTCCTTCGCCGGGCGTGACAAGAAAGGTTAAGCATGGAACACGGTTGTAAGAATTAAAATTTAAGATTCAGGATCTCGAGTCAGTTGTTTATGATTCAATATACTAAAACTTCATTTTAGGAGATCGGTTATCCTGTAAAAACTTTCTACGTTGTCAAGAATAGAGTAAACGGCATCAAAAGAGTAAATGACATCAAAAGAGTAAATGATATCAAAAAGAATTGGTTAAGAAGAACCCCAGAGACACTGAATCCGTACCGTATCCTTCGATACAGCCTCTTCGAATATTATGCTCCCCCAAGCAAATCAATTCGAAGAAAGAACCAGTGACTTCCAGGTGATTCTTTTACGCGGCTTTTGTAGTAGGTCCAGTTTATTGTAGTAGGTTCCAGTTTACTCCTCTATCTCTTACTTCCCAACTCCGTAATATAATAATGACATAAGTTATTTTAAATTAATTATATCAAAAATTGTTTTTGAGCAAATAATATTTTCAAATAAAAAATTTCAAAGAAAGCGTAGATTTTAATTTATATATTTTGCTGGATCACTCTTCATCACACAAATTTAGGATTGATAAAAATTGCTGGCTCACTTCTCGGGCAATTCTTCTATACTTCCAAACCAGATAGTGAATTCTGTTCCTTGATCCCTTCTAAGCTCAATTTCACCGTCTAACTGATCGACAAGGGTAGTGACAAGTTGCAGACCGAGTGTGTCCGGGTTTTCAAAATCAATATTTTCTGGAATGCCGACTCCATTGTCTGAGACTACTAAAGTATACCTTGTACATTTTCCCGCAAGTTCTTCTATATTGTTTGGTTCACTTCTGGTCTCTTCGCTGAAGAGTTTGACCCGGATTTCTCCTTTTTTTCTGTTTTGAAATGCATACTTGAGAGAATTAGAAACAAGCTCGTTAACAACCATCCCTAACGGAACTGCAGTGTCCATATTAAAGAAGATGCCTTCTTCAAGGTCTGTATCTAAATTGATATCTAAATTTCCAAGCCTGTATGTTTGGAAAAGGTTCTCAACGAGTTTCTCAATATAAGGCGAAAAGTTCAGGGTATCGAGCTCTCCACCTTTATACAGTTCTTCATGAATAAGAGCCATAGATATAACTCTGTCCTGGCTTTCTCTAAAGGCTTCCAAGACTTCTGAATCCATAATATCCTTTCTGCCTTTGAACTGTTCAGCCTGAAGGTCAAGAAGTGAGGAAATCACCTGCAAGTTATTCTTGATCCTGTGGTGAATTTCTTTTTTACGGGCGGTCTCAATATTCGCCAGAATATTTTCAGCTGCTTTTCGCTCGGTAATGTCGGTGAGCATGCTTATTGAGCCCATAAACTTGCCATCCTTATCAAACAGAGATTTAGCGTTTATAAGTACCCATAAGGATGAGCCATCCTTACGTATTAATTCCAGCTCGTAGCTTTCATTGACACCCTGTCATCTATTTTCCATACGTTGTCTGGCGGAAGCCTTACTTTCTTTGCGGATGAAATCCCATATCGGAAGGCCAATACCTTCTTCCGAATTGTACCCGAGCATCTCCATCAGTTTTTTATTATAGTAAGTAATCCTGAGTTCAGAATCGATTACCAGTATACCTTCATTTGCTATTTCTACAATATTGCGGTATTTTTCCTCACTTTCACGTAGTTTTTCTTCTGCCTTTTTGCTCTCGGTGATATCAGTCATCATGGCGAGATAGCCTTTAAACTTGCCCTTCTTATTAAAAAATGGTTTAGTGGTGATGTGTACCCATATATCTGAGCCGTCCTTACGTATTAACTTCAATTCGTAACTTCCACTGATCCCCTTCCGCCTTTTCTCAAACTCTTTTTTGGCAACAGGCAGGCTTTCCTCGGGAACAAAATTCCATACGGGTCTGCCTATAATTTCGTCCAGACTATACCCGGACGTTTCCATCATCTTATTGGCGAAAGTAACTTTACCTTCATCGTTCACAAAGTATATGCCTTCGTTTGAGGTTTCGACGATGTTGCGGTATTTTTCCTCGCTTTCACGCAATTTTTCTTCTGCTCTTTTACTTTCGGTTGTATCTCTGGCAATAGCTGAGATAGACACCAACTTTCCATGCGAATCAAAAACCGGAGAAAGAGTTAATGAGACGTTTATTATTGTGCCATCCTTTCTCAACCGTAGGGTCTCATAGTTATGGACTATTTCTCCCTGTTTAACTTTTTCACCTAACTGTTCTATTTCTCCTTTACGATTATCCGGCTCAATTATCGCTATGTTTTTTCCCAGAATTTCCTCAGCAGAATAACCATAAACCTGCTCTGCCCCTTTGTTCCAGCTTGTAATTATACCGTCAAAGGACTTGGTTATAATGGCATCATTTGACGATTCCACAATATTCGCTAAGCTCTGAATTTTCTCTTCTGATTTTTTACGTTCAGTAATGTCCTGAACTATTCCCTTTACCCGGACAGGAATGCTTTTCTCATCAAAAATAACCTCGGTTTGTGTGTAAACCACACGTTCTTCGCCATTAGCACGGATAATCCGATAATCGATGCCCTCAGAAATGCCTTCTGACCTTTTCTTAATGATTTTATCTATAATGTCTCGATCTTCAGGGTGTATATAATTTAAAAATTCGTTAAGACACGGAGCCGGTTCTTGAGGATTAAGTCCGAAAATACGATACATTTCATCAGACCACTGTGCTTCATCAGTTGCAACATCCCACTCCCAGTTCCCAATGTGAGCTATTCTTTGAGCTTCAGCAAGACTTTCTTGACTTTCCTTTAACGAATTGTAAGATTTTTCAAGCTCTGCCGTACGTTCTTTGATTTTCTCTTCCAAAGTATCATATGCCTTTTTAAGGGCTTCTTCTGCTCTTTTGCGCTCTGTAACGTCAATATTCATCTCGAGAATCATGGGCGAATTGTCAATATCGGTGAACGGGATATCGTAGACATCAATTACGTTTCCGTCAGGGGTGACAACCTCCCAGTGGTGGGGCTGACCGGTTTCAAGCACTTTATATGCTTCGCAGAACTCACATGATTTGGTGTTCCCAAAACAAAATTCATAACAGTGCTGACCACCTGGCTCGCCGAACTTTTCACGGAAACTGCGGTTTGTAAAGACGACGTGATGGTCAGGTGTTAGCAGAGCTATCATTGCCGGAAGCGCATCCAGCACGTCAAAAAGTCGCTTCCTTTCAACTTCTACAGCCCTGGCAACCTTATGACGTAGTTCTCTTTCCTGTAGTGTATCTTGTACGGGTTTCAGATCTGTAGTATTCTTTCGCGTGAAACCTTCTATGTACTCCCACTTTCCTTTTCTTCTGATCAAAAACATTTCATGGTTGGAAACCACATCAACAGTCTCTGTTACGTTACACATATCGTGACAGTAAGTACACAGAAGTATTATCCTGTTTTTGTTGAGGAAAGAATCCAGTCTTTCCTCATAATCAATGAAATCACTCCAGCTTTCCTTTTCCAGCCAGCAGACACTCTCCGTCGCTCTCAATCCATCATAGCCACTGATCAGAGCCTGGTTGAGTTTCTCAGTCCAGCTGTCCAGAACTTCCTGAGAATCGAAACTACCCTTTTTTAAGAACCAGTCAGCATACGGAATAAGTTCTATTTGCCCCTTTTCCAGATAAACATTGAAATCGGGAATAGCACTTCTCAATGTTTCTTTTGCTTCTTCTACTTCAAAGGTCTGTGATATTATCCATACACAGAGTTCATTATTATCCAGACCTGCTCTAAAATATGGAATAATTATGTCCATCAGGTCTTCTTTTGTCTGGCAAAATTGACAGAAATGTGTCCCCCAGGGTATGTCACCAACAGCATCAACACCAGAAACTCTAAGGTTACTCATGTTTCTCTCCGATAAAGGTATAGAGCGAAAAAAAACTCTTATCTCAACGTCTTTACTTTATCTAAAGCCGCAAATCTGTTTTATCTAATGTTGAACGTATTTTTGAAAAAATTCAATTTTATTCTATTGCACTAATATAATTTAGTGCATATACAAGTATGTTTGAATAAATAGTTATCTGTAGAACTTTTTACAAATATAAAACTACACTTCTACATACCTAAGAACCCTGTCAAAAGAGTAATAGACAAAACATGACGACCTGTTCCGACAAACTCCTAAATTATACAAACTCCCAAAATTTGTAATTAGACAATTAGAGCAACATACTTTTAATATCTAAGTCTAAATTGGAAGATATATAGATAATAAATAGGCTTAGACTGGTTTGAAAACATTAAGAAAGGTACAGTAAAAGGGCAGCAGAAAAAATTATGTGAAGAGAAGCCTAGTAACAAAAATTTGTTTTCAAACAAAAAATAATTTAAGGTAACTTATTTTAATGCCGATAAAATATTCAACATTATATAATTTTCCAATTATATTGAAATTTCAAATTAGAAACAATATTTCATATCAATTATGATATATATAACCCTGTCATTATATATATCTAGATTAAGGGTAATAGGGTTTCCTCTTAATCTATGGGTTGGATCGCAGGTAGGGACCTGAGAATAGGGACTCAGACCCTACTATCTACTTCTAAACTGATTACTTCTAAACTGATTTTTCAGACATGACATCTCAGAGCAAGCATTTTAATTTACGCTGTTTGCTGGAGCATCCTGTTTTGTACAAACACACTGTGAACTACCCCTCCCTGCTTTCTGATGAAAGCGAGGAAGTGGCTTCTTGCTTCATCCCTCGAACTACCGTTCGCAAGTCCACAAGCTCATCCCCTACGTTCCGTAGGTGTCAGATAACTATAAGATTTTGATCTTGAAGAGAGAACTTTTTGATATTGATTGCAGCATTTACGTCTCTGTCATGCTTTGTTTTGCAATCAGGACACGTCCACTCTCTAACATCAAGAGTTAGATTAGAATTGTGATGCCCACAAACATTGCATAATTTAGAAGATGGCTCAAATCTTCCTATTCGTAAAATGGTTTTTCCCAACCATTCAGCTTTATACTCTAATTTTGTTACAAAACCACTCAACGAAGCATCTGAAATAGATTGAGCCAGACAATGATTTTTTACCATACCTTTAACATTCAGAGTTTCCAGCGCAATAGCTTGGTTCTCGCTAATCAGTCTAAAAGAGAGTTGATGCTGGAAATTATTTCTCTGATTGCTAATAGTTTCATGGATTTTTGAAAGATGCTGTCTAGCCTTATTCCTATTCTTAGAGCCTTTAACTTTTCTCGATACTCTTTTTTGGAGAACTTTCATTCTTTTTAGAGAATTTTTAAGGTATTTTGGATTTTCAACCTTTTCTCCATTTGATAGAACTGCAAAATCTTTGATGCCTGCATCAATACCTATTGTAGTTGATTCTGAAAAGTTCTGCTTTTCAGGAATATCTTTTTCATTATCTACAAGGATACTGATATAATATTTTCCTGTACTTGATCTTGAAATTGTTGCGGTTTTAAGTTTGCCTTCAAACCTTCTATGAAGTATGGTTTTAACTTCACCTATTTTAGGAAGCTTAATTATCTGCTTCTCAAAATCTACCGCATAATGTTGAGGCATTTGATATGATTGAACCGGATTTTTCTTAGACTTGAACTTAGGAAATCCGGATTTCTCTCTAAAGAATTTAGTAAATGCTGATTCTACATTTACTAAAGAGGCAAGTAGAGCCTGTGAATTAGCTTCTTTTAACCATTCGTTAGAAGGTTTTACTTCATGGACTAAAATGTGCTGTAAATCAAACCTCGATATTGATTTCTTAGTTTGTTCATAAGTTTTTATCTTTTGTTCTAAAGCCCAGTTATAGACAAATCTACATGCGCCAAAATGAACTTGTATCATTTCCTTTTGTTTTTTGTTAGGGTAGATTCGGTATTTGTAGGCTTTTAACATACTATACATTATACGTTTTAAAGAGATATATAGGTTTTGTTAAACTTAATATAGTGAAGTTGACGGCTTTCATCCCCCACCTGTCGCTTCGCTCCGAGGAAGGGGGGACTTCCCGCCTTAAAGTTAAAACTTATTTATTACCGTGGGAGTGCAAGAAGGTTACGAATACCTTGCTCTCTGGGTCGAAGATGAAGTGGCTTCTTACCTCATTTCATTTTCGATTTAAATTTTAAATCACCGCTTCTTTGTAATAATCAGATCCAGTAATTCTGGACGTAAGATTTTGTCTGCTGGATATATGGAGTAATGTACCTGAGGCAGAAGGGTACGATCACCAGGGTAGTAATAATGTTGCCGGTAAACCAGTTTTGAAATGTAACAAAAAACTCTGTCCCTGGGACCATGCCGACAACGACTATGGTTAAGGCACCCCATAGGGCCCCAATAAGATTGTTAAGGAAACAGCCGAACAAAAGGAATATCCCCCAATCTCTTTTCGTCCTCAGCCTTATATTAGCTTTGAAGTATGCAAAAGCTGTCAGAGGTATGAGAGCCTGCCAGAGATCGGCAGTTGACCATATAACGTTCAATGAAAAGGGCATATCGGCAAGGACTCCTGCTCCTATCATGCAGCCAAGATAGGCAGATAAAACTCCCCATATTCCGTACCATAGGGCAAAAACGATCATGAAAGCGACTGCAAAATACATACTGGATACACCTGGTGCAGGAGAGATTGGAGAGGTTACCACTGCAAATCTTGACAGAAGGGAGTTTACCAGTATAAGGAAAAGAAAAATATTCAGATGTGTTGATATCGATTCCATATTGGGGATTATATCTTCTCCTCTAATTTTTTACATAATTGATGTGTGGCCAATCCTCTAAAAGAGATATCGGTAATGGTATAAATATATATATAACATTCTTACTATATATCATATCTGCGGCAGATCTAAAATAGTTATATCGGCATGGCAGAGATTTATTATTTTTCTGAGGCTGCATTACTGGAAGTTATGGCAATGAAAAGCGATCAAGAAGACATGGATCCACTCCGACTGAAGGAATGGTTCTCAAAACCATATTCTGTGGCTGTGACAACAATTTTGCTTTTTCTTCTGGTCTTTTATCGTGCCTGGTTGTATATTGCAAATTGGCTTGAAAGTGTCCTTGTAAATGGACTTACTCCCGGTGATGTAACTTTTATTAAGGCACTTACATTTATTCTGGTCCTTCTGACTGCCAATATATTTCATATGATTCTTAGCAGGCAGGTAGGTCTTTTGAGAACTGTCGAAGATCAGGAAAAAAAACTTTTTCTATGTGAACTGAAATTTCAGAATTTTATTGACAATGTGCCGGATGTCGCAGTCCAGGGCTTTGATCCCGATTGTACTGTAATTTACTGGAATACAGCAAGTGAAAAAATGTATGGCTATCCCAAAAATGAAGCCATTGGAAAAAAACTGACTGAACTCATAGTCCCCAATGAGACTGAAAATGATTTCTTAAAAATAATCAGTTCCATGGAAAAAGATAGAACTTATGTCTGTGCATCGGAAAATACTTTTTTAACTAAGAAAAAGGAAAAAATTCCCGTATTCTCCAGTTATTCGGGAGTCCAGATTCCGGAGGATCGGCTTGAGATCTTTTCAATGGAAATAGACCTTACAGAAAGGAAAAGAATGGAACAGAGCCTCCTTGAAGCAAAGGAAGCTGCTGAGGCTTCAAGTACTGCTAAAAGCAAATTTCTGGCGAGCATGAGCCATGAAATTCGAACACCTTTAAACGCAGTCATCGGATTTTCCGATCTGTTGATTAATAACTTCGCAGGCCCCTTAAATGAAAAGCAGATGAGGTATGCAAAAAACATATCCGTGAGTGGTAGGCATCTTCTTGGCCTTATCAATGACATACTTGACCTGTCAAAAGCAGAATCCGGAAAGATGGAAATCCAGTGCCAACAGGTTTCGGTCTCCCTGATAGTCAGGGAAATAGTCGAAGTTATGAGGCCGGTTGCAAACCACAAGGGAATAACTATAATTACCGATATCGAACCTGATGTCGGCACAATTGAAGCAGACATTGGTAAGTTAAAACAGATCCTGTACAATCTCATAGGAAATGCAAGCAAATTCTCAAATGACGGGGGAAACATTACCATAAGAGTCAGAACAGCTGAAAAATTTATGCAGTTTGAGGTTGAAGACCAGGGCACAGGAATAAAAGAAGAAGACCTGCCGAAACTGTTCAAACCTTTTTCCCAGGTCCTCGGGTCCGAGGAAGAGAAGCATGAAGGCACAGGCCTGGGTTTATCCCTTGTCAAGAAACTGGTTGAACTCCACGGAGGGGAGGTATGGGTCAAAAGTGAATATGGAAAGTACAGTATCTTCGGTTTTAGCCTGCCACTTCAACGTCTTGCCATCGAGTAAGCAATTTTTTTCTCGGTGTAGGTTCAGTTCTTCTTCGACGTTTTCCCTTCCCGTATCGCGCATATCTGAAGCCGGCCCGGCTGTGTTCGATATTCGATCGTTGGGACTAAATCTCCCAAAAGCTAACAGAATCTATTCCCCTTATTTCAGTAGTAAAAAATAAATTAAAAAGAGAAAACCGAGTTTTTTCAGTCCAGCAATATCAATGTATACGGCACCGGAGCCGTATCATCCATCGGAAACTTCTGAAGCTGGCTGCCGATTTTTTCCAGTGTTTTGTCCATCCTTACCCCGAGCCCCATAAGGCATGGCCTGCGCAGGGTTGGGTGGTGGCATGGTCCGTTTGCGCCAGCGCAGTTTACGCCGGAATAGTCTTTTGTTGCACACCATGTGCACATACCAGGAAAGGTGGCAAGAGCAGTATTATACCCGAGAGTCCAGGCGAGTTTTTCAAGTTCCAGAACTCCGGGCTGAATAGTTTCTTTTCGGTCTTTCATTATTGTTTTCAGATTATTCTGGAACTGCTGTTTTACAGCTTCATCTCCAGGAGGAGAAGTGCTGAATTTCACGAAGTTTTCGCTGACCTCCTGGGAAAAAACGTTATCTGAGTTCCATTCCACGAGAAGGGCCCATTCATAGTCAGCAAGCATTTTTTTGAATTCGTCCACTGTCGGGATAAAAGGAGGACAGACCCGGCTTCCGTAGCCGTTACAGCCAAATATGCACTTTAACACGGTCCGGTCTTCAACAACAATATCCTCTGCAGGGAGAAGCCTGACACTTTTTGCTCCCAGTTCTTTTGCCCTGCCTTCCAGCTGCCTGTAGTTTTCGTTGCTTATCTCCATAGTTTATACCATGTAATCCTAGCAAAAATAGTTTTTCCGTACTGAGAAGGCTTAAAAGCCGAATCTTCTTATTCATTCACTTTCTAAACCCCGATTAAATTATATTTCTTGCAGGTGCATAGAGTAGTTGGGGATTCTGTGTGAAAACTGTCAACTTTAAGAAAATAATGATCGCAACCGACGGCTCGGTCTGTTCCAGGATGGCTGCTAACAACGCGATAGAACTTGCCCGCCTGAGCGGAGGGACTGTTTATGCAGTCTATGTAGTATCTACAGACTATTTTTCTTCAATGGCAGTAGATCTGGACTGGGAAAGAATGCGCGAAGCCTTGAAAAAAGAAGGGAACCAGGCTGTAAACTACGTAACAGGAATCGGAGAAATGGAAGGGGTTAGAGTAGAACCTGTCCTGCTTGAAGGGCACCCTGCTGATGAGCTTATCCGGTATGCCGAAGAGGAAGGAATGGACATCGTTGTCATGGGTACTCTTGGAAAAACCGGTCTTGACAGATTGTTTTTAGGCAGCGTAGCTGGAAACATGGTTCGGAACTCAAAAGTACCTGTTATGGTTGTAAAAGAAAAGCGCAGATCCTGAGCTAAAACTTAAAAGATTTATAGAATGACCTTATCACGCCACCTGAATTACGCTTCGGCACCCGAGTTTCGCTTCGGGAGCACGAGGTCCTTTTCGCTGCGCTCAAGAGGACTAATTTTTGGGTTATAAAAGGAGAGGACAGGCTGCAGGCAAGCTGGAAGAGGCACTTTAGAACTCTAAGATCAAAAAAATGGTTTCCGGGGTAAAAAAGATGCTTTTTTACCCGTTAAGGTAGTTTCAAACCTGATTACGTTCCAGGTTTAGCCAGATTTTCAGCTTTCAATTTTCTTTTTCACGGCAGCAGCAGCATTTTCCGGGGAGTCGGTTTCCCAGAGTTTCCTGACCTTTGCGCTCTTAAGAGCAGGCATGAGGGAATCAATTTTTGCCTGTACGGCTGCAAGTGCTTCTTCATCGGTACATGGAGGCTCTATACCCGTGAATTTTTGAGCTTTTAGGGTTTCTGTCTCTCTGAAAACTGCTCTGTCAACTCCTTTCCTTACTCCAGTCTTCAGGGACTCGATTGCATCCCTCCACTGGGAAGCCCAGGGGGTGTCAGGGATTTCAGTGTGGTGGACATCGGTTCTTTCCACTTTTATGGCTGCAAGGTGGCAGGCCTTCACGCAGGCTCCACAGTACATGCAGAAATCTTCGGCAAAAGCAATCTTTCGAGGGTCTTCGGGATCCGTAGGTACGTACCAGAGTTCAGAGGGGCAGACATTGAAGCAGCCGCGGCAGCCCTGAGGGTCGCATTCTTTCAGGTTAAGCTCAATAAGGCTCAGTTTTCCTTCCATTGGTTTTTGCAGGTCAACAGCTTCATAGGGGCAGACAGCCTGGCAGCGGGCGCATTGCGTACATTTCAGGTCATCGACCTTTACTTTTCCTCCTATTTTCGGCGCTTCACAGGGACGTTCCCCTTTAACCTTTATTGCCTCTTCCGGGCAAATGTCCTGGCAGAGTACACAATAGTCACATTTATCCGTATCAACAAGGATCTGCTCGAAGGGCACAGGGTTGTCAGGAGTTGGTTCTCGTTCAAGCAGGATAACAGCGTCACAGAACCTGGCACAGATCCCGCAGAAATTGCATTTGTCAGTGTCGATTTCAATTTCGCCCTCCACACCCTCCTTAAATGGAGCAATCTCCTCTTTTTTAGGGAAGGTGAATTCGACTTCTATTGCGTCCTGCGGGCATGCTCCTTCACAGAGGGCACAGGGAAGGCACTTCTCGTTGATATTTACATATGCATCGTATTTTGGGTACTGCTTTTCATCAGGGATCTCTCCAATGGCTTCAAAGGAAATAGCATGTACAGGGCAGAGGTTTGAGCACATCCTGCAGAAGGTACATTTATCAAGGTCCATCATCACAGGAGGAGCATCAAGCCCGGTTGCAATCTCATGCAAGGGTCCCAGTTCCAGAGCTCTTGTGGGGCAGATCTCCACACAGATCCCGCAGCCGTTGCAGCGCTTATAATCGTAATCAAGGGTTTTGAGGGATTTCTCGGTTGCCTGCGTATAGAGGAAATGGCTTCCCTGCAGATCCATACTGGTCGTAACCGTGATCTTTTCCTGATTTTCGTCTTCTTCTGGCTCTGCCTCTGCCTGCTCCTCAAACTCTTCGGATTCGATATCCTCAATTTCATTTTTTCCTTTTTCGGGCTCTTCGGTTTCTCCGGCTCCGCAGCAGCACCCGCCGCATACCTGAGTTTCCTGCTCCGGGCACTCTTCAGGTTCTTTCTCGCTCACTGTGCCACCTCCTCAACTCCGGTTCCGGCACATTCCTGCTTGAATTCGCTCCCTATTGGCCCTATTTCTTCAAGTTCCTTTACAAACTCGGTAATAGTGTTCGAGAAGCGTTCTCCTTCGGCAGCTGAGATCCAGAGGGTTCTGAGCCTTTTAGGATCAAGCCCTATTTCCTTTATGATTTCCTTTAAGACATCCATACGCTTTTTCGCATCAAAGTTTCCATGTATGTAATGGCATTCGTCCATCCTGCAGCCTGCAACAAGCACTCCGTCAGCCCCACCTTTCAAGGCTTCAAGCACGAATTCCGGGTTTACCCTTGCAGAACACATGGTACGGATGACCCTGATATTCGTAGGATAATGGATTCTGGACATCCCTGTCAGGTCTGCGCAGGCATAACTGCACCAGTTGCACAGGAAAGCCACAATAAAAGGGCTCTGGGACTTATGTGCGGTTGCCTCTCTTACCTGGGCAAGGATCTGCTCGTTTTCAAAGTTCCGCATCTGAATTGCCCCCACAGGGCACGCGGCACTGCAGTCCCCGCAGCCGTAACAGGAAACTTCATCCACAACAGCCTTTTTGTCCTCAATGCTGATCTTTCCGAACTTGCAGACTTCCACACATGTCCTGCAGCCTATACATTTATCCGTGTCAACATGGGCACCCATAGGATCGGCTTCAAGTTCTCCGGTACCGAGAAGCTGCATAACTTTGGAGGCACAGGCACTTCCCTGAGCTATGGAGACCTGAATTTCTTTGGGACCCGAGGCGCAGCCTGCAAGGAAGACGCCGCTTACCGGGGCATCCACAGGACGCATTTTAGGGTGGGCGCTTGCAAAGAAACGATCCGGGCGCCGGGCAAGGTTAAGCATCCTGCCTATTCTTTCTGCGGCTTTACTGGGTTCGTATCCAGTGGAGAGCACAACAAGGTCATGGGCTTCTTCTTCAACGCTGGATTCCAGGGTATTTTCGTAACGGACAACCGGTCTCCCGTCTTCTCCGGCATAGACTTCGGCAACCTTTCCGCGGATGAAGTCAACGCCCATTTCCTGCGTCCTTGCGTAATATTCTTCGTACATCTCGCCTGCAGCCCGGATATCGATATAGTGGATCGTAATGTCAGTATCAGGGTAGCGTTCCTTTATCATCTGGGAATTTTTAAGGGCTGCCATGCAGCAGACTCTTGAACAGTATTCGTTGCCTACGGTTTTGTCCCTTGACCCTACACACTGGATAAATGCAACGCTTTTTGGGGGCTTGCCGGTGGAAGGCACAAGGACTCTCCCTCCTGTCGGTCCTGCAGAGTTCAGCATCCGTTCAAGCTGCATATTCGTTATAACATCGGGATATTTCCCAAATCCGTATTCTTTTTTCCTTGAGGCGTCAAAGAGCTGGTAGCCTGTAGAAACTATTACGGCTCCGGCTTCGAATTCGATTTCCTCCGGCTTCTGTTCGTAGTCCACAGCGTCGGCAGGACAGGCCTGCTGGCAGAGCCCGCAGCCCACACAGTGGTCAGGGTCTATAAGCACAACCTGCGGAACGGACTGGGGGATTGGCATATAGATAGCCCGGCTCTTCCCAATCCCGTAGTTCATGGGGTTTTCGATTTCAACGGGGCAGACCCCGGAGCAGAGGTCAACGCAGCCCTTGCATTTGTCTTCAAGCACGAATCTTGGTTTGCGTTTGACTTTAACATGGAATTTTCCGACCGATCCGGAGATATCGGTAACCTCGGAGTATGTATAAAGGGTAATGTTCGGGTGGTTCTGGACCTCGGTCATTTTGGGAGCAAGCACGCAGATAGAGCAGTCGTTTGTCGGGAATACTTCATTCATCAGGGCCATTTTGCCTCCGATAGTAGATTCCCTCTCGACCATTGTCACGGGAAATCCAGCTTCTGCAAGGTTTAAGGCAGCTTCGATTCCTGCAACTCCTCCGCCTATGATAAGGACATTTCTGCTCGCTTTTGAGCTTGTTGCACTCAATTCCCTGAGGAAACGGGATTTTGCAACTCCCATCCTTATAAGGTCAAAGGCCTTCTGGGTCGCCATCTGGGGATCATCGGCATGCACCCAGGAGCACTGCTCCCTTATGTTTACCATTTCCATAAGGTAAGGGTTAAGTCCGGCTTTTTCCATAACGTGCCTGAAGGTCTTTTCGTGCAGCCTGGGAGAGCAGGCGGCTACCACAACCCTGTCGATTTTGTTATCCTTTATGTCCTTTATGATGCCTTCCTGTCCGGAATCGGAACATAGAAACTGTACTTCCCGGGCAAGCACCACATCTTCCAGTTCATTTGTCATATCTTCAAGGGCTGAAACATCAATTACTCCCGCAATATTCAGTCCGCAATGGCAAATGTAGACTCCGATTCGCATGCTTGTTGACTCCTTTATATCTATGAATCTTCTTAGAGTTTGAGTTCTGATGTACTTTGAGATCTTTTTATTATACAATTTACAGGCTAAATTTTCAAAATTATGATTTCATAGCTTATGATTTTGTAATCTTCTGCGTATAATTCATGCCCGTGCAGAAGAAGTAAGATAGTGCACAGCTCTGGTCCGGAGAATTGTTTGGACGGCCTCAAAAGGCTTTTCTCCAGACTTCTGAACAGCTGCAGGTTTTGTGTTTTATAAATCTCAATATAAATTTTCTCTCAAACAGGATAAAAATGTAGCCGTTTTATACAAAATCAAAACCTTTATTTTGTAAAAGTTTTCTGAACTTCTGACCGGTTGCCCTATAACAGAGAATTAAGAAGCAGCAGGTTTTTTAGTACTTTTCTAAGGTTTTCGGAGCTATCTTTCTTATCTTTATCCAGAGGCAGAAACAAAGGTGTTCCGGCAGAACTATGGTCTATTATATGGAAACTCCCCTATCCTTATAGCAATTCCTGTCTGTTACTGGATAATTAGGGAGCTTATGGATAAATTAGGGGGCATATTTAACACATATTTTATATATTATAAAATCTATTTATATTATAACTATTACAGTTATATCTATATTAACTTTCTGATTCCTCTTAAAAGCCGTGTTAAGTTCCCAATAAAGTCTCCTGTCCAATACTCTTCTCAACACTACAGTAAATGGGTTGTTTTTATAAGATTATAACTTTTCTGCGGTCTTAACCGGAATGTGGAGTATTACTGAATGCCTATCTTGGTGCTCACCAATTAATTTATAGTTTGAGAACTTAATTCGTAATCGACCAGTCAGTTAGGATTGATATTTATAGAAAATTACTATGAATGTGGGCATTCCCTTATGAGCAGCGGATTTAAGGCAACTTTTGAGGAAACGAAAAAATTCTAATAAATAACAGCAGTTGCATAAAAAATAAAAGTATCCGAAGGCTCTTTAATATTAGTCCCATGTATATTTTCTCACGAACAATCAGTATCGCTCTTACAAAAAACAGGAGGGAGCTCTAGATGAGTGGACATGATGAGTTAAAAGATAAGATGTATGATTGGACGGAAAAATACGCAAACAAAGCAGGTTACAGGCTCAACCCGGATAAAGAGGCACTAGACTATGTTCTTGACGGGCTTGCTTCAAGGGTAGAAAAGTTCGGGAGGCGCTATTGTCCATGCAGGATAGTAACAGGGGATGAGAATGAAGATAAAAAAATAGTGTGTCCCTGTATCTATCATAAAGACGAGATAGAAAAAGACGGAAACTGCCACTGCGAACTTTTCTTTAAACCTTCCTGATCTAATCTGTTCTATCAGACCTGCTCTGAAAGCAATTTTCAAACAATCAGTGAAGGCGGAAGAGGAGTGTGTATAAATATTTTTGCCCTCTTCCAGCCATTTTAATCTTTTTGCCCACTTCAAGATATTACCTTTCAGCCTGAAGAAGGCAAAAACCTAATCTGAGTGCAATTCCGGGTTTCTGGAGACTATTAATGCTGAAAATTGAATTAACGTTGAGAATTAAAAAGCAATAGTTTAAGGTAGATCACATTCATCTTTAACTAAATCTATCTACATTGCGCTTCAGTGCGCTTAGACATCTAATATTCTTAGATGGCGTTCCCTTCAAATCGGACATTCTTAATAAGAAATCTCCGGTTAACCCTATCTGATCTGTACAAATACTACTTGCCTGATAGGCATTAACTGCCCTCTCTTTAACTAACTTTATCATAAATTTGACTCAAGGGTGACCTGAATGACAAATGCAATGGAAATCTATCAGATGCTTCCAAAAACTAACTGCAAAAAATGTGGAAAAACCTCCTGTATGGCGTTTGCAGTTGCCCTTATGGCCCGCGAGCTGACACCTGAGGACTGCCCGCCCCTGAAAGAGGAACCTAAATACAAAGAAAGTTACGAAAAAATCAGCGGCCTCTTCAAGCCGTCGGAAGGAGCAACCGAAACCGGACTTATAGTGCATGAAGACCTCTGTTTTGGCTGCGGAAACTGCGTCGTTGCCTGCCCACCTAATGTAGCAAACGATCCCTATGGAGTAGGCTCGGGAAATGCCCCCAGGAATGCAAATAAGCTGGTCCTAGTTGTCGAAGATGGAATTGTCAAAGCCCAGAACCTGGGGGAGTGCCGCAGATTCGGGAAGAACAAGATCCTCTGTAACGGCTGTATAGTGACCTGCCCTGTAGAGGCAATCGAATTTGTGTGAGGCAAGAGGATGGAAAAAAATTATTATGTATGTACAGGCTGCGGAATGCTCTGCGACGATATTGAAGTCGAGTCTGAAAAAAACATAGTGAACAAGGTCTATACCGCCTGCAGGGTAGGGGTAGCCCACATGAAAGAAGGCAAGGAAAGCGCAGCTTTTCTTGTCGACAACAGGCCAGTAAATGAAGAAACCGCAATCAATGAGGCTGCAGCTATCCTTAAGGATGCAAAAAATCCCCTGATTTTCGGGCTTGGGACTTCTACCAATGAAGCGCAGAAACTTGCAATCGAGCTTGCAAAAAAAACCAGTGCAACTCTTGACGATCCGTCTTCATTCCGCCTGGGGAGTGTGGTTGAAGCCCTCCTTCAAAACAGGTTCAAGACCTGTACTCTTGATGATGTGAGGAATAAAGCTGATGTTACTATTTTCTGGGGGACGAACCCTTCGGACTCTCACCCCCGTCACCTTTCGAAACATTCCTATTTCCCCAGGGGTACGGAAAAGCAGCGGGGCTGGGAAGAAGAGAGGACTGCAATCGCAATAGATGTCCGGAAGTCCCATACTGCAAAGATCTGCGGGAACTATTTCTTCCAGATCCCACCGGGAGGAGATGCCGAGTTCATTGATGCCCTTATTGCAGCACTTTCAGGAAAGCTTCCGAAGACCTCCTACAACTTCCCCCCAAAAAGAATTCTTGAGCTGGCAAATATCCTTAAAGGGGCAAAGTTCGGAGTGATTTTAGTAGGGCTTGGCCTGATTTACTCCCTGGAGAACCTCGAACCTCTTTTCAGGCTCATGGATGCCCTGAACGAAAAAGCAAATTTCCACCTGATACCCATGGTAGGATACTCCAACACGCGGGGCTTTAATGAAAACCTCTTTGAAGAAACAGGTTATGTGAACAGTGTAAAGTTTGAAGACGGTAATGTTAAGCACGGGCCCGAGTATTCGATCGTTGAATCTCTTAAAGCAAAAACCGTGGATGCAGCCCTTATAATCGGCTCCGACCCGTTTTCAAGCCTTCCAAGGTCTGTTGCAAAGAACCTGCTTGAAATTCCCGTTATCTCGCTAAACCCCTGCGAAACCCTGACTTCCAGAAATGCAAAGGTCTATATCAATACTGCAATCAATGGAGTGGAATCAGGAGGAAGTGCAACCCGTATGGACGGAGTAAAGGTGGACTTTAAACCTGTTGTTGAGACGAACCGGCTCTCGGATGAGGCTGTTCTCAAAAAGATAATGGAGGCTCTCTGATGGATTTCGGATCTTTTCTTAAAGCCCCTGAAATAAAGGTCAGGATCATAACCTACAGTGATATCTTTCAGGACAAAGCGGTGATTGAAAATCGATTCGGGGAAGAGTACAGGGATCGTTCTGCCATCATAAAACTGGATCCTGCCGATCTCAAGCAGTTGAACGTAAAAAAAGGCGACACTGTTATCCTGAAAAACTCTTTCGGAACGATTGTGGTGAAAGCTGAGGAATCCGAATACGAAACCTCTCACAAAGGCATTGCTTATATGCCCAACAGCCCGTGGTCCAATATTCTCGTCTCGGATGAAACAGGCGGTACAGGAGTCCCTAAATTCAAAGACATCTCCGTGACCGTTACCAGCGCTAAAGGGCAGAAAGTAACTGAACTCGGGCTTTAAATCCTTTTGACCGGCTTATAAAAAGCCTAAAAAACAGGTAATTAATTTTTTCTATGTTTATTTCCTTTCTTTTAGTTTTTTTTCTCTAATAATAACCTGGATGATAGTATGGCTGACGTACTCCTGAAATTTACCAGGGTCTTAAAAAATGAAGCTACTTTTTACCTTTTTGAAGGTTTTGAAAACGTAAAATCCAGATGGGAACTGCCCTGCGAGTACCTGTCAGGTTCTCATTTTGCAACCTGGAACGGGGTTTTACTGTATTCTGACGGGAGTGCTGTGAAAACTTTGCCTCCAGGCAGTGTTATCACAGAAAATGAGTACATAAAACTGATGAAACTTATTGAGCTAGGGAAAAAAAAGCTGAGCGAAATACAGGCTAAAAGGATACATAACATTTCATCAAAAAGTGCCAAAAGGAAATAGAATGCTTGAAATAATAATCTGTGTCTATACTTAACCGATTACTCATAATATGCGCTCTAAATCCTGCATGCAACCTGGTCAGGCATTTTATCCAAAGACTGTAACAAGTTTATTTTTACCTATTGCAGTTTTCTGATTCAGATTCCGGGTGTGTCTCGCACCTCTTTAGGATTCGCTTTTTGAAGCTGCTTAATGCATTTGAGCAGGTCATCCTTCGTGAACATACCTTTATGCATGATGCTGGACACATTCTTATCCAGTTCTTTAATTTCATATGGGTCCAGGTCCTTTGCAGTACAGATAATTATTGGAATATCGATAGTATCAGGTCTGCTCTTAAGCGCTTTTATTACATCATAACCACTTATGTCAGGCATCATGAGGTCAAGAATAATCAAATTAGGTAATTCTTTGAATGCAATATCTATGGCCTCCTGTCCTCCATAAGCCTTCAATACATTGAACTCCTTTTCGTTTAGCATTGAAGTTACAAGTTCCACTGCACTTTTTTCATCATCAACCATCAGCACACTGAAAGACGATTTTGCTTCCTTTTCTTTGATCTTCTCCAGTGTAGAGAGTAATTTATCCTTTTGAATAGGTTTGATGAAGTGTTCCACAGCTCCCCATACGATACCCAGATCTTTTTCATCCAGCATGGAAATGATTATTACCGGAATGTCATGGGTTTGCTTTTCCAGTTTCAAATATTTCAGGACGTCCCAGCCGTTCATTCCTGGCATCATAATATCCAGAGTAATTGCAAGTGGTTTCATCTCATTAGCAAGTTCAAGGGCTTCTTTTCCACTGGGAACAGATGCCACACGATAACCTTCCTGCGTCAGGGTGACCTCAAGAAGCTCCCTTGAAGCATCATCGTCTTCTACCACAAGTATCAGTGGCTCATCACTTTTGCTATTCGCTGGTTCGATAATCTGCGGGATTGGGATATTTTGTGCAGGGACATTCTCAGCATTCTCGGATATCACTTCTGCATCCTTTTTTATCGTTTCCGAATCCTTATTTACCGCTTCTGCAGTGTCCTCTTTATTAAAGTCGGTTACTAAAGGTATCTCAAAAGTAAAAGCTGTACCTTTCCCAGCTTCACTTTCAAACCATATCTTTCCCTTATGCAATTCTACAAAACTTTTAACAAGAGAAAGTCCAAGCCCTGTGCCTTCATACTGGCGGTTTGCAGCAGAATCGAGCTGTGTGAAAGGTTTGAATAGTTTGTGCTGGTCCTTTTCAGCTATCCCTATACCGGTATCTCTTACAGTAAACTGTGCCATTTTTCCATACATTTTTGAGGAGATAGTTATCTTACCATCCGCAGGAGTAAACTTAATGGCATTACTTGCAAGATTAAAAAGAATCTGTTTGAACCTTACTTTATCAGCACATATGTTTACAAGTTTTTCGTCTATGCAGAACTCAATTTTAAGTCCTTTTTTCTCAACAAGAGGAGAGATTAACTGTTTTACCTCATTAAACGTTTCTGTAACGGCAAAGGTCTCAAAACTCAATTCCATCTTACCCGCTTCAATCTTGGATATATCGAGTATATTGTTTATGAGAGCAAGCAAATGTTTCCCACTTATGGATATATTACCCAGGAACCTCTTCTGTTTTTCAGAAATCTCTCCAGCATTGCCTGCTATCATCAGATCAGCAAAGCCTATGACGGAATTCAGTGGAGTCCGCAGTTCATGACTCATAGTTGCAAGGAATTCGCTCTTGGCACGATTTGCAGTCTCTGCTGTAATCTTAGACTGGATAAGGCTCTCCTCTGCCTGCTTTATTCTGGTAAGATCTACAAAACTCTCTACAAAGTATATTTTATCTGAAATTGTTATAGGCACCACGGATTTAAGGATGGGAATCCTGTTTCCATCCTTATTGATCAACACACGTTCAGACCGGTCAACTTTCGCTCCTAAATCACGGATTGGGCATTTCCCTTTATCTGCAGGACAGATGAAATGATGGCAGAGCTTACCAATGATTTTCTCTTTGGGGAGACCAATCATCTCCTCAGCAATGGGGTTTGCATCAACTATGGTGGATGTTTCAGCATCTATAAGAACAACACCGCTAATGATGCTTGCAAGTACAGTCTCCAGCCTCTTTTTGTTTTCCTCTTCAAGCTCTCGGAGTTTTACACTCGTAATATCAGTTGTGCAATATACGGTGCCTATCATCTTTCCGTTCTGGAGTAATGGTCCTGCGTCCCAGTCATAAACAGCTTCATTATTTTTGAGGTACAGTGTTACCTGGTCTCTATCCGAAACGCGTTGCAGTTTCTTAATCTTCACTGTGCCTCCACTGCCATCACCTGCCTGTGAAATTATATGCTCAATCACTTTTGCAGCACTGTTCTGTGAAATCAGATCTGCGCTTATTTTCCACATTTCAATAAATTTATTATTCATTATGACCCTGGAATTCTTACAATCTATCATTATGCCTGCATTCATAGATTCAAGACTGGATTCAATTATGTCGAGGTTTTTAAGGACTTCCTCTTTATCTTCAAGGGCTTTGAGCATGCTGTTTATGTTCCCTGCAAGATCGGAAACTTCGTCTTTACCTTCCATGCTTATGCGGGAGGAAAGTGATCCTTTTTTAGTAATCTCTGTAAGGTTGGTGCTCAGTAAGGATATGCGCGATAACACCGACTTTTCAAGTGAAAACGAAAGGACAAATGTAAATGCCAGTCCCACGATCAGAATTGACCCAAGCAAGTATTCTATTGCAGACTGACCGTGTTGATAGACATCCCTCGGCATCTCAACGTCCAGGGACAATACAGGTTTTCCATTTATATCATTCAGTACAGATGTTCCTACAACCGAAGATTCACTCACATAACTTATATCAAAGCTATTATCGTCTTCTGGAGTAGCTGCTTCTGCAGTGGAAGATGATTTTACACCGGTAGATGATACTGCATTCTCTTGATCCAAAGCTTCTGCATTAAGGGATAGACTTGTGGTTTCTGCAAGCTCTTTTATAAATTCATCATCTATAACCTTTGCAAATATGAGGGTGCCTGCTATGGGCCCCTCTCCGGAACTCTTTATAATAGGATGGGAAGAAATCAATAATGGTCCTTCAGGAGAATTGATAATTCCAGCTACCTGGCTGTCAGGTGCAGGATGAGAGAAAAGAAGTTCATTTGAAGCGATGCAATCAAGCACCATGGTCGAGATGTTTTCGTGCTTAGTAGTACCCTTCTCTACTGCCGCAGCAAAGTAGAGCTCGTTTGTTGAGTCATAAAATAATACTAAATTCGCATCAAAAGTGGTTACTACCTCAGGGCCAAAGCTACTTTCAACGTAGTCGTCAAACTGCCCCTGGACAAAAAGATATGTGTCATCCCATACAGCGTAATCATCAACAGATACCTTCAACGTCTCTAACCTGGCATCCATTGCTGCTTTTGCCCTTCCCATATTCCTGGACACTTCTTCCTTTTCCAGTTGTTCAAAGCTATCTCCCATTATCTGCTTGGTAGCCACTGCCAGAAATATAGATAGAAAAAGGAAGGTTATTACAAGAATTACCAGTGTCTTCTCGTGTATCTTCATGGATTACGCCTTCCCCCCATGACCCAAAAAAGTATTTAGCTCATCCATGAACTGAAACACGTCGATAGGTTTGGAAATATAACCGATGAAACCTGCATCAATGAAACGCTGTTTATCACCTACCAGCACCTGTGCAGTTAAAGCCACAACCCCTATGTACTGCGAAGCTGGATCCTCCTTAATATGTTTTAAGACATCCAGCCCTCCCATTCCAGGCAACTGAATATCCAGTAGTACGAGGTCAAAGAGAGAGTTCTTGATCTTATCGAGTGCTTCTAACCCATCCACAGCCTGTGTGACTTCAATTCCATTTAATTCCAGAAGACATGTCACAAGTTCCATATTAAGAGGATTATCTTCTACTACCAGTATGCTTGTCATGGAACCTCTCAAATTAAGGAATTTTCTTATCTATGTGCTATCCACTTTAGAGCAAAAATTAGTTCCAGGTTTTAAGCATCAATGATAAAATCGATTTCCTGTTCCAACTTTAGATCAATATGCGTTTTTGAGAAATGTTGCCGAAATAAAGCAGTTTACCATTATTCCTTACTTAGCTGAAAACGCATGAATTTACAATTTTTTTAATATATATCATTTATATATGTACAATTGAAATGAATATTTAGAAAACATTTGATATATTATTATTTAGATAAAACTCTTTTATTATTGACTTAATATTACATTATGAAAATATCAATCATTTAGTACTGGACTAACAGAAAGTGAAAAGCCTGGTTTTCTGGCTGAGATCACAGCAAAGCTTCCTATCCCGAACCCCTTTTGTGGAAGTTCTATATTTTCTATTTTTTCAGGCTGCATATAAAGTGTCTGGCAGACTTTAATTTCTTCAAATCCGAGATCTGTAAGCCAGCCTAACACCTCGGAAGTTGAGAGGAATTTAGCCCCTGAGGAAAACCTACCTTCCTTTTTCCCTGACTCATAAAAATATCCATGCAAGCTGTCCCTGTCAAGTATCCCTATAACGATTTGCCCACCAGGCTTCAGGGTACCTGAGGCCTCATACAGTGCCTGTACCGGGTCTTTAAAAAGGGAAAGTGCAGCTACGATCAAAACAAGATCAAAACTCTGTCTTTTAAAGGGAAGGAACTCGGCAACCCCTAACACCATTTGAACGCCTCGTTTTTCTGCAATCTCTGCCATTGCCCTTGCAGGTTCAAGTCCATACCCGACCCTGAGAGGAAGTGCAAACCTGCCTGTTCCAGCCCCAACCTCAAGAGCTTTAAGCTTTCCAGGATTGTCCGGAAAAAAGGTTTTCAGGGCAAGAAGCTCGGATTTATATGCAGGGTTGTATTTGTCATACCATGCATCGTATTCCTCTGCATGTCTTTCAAAGGCTTCCCATAGCTTAATGAGAATTCCTCCAAATGAATATTCAATTTATGGCGTTTGTTCTTCGTATCAGGTTTTTCTCCTTATGAAGAATTTAATTTGAAGTTTTTAGTTTTTTACTTGCTGCTATCTTTTTTCCTTATTATTACCTATTTTCTGCTATTATTTACTGGTTCCTTTATACAGAAATATCGCAAGCAAACCAAAGATTCCATAAATCATTTCAAAGCCAGGTATACTGCTGATCTCTTTCAGTCCTGAGCCCTGTTCAGCCTGTGACTCTGTAGTGTCAGTGTTCCCCGGGCTGCTAAAATCTCCTTCGGGAGTGCCAGGCTCTGATCCCGGGAGTACCTCGGTTACGTTCTCTTCCTCAACATTTATCGTAACAAGTTTTGAATCCGTGCCGTTTTCGTTTGCTATGGTCAGATTAACAGTATAGATTCCGGAAACCGAGTATGTATAAACATGAATCTCCTCTGATGAGTCAATGGTTCCGTCATTTTCAAAGTCCCAACTCCTTGATGTTGAGTTTTTCGAAAGATCAGTAAACTGCACAGAGAAAAGGGCATAACCCTCCGGGACACTGGTGCTCAGGTTTGCTACAGGAAGGACCGGTTCCGGAGGTTTGTAAGCTACAAGAGGCAGGTAATCAATATAGTAACTGGTTTCAAACCTGTATCTTTCATCAGCAATTCCATCTCCATCTGCATCAGTTGCATTTTCCGAAAAACCTGTCCCGTTAGGTGCTGCCCAGTAATTCCCTCCGATATATGGTCCGCCTGCAATATTTTTGCCTTCGGTCTTTGGATTGTTATAAGCATTTGAGGTTCCGTTATTGGCCTCTACATTGAGGGTATTATTGAAGTAGTTATTGAAAACAAGATTTTTATCACTTCTCGGACAGACAAAAAGTCCGTTGACTTCATTTAAAGAGATCGCGTTATTAGAGAGCGTGTTGCCGTCAGAGTTTCCAATGTGAATGCCTCTGCTGTTGTCAGAAACGATATTTCCGGAAAGAGTGTTGCCGTTCGAGGCCGAAAGCAGAAGACCGTACTCTCTGTTTTCCAGAACTGTGTTTTTAGAGACCCTGTTTTCTTTAGAATTCAGAAGATAGATTCCATACCTGCATTTAGAAACTTTATTGCTTACAATTGAGTTGTGATTGGACTGTTCAATGCTGATTCCCCTGCTGCCTTTGACAATTTTATTGTTTAAAATCCTGTTTTTCTCGGAGTATGCAATGTATATTCCCATGGAGTCGTTGAAAAGCTTGTTATTGTCGATAAGGCAGTTATTGCATTCATACAGGGAGATACCTGAACAATTGGTTCCGGCTCCGGTAATCGTGAACCCTTTAAATGTTAGGTTATCTGCCTGTATCGTGAGTATGTCAGCATTCGGATCATAAGCTTCAATTACTGTATCTTCAGGGTTGTCGGATTCTGACCTTACTACCAGATTATTCCTTGTTATAATAATATGCTCTGAATAGGTCCCTGGCTTTACAATAATTTCATCACCTGAACGCGCACTGCTTACTGTTTCCTGTATCGAATCTCCTGGCTGGACAAAGATCTCGGCCGCAGTTCCGATACCCTGGATTGATGTAAAAATAAGAAAAGCTGCAAGTAAAATAATCAGTTTGTTTATTATAACTTCTCCTTTAAAGACATTTATGGAAGTGTTCCAACTAGAAATTCAACCATATATTCTAACCACATATTCTAATAGATATTCTAATAGATATTCTAACAGATATTCTAGCAAGTTAGATGAAAAATCCTGCAACGATATAAATATACTGGTTTAACTTAAACTAGTTTAAGTCAATAATCGATCAATATAAATATAAAATAATTATTAACAGAAAACGGATACATAAATATATTAATATCTGGATTTGTTAATTCGAGTACAGATTTTTTGAACTTATTTATTAATTTTATTTGTCTGTTTAGATTTTTTTATTTTAATAGTATGAATAAGCATCTATTAACCGTGCGGAAAATCCATTCTAATACCAAGACCTCAGGAATAGATTATAAATCAGAAAATTGAGAATTGGTCAGCAGATTAAGATCTCATGAAAAAGAATAAGGGGAGAAAGTAAGAAAAAAGAAAAAATTAAGATGAAGGAGCCATACCTTCATCCAGCCTTTCTTATTATTAATTGAGTTACTTAGTACAGTCCTTTTGAAACCAAGCTTCTTTATATCATTCCTCATTCCTCATTTTAGTACTCATACTCACTTTCGTACTCATACTCACTTTCGTACTCATACTCACTTTCGTTTTCGTGAGTAGTTGTTTCTGTTTCGTTAGTAATTGATTCTGTTGCAATAATATCCAGCTCCGATTCGTTTGCAGGCATTTCCGACTCGTTTGTTAAAGTTTCAGTTTGACTGTCCGTTATATTTGCTGGAATTACGGGTTGTTGTGTTTCAGAAGCAACTACAAGCGGGAAATAGTCCGTGTAGCCACTATTTGAAACGTTGAACACTCCATCGGCAATGAAATCTCCGTCTGCATCGGCTGCAGTCTGGGAGAAACCTGTGCCATCAGGTTTTGCCCAATAATTTCCTCCTATATACGGGCCACCCGTTATGCTTGTACCTGCGGTTTTAGTTGTGTTCAAGATATTTCCGGCGCTTCCCTGTTTGACATCTGCATTAACATTGTTATTCAGATAGTTATTAAAGAAGATGTTGTTATTGCTTGTTGAAGCCATGTATACGCCGGAAATGCTATTTGAGACAATAGTATTGCCTGAAAGCGTATTATCGCTAGAGGTGCTCAGGTGAATGCCCCTGTTGCTATTAGAAGCCTCGTTTTCCGAGATATTGTTACCTGAGGAATACGATAGCAGAATTGCGTACTCGCCATTATTCAGGACAGTATTTTTCAAAAGAGTGTTACCGTTCGAAGTAATAAGGTAAACTCCTCTACTGTTGCCGGATGCTTCGTTACTGCTTAAGTTATTGTTATTTGAACCTGCAAGGTATATACCATAAGCACGGTTAGAGCTTGCTATGTTACTGGTAATGTCATTATAGTTGCTTGAGTTCTCAAGAACAATACCATGATCATCACTTTCGTTTACCGTGTTATTTGAGAGTACGTTCCAGCCTGAGCGCAGCAGGTAAGCGCCGTACCTGTTGTTCAAAGCTGTATTGTTAAAGAGCGTATTGTAGTTTGAGTCCTGCAGGTTAAGCCCTCTTCCCCCACCCAGAACACTGTTATTAATCACAGTACTGTTGCCGGAGAAAGCCAGATTTATTCCAAGTGTGCTATTAGAGAGTATATTGTCGCTTATGACACAGGTACTAGAATTCTGCAAAGATATTCCAGAGACGCTGTTATCCAGGACTGTATTCTCTGAGATATTGCTGTTTTCTGTGGATGCGATCAGGATACCGTCTCCGCTGTTTGAAACCGTGTTCCCTGAGAGCACACTTTCGCCTGATCTGAAGAGGAAAATGCCTCTACTGCTGTTCAATGCCGTATTATTTGTCAGATTGTTCCTACTGGAATCCGTCAGATATATACCATAGACCAGGTTTGAATCTACGGTATTGCCTGTCAGGTTATTGCCACTTGACCCAACAAGGTGAATTCCATTGTCCTCGTTTGAGCTTGCAGTGTTGTTTTCAAGGCTGGTATTACTGCAGCTTTCCAGAACAATACCGTGATCAGCACTCATACTTACCATGTTATTTGAAACCAGATTCCCCTCAGAGACAAGAAGATATATTCCATACCTCTGATTTGAAACAGTATTACCTGATACTGTGTTATAGTTTGATCTGTCAACATTAACTGCTCTCTTACCTTCTGCTGCTTTATTGTTGAGAATCAGGTTATAAGCCGAGTTTTTAAGGTAGATTCCGAGAGCGTCATTTAAAAGCTCATTATTTTCGATAGTACAGTTGCTGGACCTTATCAAATAAATTCCTGCGCGGTCATTTCCTGCACCATTAATGCTGAGATCTCTAATCGTTACGTTATTTGCTTCGACATAAATCGCATCCTCAGCCGGATTGTTCGCAGTCACGATTGTATCTTCAGGGTTCCCGGAAGCTGACCTGACAATCAGATCACTTGTTGTTATTCTGAGATTTTCAGTATAGTTTCCCGGGCTTACGATAATCTCATCGCCTGAAACCGAACTATTCACTGCATCCTGAATTGACTGTCCTGACTGGACAACAATTTCAGTTGCAGTTCCTATACCCGAGCCTAATGTCAAAACCAGTAAGGCTAAAAATAGAGCAATTACTCTGTGTATTTGAATCCCCCACGTCCGATATTATTTATATTAAGATTTATCTTCCCCAAGCTGAAATAAACATGAAATAATATAAATCTATTAGAAAATAATATCAGAATAATAGCTATAAAAGTACATAAAGAAAAGAAAACCAATTCCAGTCTATTAAAATAAGTTCCGTATACTCTCTTTTTCGAGGTTTCAGATTAGCTTTCACAATAACAAGCTACAGTTGATTCTTCAAAATTAGCATTATCTGCTGTGTATCAGATGCAGGTGTTTCACTCAATAAAACCTGATCCTATTAAGATTTCTTTACTTTCAGGTTAAGGATTTTTTTTCTACTCTATAATTTGAAAAGGCAATTTTAGAGTCAAGCAAGTCAGGAATATAAATTAAAAAGTAAATAAGAAACAGTCGAGGGAAAAAACAAGAGAGTGACAGAAACAGTCTAGAGAAAAGACAAAAGAATGAAAGTAAGACAAAAATGGGTAAATTAAATGGAAGACAAGAAGAGAAATTTAGAATGCATGAAAAAGTGAAATAAAAAAGAAAGACAGGATGAAGATCTGATACCCTCATCCATGTTTTCCATATTAATTTCCTGGTTTTTAGCTCTTTTACTTCCGTTTGTACAGGAACACTGCAAGCAGACCGGCTATTCCGTAAACCATATCAAAGCCTGGCATGCCTGTGCTTTCTTCGTCCCCGTCAGACTCATGGTCAACTTCTGATCCTGTATCTTCTATATTTTCCTCAGAATTGTCAGGTTTGCCTTCGGGCTGTATTTCAGTTACAGTTTCTTCCGAAGAAGCATTTGACTTCCCTGTTATTGCAAAGAATGAATAACCCGGGACGCTGGATTTGAAATACAGATACTTGTCATCTTCCCCTGAAAGGCTGACTGGCAGTTGTTCCCAGGTTTTATTGCTGTACCTGTTGAGAGTGATTGAATCCTTGTCTATGTTTTTATCCTTGATCCAGGACTTTTCAACCTTGAAACATATGTTCGGATTTTCTATGTTTTCTGAGCTTGCAAACCCGCTGTTTCCTACCCAGACATTGAAGTACCTGTAGACCTCTCCTTCAGAAAGGTTGGAGACAAGTGTAGATTTATTTTTTAACTGCTCAACAATGGTTGTGGTCTTTCCAACAGTCTTCTTGGCATCAAAGCCCACATACACGACACATGTTGCGTTCTTTGTGAAATCAAACTGAGCAGCTTTGCCGTTTGTAATGACGACCTGAGAAAGCTCCTTTACTTCAACATTCCTTGCAGGCTCAGGAGAACCGCCACCGCCACCGCCGCCACTGCTGTGGCTACTTCCTCCACTTGAGTCGTCATTGTCGTCATCAGAGTTGCTCTCCAATACAGTTATCGTAGCAATTTTGGAGGCAAAACTGTTTCCGTTACTTACTGTCAGGTTAACAGTATAGGTTCCTGTAGCAAAGTAAGTATGGGTCGGGTTCTGCTCTGTTGAAGTAGCTCCGTCCCCAAAGTTCCAGTTCCATCCGGTTGCATTTTGAGAAGTATCTGTAAACAGGACTGTAAGAGGAGTATTTCCACTTGTAATGTTAGTGGTGAAGTTTGCAACAGGAAGTACAGAACCAGCTGAAACGGTTATGTTACCGAACTTTGAATTAGTACCGTTTTCGTTGTTTACTGTAAGATTAACAGTATAATTTCCTGGAACTGTATACACATTGACAGGATTCTGGATAATTGAATCTACTACACCGTTGTTGTCGAAGTCCCATTTCCAGCCAGTTGCATTCTGAGAACTGTCAGTAAACTGAACTGACAGAGGAGCAAGACCACTTGTTACATTGCTGCTGAAATTTGCAACAGGAAGCGCGAGATTGACAGCTACAAGCGGGTGGTAGTCTACTAAGTTATCTCCATTATATACTGAATCAGCAATGCCATCCCCATCTGCATCGGTTGCAGTCTGGGAGAAGCCTGTCCCGAGAGGGTTTGCCCAATAATTCCCTCCGGTATTTGGTCCATTCACAATGCTCCTACCCGGAGTTATTGTTATATTCCAGATACCTTGGGTGTTATTATTATTTGTATTAAATGTGTTATTCAGATAGTTATTAAAAATAAGATTATTAGTGCTCCGAGCACACAAAAATAGACCGTGTTTAGTGCTTAAAGTCACATTGTTACTTGAAATATTATTGTTTTGAGAAGAATCCAGAGAAATTCCATAGGGATTGTTGACAGCCTTATTCATGTAAAGAGTATTGTTACTGGAGTTCGAGAGCATTATCCCGTTTGAGTTATTAAGATCTACTCTATTATTAGAGACAGTATTGTTAGAGATCATACACTCGCTTGAATTCACAACATAGATGCCTTTAGAGTTGCTCGAAGCTGTATTACTGATCAGGAAACTATTACTGGAATTTGTCAGGTAAATTCCGTAATTACTATTCGAACTTACAACATTACTGGTAAGATTGTTACTGCCGGCAAAATAAAGTTCAATACCACGACCAGTATTCGAATTCACTATATTGCCTGAAACTTCGTTCCCACTGGATGATGAACTTAAGTAAATACCTCTGGAGTTTTGAGATATACTGTTGTTGAACACTTCATTATTGCTTGAATTATCCAGAAGAATGCCCTGATTTGCGTTTGAATTTGCTTCATTACTTTCCAGAATATTATCGCTGACTCTATAAAGGCTGATACCAGTACCGCTGTTTGAATTTGCCGTATTGCCTGAAAGTGTATTATTGCTGGATGTTAGCGTTATGTATAGGCCCTGAGTATTATTATATGCATTATTGCCGGTCAGGATATTATTATTGGAATACCTTACAGCTATTCCGTATTCACTGCTTGAAATTGTATTGTTGGTCACGCTGTTATCGCTTGAATTGTCCAGCATAATATCATGTGAACTGCCGAAATCTACTGTGTTACCCGAGATTGTGTTTTCAGGGGAACCCACCAAGTAAATTCCGTTAGTACCGTTGGACACCAGATTGTACCTCAGGCTGTTATTACCCGAACCTGACAAATAGACTCCATATCTTGCATTTGATTTTACGGTATTGTTTTCAAGGATGTTACTGATCGAGTTCTCCACGACTATACTGTCGATAGCATTCTGACTTATAGTATTTCCTGAGAGTATTTCACCCTGGGAACCACGAACATAAATCCCATAACCATGGTTTGAAACCGTATTGTTCGAAACAGTAGTGTAATTGGACTGTTCAATGTTGAATCCTGTACCCGTGCCTATAAGAAGATTCTTGCTGGCTGTGTTATTGCGGATAATGTTATTATTAGAAGTTTTAAGGTATACTCCAAGGCCGTCATTGTGCAATATGTTGTCTTCAATGACACAGTTAGGACTTCTGAGCACATAGATTCCTGAGTAGTTGGTTCCTGCTCCTGTAATGTTGAACCCTTTCATTGTTACGCTGTTCTGGTCCTGTATAGTGATTACATGCGCGTTTGTGTTGTTCGCAACAATTATCGTGTCTGCAGAACTCCCCGAAGACCTTATTATTAGACTTTTATTTATATTGAGATTTTCTGTATAGGTTCCGGGTCCTACGATTATTGTATCTCCCGGAGATGCATTATACACCGCAGCCTGTATCGAATCTCCGGATGCGACTGAATGTTCAGCCGCTGCTCCAACGCAGGAACTTAGTGTTATTATGAGAGTGGCAAATAGTAAAATACTTAGTCTGTTTATTCCAATTCCTCCCTAAAAATAGAAGAAATTTTCGATAATACTTCCTATAATTAATTAGGAATTAACTGTAAGTACAATATAAAGATATTGGTATAAATGAACATTTTTAAATAAACAAATATTAAAAGATTAAGCAAAAATAAAGCTATTTATTTGAATCAATTTGTATGACTTTTGATACGGTTATGTTTATAATATGAGTTCATACGTCATGATTTTAGTTACTGTAAATTTATCCGGCCAGAAGACACAGGGCTTTAAGCTAGAGGATAATATTCACTGTGAACAGAGCAACTTTAATTTCAAAGAGAAAAATTAATATATTTAGGATTTATACCGCTAAAAATCAAAATAGTCTTTAACAAATTTAAATATATAACATGCGGAACATTGAAGAAAAATCAAAGATTAAATTAATTCAAAGGAAAAACTGTACATTGACAATATGAGATCTGAGAAATAATAAATACATGTAAATCATGTAAACTCCAAAAATGATGGAGAAATATCAGTTTCAGAACTCATCAGATTCTACCAGATGAAAGACAGGAAACCATAGTCCTCCAGTCAACTACCCCTCCCTGCCTCCTTCGGAGTCGAGGAATGGGCTTGAAAGATAGCCCTGGTTGACCAGATCACCAATAGGAGTAAAGAAAATTGGTAAACGATGTGGAAGAATCTATAGTTACCTTCAAATGTCGCCTCAGTTTGAAGCTCTAAGGATGCAAGTTAAAAGTTCTGAAGGGTAGGGACAGTGCTTGTATCATTAAACCTTCTAACATCCGATCGAGAGGAAGCCGGATTCAGATTTTGACTCCACAAAATCTGATACGCAAAACCCTAGCAATAGGAGGAATTACAAATATTTGTGTTTGTACTTAACAAAAATCAAAAACCGTTGATGCCAACAAATCCAGCAAAAGCAAGAATTTTGCTTAAAGCAGGTAAAGCAAAAATGGTCAGTAGAATTCCATTTACTATTAAGTTAAATTATAACAGTAAGGGTTATACTCAACCTGTTGTTGCAGGAATGGATTCTGGCTCTAAAAAAATAGGTTGTGCTGCAGTTGGAAACGGAAAAATACTGTACCAGTCTGAAACTGAGATCAGACAAGATGTATCTGGTAAAATGCAACAAAGGGCTATGTACAGGAGAACTCGAAGAAGCAGAAATACCAGATATAGACCTGCAAGATTTGATAATAGAAGAAATTCGCAAAGAGAAGGACGAATACCGCCTTCTATTCGAAGTAAACTTGAATCTCATTTCAGAGAAAAGAAGTTTGTCGAATCGATTCTGCCTGTAACAGAATGGAAAGTAGAACTTGCTTCTTTTGATACCCATAAGATAACTAATCCAGATGTTTCAGGAATAGGATATCAAAATGGAGATCAAAAAGGGTTCTACAATTTGAAAGCTTATGTTCTCAGCAGAGACAATCACACTTGTCAACATTGCAAAAGCAAGTCAAAAGACCCAAAGTTACATTGTCATCATATTATTTTTAGATCACAGAACGGTACAGACACTCCCGAAAATTTGATAACGCTTTGTAGTACCTGTCATCAGAAATTACACGAAGGGAAAATTAAACTTTTTGGAAATGTATCAAAAACAAAACATGCAACCGATGTTGGAATTATCAAATCTCAGATTAAGAAATCCGAATGGAATTTTAAAGAAACTTTCGGATACGAAACTAAATACAAAAGAGAACAAATCTTAGAGCTTCCGAAAACTCATTATAATGATGGAGTGGCAATTTGTTGTGATTTTGATCAAAAAGTAACAACAAATCCAACAATCTATTTCAAAAAACATGTTTCAAAGGGTGATTATCAACAAACAACTGGTAAAAGATCAGAAAAGAAAATCCCTACAGGAAAATTGTTCGGGTTGCGGAAGTTTGACTTAATTAGAACAGAGAAAGGAGTTGGTATTGTAAAAGGAAAACGATCTACAGGATACTTTGTGATAACAGATATTTTTGGAAATAAGATCCATGATAGTGTCAACGTAAAGCGAAATTGTAAACGACTGAAGGCTAGGACAAGTACATTAATTCAAATGGTAGCAGGTTTAGAGTTGACGCATTCCTCCCCCACCTGTAGGGCTGCGTCCTCCGAGGAAGGGGTATCCTGCTTATGGGGATGAATGGTTTCCTGCACTCTCAATAGCTGGTTTTAACTTGTCTTGATAACGATTTTCTCTCGATAAATGAGTTAAATCTCAAAATTTTTCACAGATCTCGCAAAAAAGCTTTTCAGTAGACGGTTTCCTTTTTCGTCCTCATATTATAGGTCCTATACTCATCAGCTTTCTTATCCTGAAGATAAACATACTCGTATTCTGGAGAATTAAGCCTCTTCCTGTACTCTTCTGCTGCTTCAGCCTGGCAACTGTTACAGGCATAAATAGGAACCGAAATCCCAAATATCCTGATATCATTTACGCTTCTATGGGCATGTGAGTCTATAGTTATATAACCCTGGCAGTGAGGACACATGCGGACTGTTTCCTCCTGGAATTCCTGAATCATATCGGTATCATAGAAGATCTGCTTTTTCCGGCGGTAAAAGTCTCCGTGTTTTGCTACTTCTACTTCTACAAGCCTGTCCCGGTTTTTCCAGTTTTCGAGTTGAGTTGCAACAACCCCCTCCAGGATCTGCCTGTCCCTTGCAGCCTGTACAAACATTCCGGGTTTGAAATCCGGTTCACTGACGCAGGAATAATCAAGCCCTGCCATTGCAAGGATTATCCCTGTGTTCACATAAGGCAGAGCACTTTGAATCGCATAACCTCCTTCAAGTACTGCCATATCAGGGGCAAGTTTCTCGTTTAATTTTGCATAGCCCTGAGCGGAAAAACGCATGTTTGCAAGAGGATCGGTATAATGGTTGTCCTGTCCGGCAGAATTGAGAATAAGTTCGGGCTTGAAGTCCTCGAGGATCGGCATCACCAGGGAATCGAGCACGTAGAGAATACCCTCATCCGGAGTCCCGGGAGGAAGAGGAATGTTGATTGTCCTTCCAAGGGCTTTTGGACCTCCGAGTTCGTTCATGAAGCCTGACCCCGGATATAGCGTCCTTCCGTCCTGGTGGAAGGAAATAAAAAGCACATCAGGGTCGTTGTAAAAAATCTCCTGTGTCCCGTCCCCGTGATGGACATCAGTGTCCACGATTGCGATCCTGCGGATGCCGTACTTTTTTCTCAGATACTCAACAAGGATTGCTTCATTATTGATATTGCAAAAACCGCGGTTTCCGTGGGCTACTGTCATCGCATGGTGGCCCGGAGGGCGGACAAGGGCAAAGGCGTTTTTAACCTCTCCTCGCATGAGAGCATCAGCAAGAACAAGACAGCTGCCGGCTGCAATCAGGTGCGGGGTTGTTGCCTGGGCTTTTATATCAGGTACACAGAAATGGACCCTTGCAATGTCCTTATAATCTGCAAGTCTGGGCTTGTACTCGGCTATTTGCGGGAGATCCATCAGCCCTTCTTCAAAAATCTGGTCTCGAGTATAGAGGAGACGTTCCTCTCTTTCCGGATGGGTTGGAGAAATTGCCCAGTCAAAAGCAGGGAAGAAAATAAGACCTGTCCTTCTGGCTCCGCTCCGGGTTTTCGGAATTACAGGTTTTTTTTCCGATTCGTTTTCCGGCACATTTTTCGGTTCCTGTCCTGAAGTTTTTGTTTTCATCTTAACTCCTTTCATCCTCTCAAACTCAGTTTCCTGATTGTTTTCGGTATCACTTTCATCCTGATTATTTTCAATATCCGTTACAGCGAGATTCTGAACAGGGTTTTCAGGATTATCTCCGGGATTCTCTATACCGTCACTTTCTTTTTCATTTTTTTCATTTCTCTGATTTCTTTTCTCTCTTTCTTCTTCCCTCTTTTCGTTATCTGCTCCGGTACACTTTCCGGCTCCACCTTTAAATGCGTCCTTAATTTTTTCAAGCCCGAGTTTCATGCCTTTTCCCCCCTGTTCCATTCCGGAATCAGACCTGCCGAAATCTGCATGCTTACATCAAAAAGCCGCCCTGCCGTAAACCAGCCCTCCACTATGTTAAAGACTTCACTGCTGACAATCTCGGCTTCGTCCGCGTACTCGGAAATCCCAAACCTTTTTGCGCGGTCTCTGAGGAGTTTTGTTGCAAGGGCTTCAGCTTCTTCCGAACGCATCCTGTTGAAATTCCCGATATCCGTAGATTTAAGGCTTGCAATCTCTCCTTCTTCAGCTACCGAATAGACCTTCTGCTCGGTATCAATGCGCAGGTTAAGAGTAAGGGTTGGCCTTGCAACAGCTGCCCCTATGGCATTTCCCACTTCCGAATGGTCGGGAATGATCGGTTTTGCATTCAGTTTTTCCGCAACTACTGAAATCAGGCCCTTTGCCCCGCCGCCTATTCCGACCACATTTTCAGGCCTTTCTTTTTTCTTCTGCAGAACTTCCCATATCCTGTAAGCAGGCTCCTGTTCCCATTCAAGAAACATCTCTCTTACTGCCTGTGCAATCATTTCTGCAGTTGTTTCCACTATAAGAGAAGCGGTTTCAGTTTCGGATTTTCTAAGGCTTGAAGCTACAACGGTAATTGCTTCGTTTGCACGTTCAGGGTTCCCTACCTCTATAAGCCCGAGCATTCTCAGAGCATCCGTTGGGGTTGGCTCTTCTCCTCCCATGCAGTATGCCGGACCTGCCCTTTCAGGCCCTATAGTTATCATCCTGAGTCCGTTCTCTGTTTCTCTGACCTTTACAATGCTGTCTCCTCCCACAGCTATCGAGCGGACTGCAAAAGCCCGGACATGGGTCAGGAAGTTTCCGAGTTTTGCGCCTTTTGAGGCGATAAGCGGTTTTCCGGAAAGGATAAGAGCCAGGTCGGTAGTTGTCCCGCCTATATCCACCACAACAGATGTCTGCCCTTCGGGGATAAGGGCAAGAGCTCCTATCGTGCTTGCTGCCGGGCCCGAAAAAATAGTTTCCACAGGGAATTCTACCGACTTTTCAATTGGCAGAGTTCCTCCATCGGCTTTAAGGATATAAACAGGAGCCCTGATCTTTCTTTCCTCAAGAGCTTTTTTTATCTCCGAAACAAACTCCCGGTAATGTTCTCCTGTTGCAGAGGCCAGCATAGAAGTGGCAACCCTTCTCGGAAAGTTCAGTTTTCCTGAAATTTTGTGCCCGAGTTCTACCTTGCAGCCCGGGTGCATCTCCCTGAGAATTTCTTCTGTTCTGAGTTCATGGGAAGGATTCCTTTGTCCGAATTTGCTTACCACGGCAGCCCTGGAAAAGCCCTGCTCTCTTATTCGATTCACAGCCTCCCGAATCTCAGCTTCATCAAGAGGCTGAATTTCCCTTCCCCTGTAATCCATAGCTCCTTTAAGGTAAAAACTGTCAGGAAAAACATAGCTTGCAGGATTAACGCCAGGACCCGGAATGAGCAGTAAAGCTACACGCTCTGTTTTGCCCTCAGCAATAAGATTTGTTATTACGGTTGTACTGAACACCACCCTTTCGAACTGTTCCGGTGGAAACCCTCTGCTGACCTCATCAAGGGCACTGAGCAAAGACTTAAGAAGATTCGCTGGCTCTGTGGGAACCTTGGCTGTACTGTATACCTCTCCGTTCCGAATAAGCACCGCGTCCGTGGTGGTGCCCCCTACATCAATTCCTATGAGCATTCACAATTCGCCTATCCTCACCTGAATGAATTATCTTCAATTCTTTCATGTTTTCTCAACTTAAAAATGGACTTAATTTGTAGCCAGTTTCAATTGATTTTGATATAGAAATAAGTGTGTACTTAGTTTGATATGCACAGGTCTATAAGAGATATACAATATCCTCTCCTGAGTGCTCCCTTGCCTGTGCAGTCTTTACCACGCAATCTGATGCCCTGATCACATGCTTAATATTCAGAACAGAGATCTTCTTTGAATTGATATCTCTTTTTTATTTGCGGTAACCCAAAAATTGTGATTTCTACAGTTCTTTTTGCGCTGCAAGGAACTGCAGCCGTCTGGTGGCCCTTCAAAAAAGAAATAGAAAGAGGGAAGGAAGAAAGTAAAAAGTATAAGTTTGGAGAAGCAGGAAAAAGTAGTAAAAGAAAGTGAAAGTCCTTATTTTCCTATTCTTTTCACTTTCGTCTTTTTTACGGGAAAAACCGCTCTCATACGTCTAACGGGATAAAAACGATCAGGTATAGCGAATAAGGTTATTAATGGAATCAAAAACATTATAACTTGGTTCTTCGGTCCTCTTAATGAAGCTTACTTAACATTTTCCCGAAGGCCCTTATCCTCGAACCTCATAATAAATTTTGTCTCTTTTCCTTTCTCAAGCTCAATTGTCCCATCGAGTTGCTCAACCAGAGCATTTACAAGCTGCAAACCAAGGGTATCGGGATTTTTAAAATCAATATTTTCGGGGAAGCGTCCCCCGTTATCCGAATAAATCAGTGTAAACCCGGAACGCATGTCTGGTCCTGTTGTGTCAATATTACTGTCTGGAATACTGCCAGCTGAGGATTCAGGCTGTCTGAAGAGAGATATTCTGATCTCTCCATCGGCACCTCTGGGAAACGCATATTTCAGGGAATTTGAGAAGAGTTCGTTGATTATAATTCCGAGAGGAATTGCCATGTCGATTTCCAGGAATGTGTGGCCTACATCCAGGAAAAGATGGACTTTCTCATTTCCGACCCTGTATGAATAAAGGAGTTCGGAAGTCAGTTTTTTTAGGTAGGCTGCAAAATCTATGCTTGTAGTATCCTCGGATTTATGAAGCTCTTCATGGATGATGGACATGGAGACAACGCGGTTTTCGCTTTCTCTGAATGCTTCAATGACATCCTTATCCTTGAACTTATCAGCCTGAAGGCTGAGCAGGGACGAAACTATCTGAAGATTATTCTTGATCCTGTGATGAATTTCCCTCAAACCGATAGCTTCGGCTTTTGCAAGGTTTTCCTCGGCTTTTTTCTTCTGAGTAATATCATAAGCATAGCCCTGGATAAATTCTGCTTCTCCCGAGGCATCACAGGTTTTGTGGATTAACTCATGAACCCACTTTACAGTTCCATCTTTCCGCCTGAGCCTGTACTCATACTCTATCATGGAGTTTGGGGAAAAACTCATTTTTTTCCGGCTTATATCGAGCATTTTCCTGTCTTCAGGATCAACGAGATCAGGCAAATTTATCCTGCCTGAGGTAAAGTCTTCTTCTGTGTACCCGGTGATTTCCTCGACAGCACCTTCCAGAAAGAGAGGGGTAAAATCCCTGTCAAGCTTAAATGCTATTCCTTTAAAGTTCTGTAAAAACGACCGGTAGAGCTCTTCACTTTCCTTCAGTTTTTCCGAGGAAAGTTTGATTTCAGTAATGTCTTTCATTACCCCAAGAGCTTTGCATACACAGCCATCTTCGTCTCTAAGATAGATACCTTTGTTTTCCACGCAAAAATAGCTTCCATCTTTCCTCCGGAACCTGAATTCTTCGTCAAATTTCTCTCCCGTGTTCCAGCACTTCTTAAATGCCTGTTGAACCCTTCTGCGCTCATCGGGGTGAATATGTTCGAGCCAGTCATAATAATTAAAATTCTGCATCTCATTGTAGCTGTATCCCGTAAGCTCCGTGACCGCCCCTGCCCATTCAACGTGGCCATTTTGCAGGTCAAATTCATACACTAGCTGTCCGGTCTGTTCTGCAGCCAGCCGATACCTTTCTTCACTCTTTAATAAGTTCTCTTCGGTACGTTTGCGGCCGGTAATATCAAGCATGACCCCTACAAGCCCTTCCACAGTCCCATTAAGGTTCCTATACACGGCTTTATTAAAAAGGAACTGCCTGATTATCCCGTCTGAGCACATGACTTTGGATTCATAAACCTGGCTTCCCCCTCTCTGGAGCAGCTGTCGGTCCGTTCTTTTATAAACATTTCCCAGCTCTTGCGGAATCTCTTCGGAAAGCTCATCTACAGAACATCCTGTTACCTTTTCCTTTGATCTCCCGATAATTATTTTCGCAAAGAGTTCGTTGCATCCGCGGTAGATCCCTTCTTTGTCTTTATAAAATACAGGAGCAGGAATCGTATCTATCAGGGTTTCAAGAAAGAGTACCTTCTCCCGGAGGTTACTCTCTACCTTGTTTCTTTCAAAAGCTAGTGAAATCAGGGACGCGACGTCGTACAAAAAATAAGCGTCTTCTTTTGTAAACTTCTCTTCCTTCGTACTGTGAACTACAAGCACCCCGTAAGGTTTTTCAACACTTCCTATAAGAACGCTTATTCCTCTCGTTATTTCCTTATATTCTTTAAGTCCCATTCCTTCAATAGAACTTTTTTTGTTTAACTCCTCTATCTGGAGAGGTTTTTTTGAAAGAACGGTGTATCCGGCAACCGAAGCTGCCTCTCTTTTAATAATCTTACCTGTATCTTTCGGATCCCATCCGGTCCCTGCCTCAAACAAAAAGTTTCCATCAGGTAAAAGTCTCAGAATTTTGCAATACTCTACGCCAAGCGTAGAAGCAATCAAAGTTAAGGATTCATTCAGCAGGTTTCGGATGTCCTGGGTTTTGAGAGCCAGTTCGGAAATCTGGGAAAGAACTCTGTGGTGTTTATCTACTAAAGATAGTTTCCTTTCAGCCTGCTTGGATAAAGTTATGTCCGATCCGTGGAGGACGGCATATTTACCGTCAGCAGAAGGTATGAAAGTTGCCGAATATGTTTTTTCGTTTGCCTCAAGTTCCGTATGTTCTGACTTTTTTCTGAAGGCTGCTTTTCGCGCAGCTTTCTGGATATTTACGGGAACCTTTTCTCCGACCCTGCTTTTCCATGCTTCAAGTAAGAGTTGTCCTGCTTCATTAGAATAGATAATTATTCCTTCTCTATCTATCCTCAGGACCGGGCTGGGGCTGTTTAAAAGAAATTCTTCTATCCAGTTTTCTTCTGCTTCGCTCTTTCTTTCAGTAATTCTTATATTACCACCCCAGCCCTGTCTGCTCTTTTTATTCTCAGCTTGTCTCCCAGGTTTTGGATTTCCTTTTCAGAGCTCCATATTTTCCGAATTCGTTTTTATGAAATCCTGTTCGGTAGTCACATGTATGATAAGATTATTGACATATTAATATTTTGGATATAAGTTCAAAAGAAATTAAATAAGATATGATGAACATGATATTTTTGCAATTTTTACTGTATACATAGATAAAAATCAGTTCTCAGGAATATTATTAGAAGCATCCGTACATTAGGAGTACGCTAACATTTATGTAAGACATGAATCTAATTATGTTAAAAAGATCAATTATCTCCTTCGCTTTCATGAACTTTTACTTCACAGATCGTCTTAAATAGGAACACATGTCTTTCGGGCAGAAAACGGAAAATTTCAGCCTCTAATGCTTTTCCGCGCAGGTTTTCCCGGGTACATGGAAACCGAAGAGGGACTTGCAGTCTATAATGAGGCCAGAAACGGAGTTCTGGTGCCTGAAAATCTTAAAAAATACAGTGCAAGAATTGTAGCTGCTGCGATATGTAGTGAAGCTCCTTTTTCAGAGATCTTGGAGGAACTGGCAGGGTATTTCCCTCCAGAAGAAGCTTTTAACTTTGCTCCGAGAGTCAAAAGAGGGCTTAATGATACATCTTTACCCGGAGGTTACACAAAGGACCATGCATACCTGAGCGGCTTCCGAAAAATAAGCGACTTTTTACAAAAGCAACCTTCTGAACTGGAGACTTTAAAAATCCTTTGCGGGAAGATAGGGCTCCAGAACTTCGAACTTGTAAGGGATCTGCTGGCTGCTGGAACTCTCAAACAACCGCGTTATCTTCCAGAATTCTAACAGGAACAGACTTTATTTAGCCAGTTTAATCTTCCTGGATGATAGTATATAAAGGATTATCGCGCTATTAACATTAAGAACTGAAAAAGAAAAAAGGGAGTCAGGTATGAACAGTAATGTTTACAGGAAGATAATGGTTGCTACCGATGGTTCGGAACCTGTCAAGAAAGCGGTTGATACTGCTGTTGAAGTTGCAAGATTGAGCGGAGCAAAACTCTATGCGGCATATGTTGTTGCCTCTGGAGGGTATACGGTTGGTCATCCCAGAGATATAGGATGGGAAAAAGCAATGAAAGAGCACCTGAGTATTGAAGGAAAGGAAGCAACGGCTTATGTAGAAACCGTTGGAAAAGCCGCGAATATCGAAGTGGAATCCGTTCTCCTTGAAGGAAGCCCTGCGCACGAGATTGTCGATTTTGCAGAAAAAAATGATATCGACCTTATCGTAATGGGAACACTTGGAAGGACAGGAATTCAGAGATTTTTACTTGGAAGTGTGGCTCAGAATGTAGTAAGACATTCCAGAAAAGCTGTGCTGGTTGTAAAAGGATTCGAAACCGAGTAATACAGATGAAAGACCAAACATAAAAAAGACACAAGATGTAACCAAGTATGAAAAAAATGTTAAGCGAAAAATGCTCAATGTAAGGTTCAAGCATTTAAACTCTGAATATTAAAACGTTAGATATAAACTTGAAATTTTCCCAGGGCAGGAGACCCGGATTTTTCGGGAAAGATTGATTTACCTGCCCGGCTCAAATACCTTTCAATGATAGAGCTTTTCCTTGATGTACTGGATTTTGCACTTCCGGTACTTATAATGATTTTTGTAGGACTTGTGGGCACCAGCGTGCTTGTGGAACTCGGCTTGATGCAGAAATTCTCAAAACTTGTAAGCCCTATTTTTGCCTATACGAATCTGCCAGAAACATGTGCTTCATCTTTCGTTGTAGCAGTAGGGTCTGCTGATGCTGCAAATAGTATGCTTCTTCAGGCAAAAAAAGAAAATTGCCTTGATGACAGGGAAGTCCTGCTCTGTTCAATGATGAATGCAACCCCTGCTTATTTTCGTGAGCTTTTCACCTATCAGATTCCTATTGTCCTGCCTGCACTCGGATTCATAGTAGGAGGGTTTTATTCTCTTGTATTTGTAGTCACAGCAGTGATTAAAATACTGGTAATTGCAATTGCAAGCAAGCTTTTTCTTGATGGCAACTCCTGCAAAGGTCCTGAGACCCGGAGTAGAGAGAAAGTATCTCTAAAGACCGCATTTGAACATGCGTTCAGAAAGGAATTCAGGCTTTTTTTGAGGATTGCAGGAGTTTACCTTGTAGCAACCACGATCATCTTCGTTCTTCAAGAACAGGGAGCTTTTGAAATATTCAGCGTGCTTCCCCTTGCAGAACTGTTTAAAATACCTCCAGAGACAATTGTCCCGCTGACAAGTTATGTTGCAAGTCCGATTCTTGGGATTTCTCTCCTGGGCCCGATGATTCATTCAGGAGAATTGACAAATTTACAGGCAATGATCGTGCTCATGCTGGGTAGTATGTTTATGCTCCCGATTTTTGCCATACGCAGCCAGCTCCCAAGAAAAGTAGCTATTTTCGGGACTCGCATTGGATTCCAAATTGTTGCGTATTCTACGGCAATAAGCATACTTGTAAGGCTTATAATCCTGCTAATACTGCTCAACATGGTTTCTTGAAGTACCAGCAGGTTCTAAAGAAAAATAAGGAAATCCTGTCAGAAAGAAGAGAAAAGAATAAAAAGGTATTTTTCAGTCTCATGGAACTTTTTTCAAGTTCTACTCCTATTAGATTTCCAATACTCAGGCTTTTTAGCCAGTATAGAGTGGTACTGGGATCCAAAACAAGTATAGTTTTTCTAGGCAGTATGTGCTACCCGCATCAAATCAGCACTTCTTGAGAAAAGCTTCTTTATAGAGAAGTGTTTAAGAAAATAACAGAAGACAGATCAGAAGGAAAGAGAAATAGACAAAATGGAACTAAAGTTTAGTTGTATATACTTAACAAAAATATTAAGAGCAAATTAGTGAACGGGGTTTTTGGAGGAGGTTAAAATATGTTGGATTCAGTTGTGATCAATAATATTTGATTTTGAGCTTTACCCGTTCACCAAGCTCAACAGATGATGAAGCAATATATAAACATTTTGCCGCATAAAAAGTCTAATGCCTTTTTGTATCAGAAAGAGAGAAAAAGTAATGGATTTTGAGAGTTTCTTTCCTTAGATGTCCAGTTAAACAAAAAGTTAACGTATAAGAGAAGGAATCCCATTGCCTGCCTGGGAACAAAAAGATCAGAACAAAAAACAACTGAATCCAACATATTTTAAGATGTTATACTAAATGTTACACTATGCCAGAAATCGTTTACTTTTTTATTCTGATAGCAGTAGAAGATTTCAATCTTTTGGGATTATGCGAAAAAGAAATTTAAACAATAATTATCATATTATGAAGCATAAAATAGAGGGGTTTGGTATGAGAGAAGGCACTTATAAAAAAATAATGGTTGCAACTGATGGTTCACAGCTTGTCAAAAAAGCAGTTGATAAAGCAATTGAGATTTCCAGGCTCAGCGGAGCTAAACTTTATGCTGTATATGTAGTAGTCCCGACAACCCATTCCGCCAGGGACTTTGGCTGGGAAAAGACTGCCATGGAGCACTTCAGGAGGGAAGGAGAATCAGCTACTCGTTTTGTGGAAGACGCCGCAAAACCTGCCGGAGTAGAAGTGGAATCCGTGCTGCTTGAAGGGCACCCCGCAGACAAAATTGTAGAATTTGCAGAACAGAACGAGATTGAAATGATCGTGATGGGAACACTCGGAAAAACCGGACTTGATAGGTTCCTGCTCGGAAGCGTAGCTGAAAATGTGGTGAGACACTCAAAGACGCCTGTACTTGTGGTCAGAGGGGAAGTAACGGAATAAAGCTAAAGAGCTCCAGATTTTCAAAAAAAGATTTGAGACCTCAGAGTTTGCTCCGAGGTTAGGTTATTGGCATCTGAGCCTTTGAGCCAGAAAACCTGGCTAAGGTGGCTAAGGTATTAATAATCCTATTTTTAGTTATAATCCAATTTTATCCTATTACACTCATACCGGAAACCCGGATTGAAGGCGTGATTATGCCTCCTACTTTCCTGACATCAAAGCCTGCACCTGTTATGCTCTTCAGGAGTTCAAAGGCATTGCCTGAAATCATGAGAGATTTTACGGGCTTATCCAGGGCTCCGTCTTTAATTGTGAAAGCATTTCTGGCTTCTACGGAAAAATCTCCGGAAATCGAATTTGCGGTATGGGCACCGATAATTGTGTTTACGAAAACCCCTGAGGTAGTGTTTGCAATAACATCTTCCTGAGGGTAATCGATAACAAAGTTCCTGAGCCCTACTGAAGGAGGGCTTGTATAGGAGGATCTTGAGCCGTTTCCTGTGCTTTTCACACCGGCTTTCCCTGCAGTATAGCTGTCATAAAGATAGGTCTTAAGCACACCGTTTTCAATAACTGTGGTATTCTTTGAAGGAACGCCTTCATCGTCCGAAGCCGAAGTCTCTATGCCTGCTTCAACCAGCCCATCGTCATAGATACACAGTTCTGGGACAGAAATTTCTTCCCCGAGCTTTCCTATCAGACCCGACCTTCCTTTTTGCACGTTGTCCGCATCAATCGAAGGAGCGAGAGCATCTTCAAGGATATCAGAAAAGGCAAACGGGTGAAAGATAACGTCGGTCTTTTGCGGCTCGATTTTTATTCCGCCCCTGGATTTCAGGGCAAGGTCGGAAGCGTTTTTCCCGAGAGCAAAAAAGTCAATATCAAGAGATCGTGAAACAGCAAAGTCGTAGGCTGTTGAGGTGTCTCCGTTTACGGTGATCACATCGACAAAACCGGAGACTGCTGTGGATTCTTCTTCGATTTCGATCCCGTTTGTGTTAAGGATAAGCCGCTTACTCTTTGAACGGGTAAAACCTCCTGAGGTAGGAAGCGTACCTAGAGCCTCTTTTGTGCCTTCAACGAGCTCTACGGCATAGCCGATGCATTCTTCGAGTTCAAGAGCCTCAACCTTTTTATCAAAAATGCCTGAAACCTGAGGGTATTTGCCATTAGAAGGAAGGGATACCCAGTCCGGGTCACTTTCCCTGACACGGGCTTCTGCAACTGCAATTTTTACGGCGTTCTCGAGTTCTGCTGCGGAATTGGTACTGGCAAAACCCACTGCACCGTTTACAATGGCGCGGATTCCCAGCCCTTCCAGAAAACGATCCCTGGCATTCTCAAGAGCATCCTTTTTGAAATTGACGCCTGTAGAGTGGTTTGCAGCATAATAGATTTCAGCTTCTTCGGCACCTGCCTGTTCTGCCAGTTTCAGGGCTTTTCTTGCAAGCTCATACACTTTCAGGCACCTCCTACAAGGGCTTTTGAGATAGCAATATGCGGAGAACCATCGGATACAGGTACGAGCTGCCCGGCTTTTCCGCATCTTCCGGCAGTCATTTTAAGGTCATTGCCAACAAGGGTTACACGGTTCAGAATCTCAAGGGTCTTCCCTGAAAGAGAGACATCCCTAACGAGCCCTGTAAGTTCCCCGTTCTTTATAAGATATCCTTTTTCGGCATTGAACTGGAATATACCTTCTCCGGTATTCACCTGTCCGCCTCTTGACCCTACAAGGTACATGCCGTCTTTGACTTCCTCAAGCATCTCCTCAAATCTGGAGTCCCCATTGTCAATGAAGGTGTTGCTCATCCTGACAACAGGCATGGAATAGCCCTGAGCCCTGCAGTTTCCTGGAGTTCCCCCGAGTTTGGCTGCGGTTTCCCGGGAGTGCAGATAGGAATTAAAAATTCCGTCCTTTATTATTTCGGTCCTTTTTGATTCGGAACCTTCGGCATCGAAAGGATAATATCCGAACTCGTGCAGTGTAGGATCATCAATGATAGTAACAAGCGGGGATGCGATCTGTTCTCCTATCCTGTTTTCAAGAATAGAATCCCCTTCAAGCACAAGGTCGGCTTCCGATGCGTGCCCTACGGCTTCATGAGCAAATACGCCTGCAAGCTCCTGGTCAAGCACCACAGGCATTTCTCCGCCTTTAGGGGTTTTAGCTTTCAAGAGCTCAAGTGCGGTCTTTCCTGCTTTTCCGGCGAGCTCAAGAGCGTTTTCTTTCTCAAAAAGCTCATAGCCGTATCCGAAACGACTTTCTCTACCTGCCTGGTAGACGCCGTTCTCCGAAGCCACAGCAGAAACTGCAAAACCGACATTCAAAAGTTCATATTCACATTCCAGACCTTCGGAACTCCGGTACTGGACTTTGAATTCAGACTCGAGATATGTTACCTTTGTACTGTGAACGCCTGCGAGCTTCGCATGTTCTTCAATACTTTTTAAAAGACTTACTTTTTCTTCAACTGCAATGTCTCTCGGGTCGATTTTGATTTCAGGAAGGTTATTTACTTCAGGAGAGGAAACGGCTGCAAGATCTACTTTTTCCTTAGGGGTGCTAGCATTCATAGAAAAAGCAAGTTTTGAGGCAGCTTCAACCCCACGTTTTAGATCAATATTCCCTTCAACAGCCGTATAACCCCAGGAACCCCCGCAGAGGGCCCTTACTCCGGCCCCCTTTGTGAAGTTTCTGGATATTTCTTCGATCTTTCCGTTATCCAGGATGATAGAAGTGGAACTGCCTTCTATCACCCTGCAGTCATAAAACTTTATGTCCTGCATAATGCCTGTCATGGTCAGTTCCTGCACCCGAAGAGATTAATAGCCTGTACGGAAGCGGGTGATACTTCCGGAATATCGAAACTTAGTTTTGTAATATTTTTGAGTTTTTCTATAATCGTGTTTTTTCTGGGGCCCACAAGGCTGTGCTCCAGCACTTCCGCAATCGAGGAAACAGGAACAATCTGAATCTTTTCCCGATATGCCTTTTCGACAAGAACATCTGCCTCATTGGCTTTAGGTATGATGACTTTCTTCATGCCTGCCTGGGCTGCAGCCTCGATCTTGTAGGTGACCCCACCAACAGGCAGAACATCGCCCCTGACAGAAAGAGAACCCGTCATTGCTACAGTTTGATCCACAGGGATCCTTTCGATTGCCGAAATAACGGCTGTAGCAATGGAAACCGATGCACTGTCTCCTTCTACACCTTCATATGTCCCGACAAACTGGATATGGATATCGTGGCGGGAAATATCCGTGCCTGTCATGTTCTTGATTACTGCGGATACGTTCTGCACTGCCTCTTTTGCAATGGTCTTGAGTTTGCCGGTTGCAATAATTCGCCCTTCGGCACCTGAGAGTGAGGGTGTAACTTCGGATACGATAGGAAGTACGATTCCCGAATCTCCGCCCATAACTGCAAGCCCGTTGACTCTTCCCACAGCAGAACCTCTCCTGAGGAAGGACTCGTATTCCTTGCGGTGTTCGAGGTAGCTGTCGGCAAGCTGCTGCTCTATGGACCTTGCAATTCTTTTTGCTGAAAGCACATGCTCGGCAGTTGTAAGCGGAGCCCCTTCAGAATGAGCAATATCGCCTGCAACACGCACAAGCCCGCCAAGATCACGGAGCTTGAGAGTAAGGTGGCCTTTCCTACCTGCACGCCTCCTGGCTTCCCTGATTACTTCTTCTACTGCACCCTCGTCAAAGTGAGGGATGTGACCGTCCCTGACGACTTCCTGTGCAACGAAACGGACAAGCTTCTTCCGGTTTTCTGGAGTGTCTTCCATGGAATCCTGCATGTAGACTTCGTACCCGTAACCTTTTATCCTTGACCTGAGCGCAGGGTGCATTTTCTGTACTGCATCCAGGTTCCCTGCAGAGACCATGATAAAGTCGCAGGGTACAGGTTCGGTCTTGACAAGAGCTCCCGAGCTTCTTTCGGACTGCCCGGTAATCGGGTATTCCTTTTCCTGAAGCGCAGTCAGGAGACTCTGCTGGGACTCAAGCCTGAGAGTATTGATTTCGTCAATGAAAAGCACACCCTTGTGGGCTTTGTGGATGTCTCCGGCTTCCACCCTGTCGTGAGCAGGGGTTTCAAGCCCTCCGGACTGGAAGGGGTCATGCCTGACATCTCCGAGTAGGGCTCCTGCATGAGCTCCGGTTGCATCGATATAGGGTGCGTGCTCCTTATCATAATTTGAAACCGCCATTTTCGGAATCATCATTTCCTCTTTGGGAAGGAACTGGCGGGTTAACATGAGAATCATTATGCCTGCAATGATACCCCAGAGCAGCTGGGAGACGAAGTAAGAATAGATGATAATACCCACAACAAAGAGCATCATAAGCATGTTCCGTGCCTGGGCTTTCTTTCTTGCCTCCATCTTGTGAGCCATGACAATTTCTCTGCCCTTTCCGGCTGGAACTTCTCTTATCTTGGGATTATTAAGGTCTTCGAGGTTGGGATATACAAGGATATCCTTAAGCTCTTCTTTAGGAAGAAGTTCTGCCATTGCCTTTGCAAGCAGGGACTTTCCTGTACCTGGAGTCCCTATCATCATAATATGACGTCTCTGGCTGGCTGCCTTTCTTACGACTTCCACTGCATGTTCCTGCCCCAGTACCTGGTCAATAAGAAGCTTGGGAACCTCTATGTTTGAAGTATCTTCAAACTGGAAGCCGATTTCAACATCTTCATCTATGTCTTCACTTAACTCAGACTCGGCCATGACCTGAGTTGACTTATCCTTCGTCTGGTCGGCCGCAGACGGGTCTACTTTTGGAACAGCCTCTCCCACTTCATGGGCTTGCATGTCCATATTCTCCGAAGATCCGTCTATGTTCTGATTATTATTATATACCATGGTTAGCTCACATATTCGAACGTTATTTGATAGACGTTATCTGATCGAGATTAAATACTTGACGCTTTTTTGAAAAAATAATAGACTTGATGGTAGAATAACGGGCAAAAGCGGCTGTTACAATAACAGGCTCCTGAAGTTACTGTAACCCCATCCATACTTTGGTTAATTATATAGACTTACGGTATATAAAATTAACCTGCCACTGTATATACAGTATATAGAAACCTCTTATTATATACAATTTGCTGGCTGAATATTCGATTCTAAAACTGGATCAGAAAATTAATTGCCAAATTAATTCACAGAGAATTTTAAGATATTTTTTTACATACCTATGCTAGATCCTCTATATATAGTTAAACATCACCCTTACCTGAACATCATCCTTAACTATTACTCTTAACATTATCATCACCAGAATCTTTATATTCAGATTTTATCCGATGCTTGCGAATAGACATCGACAGCTATTTAAAAAAGTAAAAGGGATTTTTCTCTCATGTCCAGAAGCAAGGTAAAAAATCTTCTCCTTCTAAAGCAGATTCACAGTGCAGTAAGCCAAATCAAGAAAGGCAAACTGAATAAAGCCCTCGAAACCCTTGATAAAGCCGAAAAGTCTGCAAAGCAGGCTAAATCAACAGATGCTCTTTATTATATCCTTTTTACTCGAGGAGGTATCCTTTACTCAGCAAAAGAGTATGATCAGGCCCTTGAGACATATGAAAAGGCCCTTGAAGTAGGTTCAGAACTCCTGAAAACCGACCCGGAAAACTCAGACTACCAGCACTACATGGGTACAACCCTGAGCAATACAGGAAACCTCCTTAAAAAAAAAGGTCAAAAGGACAGAGCCGTAGAATCCTATTCTCAAGCCCGTCAAATCTATTCCGAGCTGACCGCAAAGAATCCTGAAAATGTCGTTTTCCAGTCTTATGCCGGTGAAAACCTGAACAATTACGGTGCACTTCTCACAGAATCCGGCTCTCTTGATAAAGCCTGTGAGATCCTCCGGGAAGCAGTCGATATTTATCAGAAACTTTACAATGATAAACCTGACAATCTTGGATACCAGGCAGAACTCTCAGTCGCGCTCAGTCAGTTAGGAGGTTGCCTTAAACAGCAGGGACCAAAAGAAATCGAAACCGCAAAAAAGAGCCTTGATAGAGCTCTGGAAATGCAGGAAAATCTACTTTCCCAGCAGTCTGAAAATGAAAAGATTAAAGAAGCTATTACTCTGACAAGAGAAAGGCTGGAAGGGCTTTGAGAGGTAATTACAGGTATGTTATAAGCCTGCTCTTACAGGTTTTCTCACAGATTTTTGTCAGAAAACAGCAGCATGTGAAGGTAGAGCAGGATCATCAATCCTACAACAACCCCCCATATAAACTGCAAAGTAAAATATGAGTAGACAACAAGCCCGAGAACAAATATGGTGATCAGGATATTTGCCAGCCTTATCCTTTTCTTTGTTCTGGGGTCGTGCGGAGTTCCTGCTTCATTTTCATTCAGGTTACACTCCCTGAAGTAACGCCTTTCCTGTTGCACGAGAAAGTATAGCCTGAGGATAAGAATATCAATAACTATACCCCAGAGAAGCTGCCCTATGTAAAAGGTATAGAAAAAGACAGTTGCGAGCAAGATTCCAACTAGTATTATGAAAAGCCTCTCATACTTGCTTTTTCCAGCAGTTCGACTACAAATCCTTTCGGGACTTTTATTCTTCTCTTCTTTCTCGGTATCCCGGTTCATACTGCCCCTGCCTGTACATACCCCTTTCTAACGTCGATAAACAGCAAGATATCCAGAAAAAGTAGATTAAGAAAGACATGAAATTTTGGACATCTATAAATTAAGCTTTTAGTAATATATAAAGGAGTTGGGAAAAAAGGGAGAAAACAGGTAAAAAAACACAAGCAATAACACAATGTATAAGACAATAAAAGCCTTTTTTTTAATATGCCCGAGAAACCTGAGAAGCTGAGAGAAGAAGCAGTAAAACATTTTAACAAAACCGTTGACCTGATGCAGGAAGGAAAGCCTGAGGAATCCCTTGAGTCTCTTCAGAAAGCTGAAAAAGCCGCACAGGAAGCAAAAAACGGAGCCATTCTATTCCACACCTTAAAAGCAAGAGGACAGATCCTGCAGTCCCTGGGCAGGCTTGAAGAAGCTATGGAAACTTACACTTTTTCCTTAAAAACTAGCGAGAGACTCTTCTCAGAAGACCCGGAAAACGAACTCTACACAGACACCCTCCGCCTGAACCTAAACAATATTGGAAATCTTGGCAATATTTACCAGAGAACGGGCAACTTTGTTCTCTCAAGACAGTGCTATGAGACTGGACTTGAAATCTGCCAGAAGCTTCTTGATTCCCACCCGAAAAACGAATTTTATCAAATTTATGCCGGAAACACCTTCAACAACCTCGGAGAACTGCTTTTCGCAATGGGGCAGCTTGAAGAAGCAAAAGAAAAGTATGAAAAAGCCCTGAAAATATATGAAAAGCTTCTTCAAAACTATCCTGAAGATACGGAATATCTATCAGATAAAGAAATGACACTCAATAATCTCGGAATCCTGTTTTCTGAAAAGGGGCAAAAAGAAGAGGCAAAAGAGAACTTCAAACAAGCTCTTGAGATCCTGAAAATTCTGAGCAAAAAAGACCCCAGAGATAAAAAGCTAAAGGAAGAAATAAATCTCAGGCGGGAAATGTTTGAAAAAGTTTGAGATTTAGCTATTGCAACTGAAACAAGAACTCCAAAAAACAAATCCCTCTTTTCAGGACCATTTATTCAAACAGGGTTCCCCTTTCTCAAGCGTGGAAATTTCCGTTAGAAACATCATTTCTCACTCCAGGTCAATAAATAATTGAAATAATAAAAACTTGAAAAGAAGAAAGAGATAGTTTTCTCCGAAAAAAATCTTCCTTGACTCAGCTTTATGTGAACAGGTCGAAAATGTTTCCGAGCATGCTGCTGTCAACCTGGTAGAACTCGGTATATTTGCAGCGCTTGCAGGTGACGTGGGTGAACTTTTTGTTCTGGATGTCGAGGACTTTACTGATGAAACCGCCGGTTGTGCGGATTTCGCCGGTATCGAAGGAGTTATTCCCGCACTTGGGGCAGACGAAATTAATGTTTTTGCTCACTTTTTAGCCTCACTCTGGTTTTTTAGATAGTCTAAAGGATAGAATAGCTTTATCTTTACGCTATTTAATATTATTGCAGAACTTAATAGGTGCAGGAGAAATCCCTTAATAAAGAGCAGAGCCCTGTAGGAAATAAATATATTAGAAAAGAAGACCAATACAGCGTTAGACAATGAAAATAAAAGCTATAATTACTATCGCCCTGATCATCTCGGCTGCATTAATGGCTGCAAGAGTCTCGCCCGGAGTCAATACTGAGCAGTTCAGGGAAGGGAAATATATTCATATAGACAGTATGGTGATCGAATTTAATAAGACGGATGCGGATGTCCAGATAAAATACCGGCTCAGTCCCTTCGCCCAAGTTTATATGTTTATGTTCGGGAGCAAGCATCTTGAGCCCAAAATAGAGGAGATCTTTTTTGATTTTGAGAACATAGAGATCCAGAGAATAGGGATAAACAATGCTTTAATTCATGTAAAGGATATTTCCAGACAAAGAGACGAAAATTACCTCCATGACTCGAGAGAGTTAGGAATGCAGCCAGATGTACTTACCCTTGTTTACCCCAACGGTAAAAGGCAGACTATTGAGCACGCTAAAGCTACTCAGGATATATTCTACATTTAACGGGTTTCAGTTCAGACACCAGGTGACTTTCTTAAACACTTACCTGAACTTTCTTCCGCACCTTTTGTATCTCATCACTTTATCTACCAATTCTTTTCTCATTTCCCGTAAATCGGTCTCGTCGGCTTATTTTTCGTTTACTTCCTTCTCGGGGCTTCCATTCACTGCAATCTATTATCCATATCAGGATATTTGCTAAAAATAACATCACATAAAGGATATTCAGTTGAGTTTTCAGGAACATATATTTAGCAAAAGAAACCCAGTTTTCTTTGATAGCAATGGGAAGATTCATACTAAAATGTCTGAAATGCGGCAGAGAATACGGCCAGGAATACAGGCTAACCTGTGAAAACGATGATTCACTTTTGCGGGCAGAATATTTAGAAAAAAGGCTTGAGCTCCGAACCCAGCCTGGAATAGGAAGGTTTCATTCCTGGCTTCCGATTCAGGAAGAACTCACCACCGAAGCAGGGCCCATTACGTACAAAAGCGAAGCTCTGGCAAGGGAACTAGGGCTTTCAAACCTGTACATAGGGTTCAGCGGATACTGGCCCGAGAGAGGGGCTTTTATCAAAACCTGCAGCTTCAAAGAACTCGAAGCCTATCCTACCATGCAGCTTCTCAAAGAATCCGGAGGAAAAGCCATTGTCCTTGCCTCTGCAGGAAACACGGGAAGGGCTTTTGCCCATGTTTCGGCTCTTACAGGCACGGATGCTTATATAGTGGTTCCCGATTCGGGCATTCCCAAACTCTGGCTCCCTGAAGAACCGACTGATTCCATTCATCTTATTAGTATGACTCCGGGAAACGATTATACCGATGCTATCAACCTTGCAGGCAAGATTGCAAAACTCCCTGGCATGGTCCCTGAAGGAGGAGCCAGAAATGTTGCCAGAAGAGAAGGAATGGGCACTGTGATGCTGGATGCAGCCGTGACCATAGGAAGAATGCCTGACCACTATTTCCAGGCAGTTGGAAGCGGTACAGGAGGAATTTCAGCCTGGGAAGCTTCACTGCGGCTCAGGGCTGATGGCCGTTTCGGCTCAAAGCTCCCAAAACTCCAGCTTGCCCAGAACCTTCCCTTTGTTCCTATGTATAACGCATGGAAGGCAGGAAGAAGGGAGATCATTCCAGAGATCGACATGAAAGACGCAAAGAAGCAGATCGAAGACACTTATGCCACCGTGCTTACTAACAGGGCCCCACCCTACTCCGTGACTGGTGGGCTCTATGATGCGCTTGTCGATACGAACGGGATAATGTATGCCATTACCAGAGAGGAAGCCCTTAAAGCAAAGGCCCGTTTCGAGTCCCTTGAAGGAATAGATATCCTTCCGCCTTCAGCAGTTGCGGCTGCTTCCCTGTTAAAAGCCGTGGAGGCAGGAAATGTAGGAAAAGATGATATCATTCTTCTGAACATTGCAGGAGGGGGTTTTAAGAGGCTGAAAGAAGACCTTACGCTTTTCCAGGTTGAACCTGCGGTTACTGTCAACGACCCTGATGTTCCACTCGAAGAATTGAACATTTGAACTCTTATCTTGATCAGGGCCTAAGTTCTAGTAAATCCGTACACAAAGAAATTGTAAGAGAAAGAGAAACAAGCTCGATATGTGCATGATAAGTATACGCTTGGACTGAGGTATATGCATGGTAAACCCGGAAGAAGAAGTAATAAGAATCATGAAAAACGCAGGTATTGACCTTGCAGCAACCCTTCCCTGTGATAGGATCAAAAATCTGCTTCCTCTAGTCTCTAAAAATTTTCCTGAAATCAAGTTGACAAGGGAAGAAAACGGAGTGGGAATCTGCGCAGGATTCTATCTTGCTGGCGGAAAGCCCATGATGCTGATTCAGAGCACAGGGCTCGGGAACATGATCAATGCCCTTGAATCCCTGAACGTAACCTGTAAAATACCCCTGCCTATCCTGGCAAGCTGGCGAGGCGTTTACAAAGAAGGGATTGAAGCTCAGGTTCCCCTGGGAGTTCATCTCCCTTCTATTCTAGAAGGGGCAGGGCTTGCATATACAATAATTGATGAGGCTGAAAAGCTTCCCCAGCTTGAAAATGTAATCCTCGATGCCTTTGAAAATTCGAGGCCCTACGTTGCTCTGATTTCCCCTAAAGTCTGGGAAGCTTCGGACTGCTGTGCCTGGCAGGATGCAGGTATGCCTGAAAAACCGGAGGTTATGGAAAGGACTTGCAGGTTTTCCCTTACAGGAGAGGTTCTCAAGCCAATCATGCTCAGAAATGATGCGATCTGCGCCGTAGCTTCCGAACTTGATGACGAAATTACCGTAACAAATCTCGGAGTACCCTGTAAGGAACTTTATTCCTGCAGGGACAGAGAGCTTAACTTCTATATGTTCGGCTCAATGGGGCTTGTCTCTTCCATAGGTATGGGCATTGCTCTCCGCTCAGAGAAAACAGTTGTTGTTTTTGACGGGGACGGAAGTCTTCTTATGAACCCGAACGCCCTTCTTGAGATTGCAAAAGAAGCTCCGAAAAACCTGATAATTATTGCTCTTGACAACGGGGCCTACGGATCTACAGGTTCCCAGGAAACATGCGCCCTCAGGTACATTGACCTTGAAATCTTTGCAAACGCCTGTGGAATCCAGAATACGACCAAAGTAAATACCAGGGAAAATTTGATAGAAGCCTTCAGGAAGTTCAGAGCTATGAAGGAGCTTTCTCTGATCCACGTAATCCTGAAACCTGGAAATACAAACGCTCCGAATATCCCCATGAGTCCGGAAGAAGCTACAAAACGCTTCAAAAAAGCGCTGAAAACAGACGAGAATTAAAAAGTAAGTTATTTTGAAAAGAAAAGTTTTAGTGCTCACTCATAATGGGTTAATTTGTCCCAGAGTCCGGGAGGAAATCTGCAGTTGTTTCCTCCCTGCACCGCGTGGAGCCTGAGCCGACCGTCAAACAGATGGAAAGTGACTCAAAATCCGCCAATTCAACTGAGAGAAATAGACATTGAAAGAATATCCCGGGACTAAGAGAACACTTTCACTTACCCAGAAAAGTGCTTTTCAACTCACAGAGAATATAAGTGTCTTCGCGATATTGGCTGACGGTTCTTCAAAAAAGAAAGGCAAATTTGAAAGAAAGGTTAGGAAAGAGAAATCCCGATAAACTTTTTTTCGTCCTACCCCTAATCGCCGTTTAATCGCTAATTTTGGTTTATTCTCAGGTCTTACTCTCTCCAGATTATTTTTTCCACCTGTTCCGTGAGCCTGAATTTCCCTGTCAGAATCTGTTCTTTGAGTTCCTGCGCGGCTTTTACTGCCCTGGCACGGTCAGACTGACGCAGGGTTACTTTGACATCTCTGAGGCAGCCTCCGACCCCACAGCTAACAGTTCCGAGGTTTGCGCTAAAAGCTTCCCCTCTGCATCTTGAAATGCAGAGCCCGCAGTTAAAGCAAAGTTCAGGCTTGTGTTCAGCCCCGTTTTCTCCTTTGCTTATGGCACCCATAGGACAGGCTTCAGCTACGCAGCATACCTCGCAGTTAATGCAGTTCTCTGGCTCGTACTTGACATTCAGATCTGCGTTATTCCAGACATCCCCGTAAGTGATCTCGCAAAGAGGAATCCTGCCTGAAATGTCCACCAGTTTGAGAGGGATCTGACTGTCCAGCTTGAAGATGTTTTCAAGCATGCCCTTGTTAAGAACCGGGATAGGGACTGCCCAGGTATTGATGATTTCAGGTCCTGCTGAAGTTATAAAGCCACCCATATACTCGGGAACCATATCGTGAAGATCTGCAAAACCTGTCAGATTGGGATTATCCGGAGCGCTGCGGGTGCCCTGGCCAGTAACAAACCCTTCGGCTCCATTGATAAGTACCCTTGTCCCGATTCCGATTGTCTCGAGCTTGGGATCGTTTTCAATGGGATTCAACTCCCCACAGCCACAGAAGGTCATCTCTTTGAACTCTCCTTCAAATGGGAGAGCGTGGAAAATCGTTTCAACAGGTTCTTTTCCTGGGTTTACGAAGGCCCGATAATTTTTGAAGGCATGCCTGGTTGCGTGAAGCCTGGCAAATGGGATTTTGGAAAGATTGGTCTCCACTGAGAAGCGGTCACCCTCGCTTGTGGTTACATCAACCTTAATATTCTTTCCTTCCACCAGGTCTCTGAAAAGATGCCCGCCTCCATAGTGGTGATCTGATATGCTGTGAGCCGTCCCGAGTACAATAAGGTCCAGAACTCCAAGTCTTTCATTGGGGCAGGGACCAACAACTGCCGGCACCCCGTTCAACAGGACTTCGGAAGCCTTTATAAAAGAGTCAGGTTCGGAGACTTTGAAAGAGAGAACGGCATAAGTTCCGCTCATAATCCCGCGAGTTGCGGTAGTTACGACATCGATATCTTCAAGCCCTATTTCATCCCCTGCACTAATCCTTGCAGCGATTTCCTCAGCCGTAAGGACCACTGCATCTCCAGCATCTATTTTTGCCTGAATTTCCGGAATTGTCCTGTGTTCTTCTATATTATCAGATGCTCCGTTCATGTTACCCTCAGCGAAAATATTGTATTCATTCTATTTTAGAAGACAGGTTCTCCGGGCTAATAGCATAATAAACCTGCGCAAACTACAGAAAGTAATATACTGAGAAAAGAAACGGAAGTAAGAAGAAACACGTGAGATACTTGAAGTGATCAGACACAGAGTAGGCATACTACAATTATCTACAATTATTAACCGGTAAACCGAAGCCAGAATCAAAATTTTTTAAATCATCCGTAAAATTTTTAATTTTCTGAGGACTGATTCGAGTAGAAAAAGCCCGAACCACCCAAAACTTATATAAATGATGATGCGTACTATGGTGTTGCACTTCCGTGGGATAAACGGAAGCAATACACATTGTAGAGGGCTCGTGGTCTAGACGGTTATGACGTCGCCTTGACATGGCGGAGGTCCTGAGTTCGAATCTCAGCGGGCCCACTTAGTAACTTAAAAAATGTGCCAAAAAATCAATTAAAATCTTTCCAGAGCTTTTTCTGGAAAAATAAAAACGAAAATGCTGCCATTTCTTTTAAAGATTTATTCTTGAAGAGTCATCTGGTGGTATTATGTCTACCTGCCCAGGTAGCTCAGTGGGAGAGCGCTGCCCTGAAGAGGCAGTTGTCCCCGGTTCGAATCCGGGTCTGGGCACCATAAATACAGAGCACATCAGTAGTGTAGCGGTCATCACCGGGCGTTGCCAACGCTCGAACCCGGGTTCGAATCCCGGCTGATGTATAACTTTTTTAGTTGTCCTTATTTCAAGCACTTCTTTTGTCATAAGGAATAAAACACAAACATATAGGGCTCGTGGTCTAGACGGTTATGACGTCGCCTTGACATGGCGGAGGTCCTGAGTTCGAATCTCAGCGGGCCCACTTTAAACATAATCTGGTAGTTAATTTAAGTCAGTTATTACCCTCCAAAACTACCTGCCATTACACTCCAAATCTACCTGCCCAGGTAGCTCAGTGGGAGAGCGCTGCCCTGAAGAGGCAGTTGTCCCCGGTTCGAATCCGGGTCTGGGCACCATAAATAAATACAGAGCACATCAGTAGTGTAGCGGTCATCACCGGGCGTTGCCAACGCTCGAACCCGGGTTCGAATCCCGGCTGATGTATATATTCATTGAATCAAGTCACTCATATTCGTTGAGTTGCCTACTATTGAACTAAATCGTTTTTCCGCTGTTTTCTATTTAATATTTAACTTTTTCCGCGAACTTGCATATTTTTTTCCGATTTATCTTTTTAATCATAACTATCATCAAAGGTTATATGCAGTAAAACTTAATATGAATAAATGCTGATTTTTTATAAAAATATCAATTTCCAATCAATATTCTTAATGCCTATTTCGGATAGTAAGTTTTGAAGTTATTATGTCAATGTTCCAAATGACACTAGCCACAATGTTAACAACGAGATTTCATTATAAATAAAAATATATTGATGCTATAGCGTCGGAAAATAAAGAAAACGTTAACCAAACAATTGTCAACCAAAAAGTTAATTAAAACAGAAAATCATTATAATTATTGGATATACATCTCGAAAAGACAAAAGAGTCTCTTTGAAGAGATTATACCCACTATGTTGCAAACCTGAAAGATCGTAGGGAGATTTGAACATGACAGGAAAGTTCCAGAAAAGAAACGCAGAAAGAAAAGGAATCAGAAAAGAATATGAACTGGAGCAGAAGTTAATAAAGGAAATTGTAAACGAAATTCAGGTAAGCGGCGGTGGATCATTAGATTGAGTAAAAAGATACACATAACAATTCAAGCTGGAGAGATTTCCGAGCAGACCGTAGAAGTAGCTGAAACCGTTACCTACGAAGAATTGCTTGATACGCTGGACATAAATCAGGAAACAGTACTTGTATTAAACGGAGGGAATGCTGTTCCCCTTGACGGGGCGATAAGTTCTGATAAACTAACCATTCTTAAAGTTGTGACAGGTGGCTGACCTGCCCTTAAGGGCAGGGTCCCTTCTTTATTACAACTTCTTTTCCCCCTTTTTGAATAGATTTAAAGATTGCTTTTCTAAATATTAGTTCTGTAATATGGACTCTATTAAGGCAGAGTTTTCATATAGAGACTTCTCAGCTTTTCCCTTAGATTTCCTTTTAACTTTTCTCATCTTTTACTTACACAACCTGAATGCAGACTATTTCTCCATTTCTTAACGATTGGAAAGTAGGATGCTGAAGAGAATATAAAGAAGGATCTGAGGAGTCGAAAGAAAACTATGAGAAATATCTGAAAAATCAGGAAGGAGACTCTGAGAGAAGGAGAAACTAATCAAAGAAAATCAAAGAACAAAAGAAAAAGACTATACAGATGGAAGGGACGAGTAAATCAAATTGCGGGCGGCCACCCCACCCTAAAGGATGGGGTATGCTTCGGGCCGCCCGCCCGGTTGTTCTGGTAATTAGAAATCATCAAGTCTTCTTTGCTTGGATCTCATGAACCTATGCAATCGAGACTCTTCACTCGGTTTTCCTTGCGATTCTTTAATGTAATGCTTAATTGTATCAGCAGTTACGTTTCCAACGGATCGATAGAACTTTCCACTTGACCATAGATTTCCACCCCAATATCGTTTTTTAAGATCAGGATGAAGCTTGAATAAGCTGTAAGAACTACCTCCTTTCAAATACTGAATTACCTCTGACAGAGAATTACTTGGATGAAATTCAAGAAACAAATGAACATGATCATCTACTACTTCCATTGCATGTATTTTGTAGCCATTTTTAGCACAAATTATACTGAGAATCAACTCGCAATCCTTTTTAATTCTCTTATTGTAGAATATATTGTATCGATACTTAGGCACCAACACGATGTGGTAAGTAATCTGACCATAGCCATGGCTAAAACTGCGTAATTCCAACTTATATCACATCCTAGCCAAAGGTGGCTGGCACCACCTCTGGTTATGGTGCCAAAAAAACCTTATTTTACAAAAAAAGTGAGGATTTAGATAATTAAAGTGAAAAAACGAAGAGGCGAGGGTTCACTTCATCCCCGACCTGAAGGACGGGGTATTCGTGACCCTCTGCGCTCCATTAGTAATCACGGAAGGATTTGATTTCCATAATGGTTAGTTCCAGGAAGAACTGTCAGCCATTATGGACTAACCCTTTTAAGACTTTTACTTGGGAGTAAGAGGCACCTTTTTGCTCATAACCTTCAGTTTTTTAATTGCTGAGATCGTTGCCTGAGATTCCTTGTAGATTTTGTCTTCATAATAGCTTATGATCTCATCAACAGGGGCTGCGAGGGAATAGATCTTTATTGGGCGCCCTTTACCGGGTTTCTTTTCAGAACGTACGTTTACCCAGGACTGATTGCGCATGAGCCTCATTGCAAGACTAACTTCGGGCTGCCTCAATCCGGTACTAATTTCAATTTCACGGGATGAAGCTTCGTCGACATTCATAAGATATGCCATAGTTGTGGCGACGTTTCTTGACATTCCGAGATTCCGTAACGTTTCAATAAAAATGTGGTCGTTTTCGTCCAGCACTTTTACTTCATAGTCTTTCATGATAACCCCTTCATATTCCAATTTTTATAATTTAATCTGTCAGCTAAAGAATATCAACGGTAATTATTACTCAAACCTGAAAGGCAGCTTTCACAATCACCTGTTAAAGCTAACAACAACTTTCAAAGTATTACACCATATATATATTTATAGGGTAACCTATCTCGTTTTAAAACTTTGAATTAAATAAAAAACGTTTTTTCGCAATCTAGCGGATTGTTTGCGTTTTAAGTCCAACAACCGGTTATTAAAAACAAACGAAGTGAATTTTCATAACCGACTACTAGAGAACCGTTTTATGAGATTGATGGGAAGAGACGTATAGGTTCAGTAATTAAACCTATATACGTATATAATTAGAAGGTTATTCATCTCCAACAATTAATAATGTACTCATACTATTTAAAGTTGTATATATTAAAAAGGAATTGAAAAACTTTCACCCACACTCGACATTAGCACGTTTAAAAAAATAATCAGTCAGAAGAGGCATAATAATCCTTTCAGTCGGATAAAAACCTGAAGGGATCACAACAAAGATATTATAATTGTACTGATCAAGAAAATTAAAGGAAAGAATCCGGACAATAAAACGTCAAGAGTAATTTAGAAATGTTTATATTCTCATCCCAGTCAGATCAGATAATTATCCTGAGAAACCGGGTAAATATGCAGCATCTTTCCCGATCCATAAGAGATTTTCTCCTGAAAGAGACTAATTGGGGCAAAGTTGAGAAAAAATAAAAAGACTCGGAAAAAAATAAAACTAGTAAATAGCTGAAGAAAGCTAAAAATTTCAGGACTCGACTTTTCCAGCTAATTTTCTTGCTAATTTCCTTTCTAATTTTCTTTGCTAATTTTCTTGCTAATCTTTTATGTATAACCCACTGAACCTGTTCTATATCAAGTCGCCTTTAGAAAATTCATTTTTCACTGATTTCGCGAAATTAATCCTCACTAAAATATTTCCTGACCAGAAGAAACGTGCTTGAACCTGCAAGAATAAGCAGGAAGAGAGCAATAACCATTCCTTCTGTTGTAAAGTCCTGCCAGGAATGCACAGATACCCACAGCCCGCTTCTTGTAACGAAGGTAGAGAAAACAACCAGGATAAAAGACACAAGAGCAAGCATGGGAAGCATGAAACCGTATTCTTCATGGCGGAATCTGAATTTTGCATGCAGATAAGCTGTTGCCGTAAGCCAGGGAATCAAAGAAGATGTCTCCACAGGGTCCCAGGTCCAGTACCAGGCACCCCAGCCAAGCACTTCGTATGCCCAGAAAGCTCCAAATCCGATTCCAAGAGTAAGGAAGAGCCAGGAGACACGCATCCAGCCTGTTGCAAGTTCTGACCACCTGCTGTCCTTGAGGACAAGTCCTGAAATTGCAGCAGCAAAAGGAAGGGTAAAGGCTGCATAGCCAAGGAACAGGAGAGGAGGATGGATAGCCATCCAGAAGTTCCTGAGCAGAGGATTCATGCCCTGTCCGTAAGAAACAACGAAGGGCTCTGCAAAAAGATTCCAGTTCGTAACTTCAGGCATTCCTGCCCCTGTAAAATAATACATTGAGAAAGGGTTTTTCAGTGCCAGAAGCAGCAGGAATATAGAGGCTACAAAAAGTGAAACCGACCTCATAAGGGCAAAGAGATCTGTTTCCCTGAGCGTTTTCCCTGCACCTGTGAAGCGCGTGACTGTGAGCATTAAGAAGATAAAGCCTGTCCAGATCAAAAATGACCCTTCCTGACCTGCCCAGAGTGCCGAAAATCTGAATTTCAAGGCAAGATCTGTGCTGGAGTGTTGAAAAACATAACTGAATTGTGTGTCCACTCCAAGCAGGTGGTAGACAAGCAGGATTATCGCGAGTACTATTCCCAGTCCTCCTGCAAGTTCCAGCTTTTCGGAAAGGACCATGAATTTTCTGTCCTGCCTTAAAAAATAAAGAAGGGAGGTCAGAAAGGCAAGCAACCCTGAAGCTCCAGCTATCCAGATGAGTCCCATTCCAGTATTCATACTATCACCATCTGCACACCGTCTCATACGTTTTTTTTGCTAGCGCGCTTCTTTTTACTTTCACTTTTATTTTTGTTTTCATTTTTGTATTCATTTACCTGAGAACCTCTTTCGGAAGAATGAGTTCCAGAAAGACTGTCTTCCCTGGAACTTTCTTTCCCTGCAAGGTAATCCGAGAGGAAAAGAACCAGTACACCCAGTACCATCAAATAAAACCCACCCCAGAGTGAAGTCATGAAAGGTACCTTCCGGACATAAAGTTCCACGGTCTGGGCTTCTGTATCTACGGATTTTGGGGCGACAAAAAGTTCTTCCAGAAGTCCTCTATGAATATATGTCTCAGTATAGGACTGCTGCCACTTGAAATCACTTATATATCGGATCTGCCCGCTGTCAAAAGGCTGGCCCCATTTATATACATCAAAATTTATTGTGCTCACATAAGCAGAGCCCGAATAGCCTCCATAGGGTTCTCCCTCAATCCCGGATGTTATATCAGTAACCTGGATGCTGTAACCCATGGACTTGAAAGTACCTGCTTCGCCAAGAGGAACCACTGCAGAATCCTCAAGTTTCATACTGGTACTGAAAATGATTCCAATAAGAAGCAGGACTACTCCGAGATGAACAATATGAGAACCTGTCTTCCGGAGAGTTCCTTTCAGGGTCTTCTCCTTAGAAGAAAGCAGCCTGTAAATAACCGCAAAAAAGGCTGCTGCCAGAAGCGGAAATGAGATATTGACAGGCAAACTTGAAAACGGGGAAAAAGCAACCGAAAGTACGGAACCTGCAGTCCCGAGCCCGAGAACTATAAGGCTTTCTTTTTTTCCTGCACTTCCGATCAGAAGGCACAGGGTAAGCAATATAACAAGGGCAAGGGTAGGCAGAGCTGCACGCAGATTAAAATAGGCAGCATCAAGCAGGATTTCCTCTCCTGTACTGACTCTGACTATAAAGGGGGTTAAAAGTCCCATAGCTATCAGGGCGGCAAGTATCACCAGCACTGAGACTGTAGCAAACATGGTGCTGCGAACTGTGAGAACGTTGCTTAATTTTTTCATAAAAAACCTTGAGAATGTGAATAAAAGATATAACTTAATAAAATAAATACAATTAAATAGGGATAATATTTACTTAAGCCCATTATTTAAACGTACCTGAAAAAGTTGAAGAATTCTCAAAGAGGGCAGCGAGAGCTTAATTGTTCTATCTTTTGCTGGCACAAATGGAGAAAAAATAAAAAGGATAAGGATGTGGGAAGGAATTAATTTCTGCCCCGGAAAAATGAATACAAAATTGGAGAGATGATACCACGATCGAGCTGATAATCAAAGCATTCTGGCTGATGATGCCTGCATACCTGTCCAATCCTTTCGCAGCTGTCTTCGGAGGGGGAAAACCAATTGACGGAGGCAGGACCTTAAAGGACGGGAGAAGGATAATAGGAGACGGGAAGACCTGGAGAGGGCTCTTTTCAGGCATCTTTTGCGGGTTTCTTGCAGGATGTATTGAGATCTGGTTAAGTTCGAAGGGGTTTGAGATTCTGGGGATCGAAATGCCCGCCTTTGGTCCGGATTACTCAAGCGCTCTGATAGTTGTGCTCGCCCTTGCCTCCGGCGCCCTGTTCGGGGATATGTTCAAGAGCTTTTTCAAGCGCAGGATGGGCCTGAAAAGGGGAGCGTCACTGCCTCTTGTAGACCAGCTTGATTTTGTGGTGGGAGCCTGGGTATTTGCATACCTTACAGCCCCAGAGTGGTTCGTAAGCAATTTTACTCGCGGGATCATGCTCACCGTCCTTATAATGACACCTCTGCTCCATCTAACGACAAACATAATAGGATACTTTATAGGTGTAAAGAAAGAACCCTGGTGAGAACTCCCAGGGAAAATCCATAAATTCCTTCACAGAAAGAAAAACAGAAAAATTTATAGCACTAATAAGGCTGCAAACATCGGTGAGAAAATGAGCAAACAAGAAACAGAAACGGGAAATGAGTTTGAGACGCAAAAACAAGAACTTATAGCAGCCCTGAAAGCCTGCGGAGCTGTCCGCTACGGGGACTTCACGCTTGCTTCGGGAAAGAAGAGCAAGTACTATATAGATATTAAGAAAGCCAGCACCGACCCCAGAACCCTGAAAATAATTGCCAGGCAGGCAGCCCTCAGGATAAAAGAAATGGATGTGGACACGGTTGCAGGTGTAGAACTCGGAGGTGTCCCTCTGGCAACCGCGGTTTCTCTGGAAACTGAACTCCCTCTTCTAATAGTAAGGAAATCTGTCAAGGACTACGGCACAAAAAGCAGATTTGTGGGAGATCTGAAACCCGAAAACAGGCTTGTAATGCTCGAAGACGTGACAACCAGCGGGGGTTCGGTTAAAGATGCAATCGAAGTGGTCAGGGAAACCGGAGCCACTGTCAAATACGTAATCACAGTGGTGGACAGAGAAGAAGGGGCAGAGGAAAAACTAAAAGAAGCAGATGTTGAACTTGTGCCTCTGGTAAGCGCTAGCGACCTGTTAAAATAAGTAATTGTTAAAATAAAGGAAGTGCAGAAGCACTTTCCTGAATCTCTATTTTCATAGTTATTATGAAAATAATTATTATATTTCACCTTCGAATCCTTTAATCGCGGCAGGAAGACAGTCGAGAACTGACGCAAAGCCAGAGTGGTGGAGATTTAATACTACGGCGCCGACAATTTCTTCACGAGTCGCTCCTTCGTTCTTTGCCATCATTGCATGCATCTGCACACCTCTTGGATTTCGATTCGCAGTCTGGATAGCGATATTGATTAACTGTTTCAATTTAGCGTCCAGACCTTTTAAAGCCTTTTGGGCTTCAATAAGGTCACCAAAACGTGCTGCAACTTCCGGGCATTCGTTCTGGAATATTTCATATGGATTTTGATTCATAATTTTCATCTCTTAAAAGAGCCTTACTCGTTTTTTCACATAGCAAGATTAGATTTATGGATAAAGAAATTTTTACTTTTACTTATAGCTAAATGCATTTAAAGTGTGACTATTCGAATCTTATGTGACAAAATATTTGAAGAAAATTGTTAAAATTAAGTTTTGTGAGAAGATAAAAAGCGAAACTTCAAAAAAGAGTTAAGACTAACTGGATTTTTATATAAATTCGAAGTAACAATGAGAAGATATTTATCAGAAGAAATAGAGAATTAGGAAATCCTTTATTGTGTTGTTGATTGAGAAATATTGACCTTAAAGATAGAAATACTTTTAAAATAGAAAGAAAGGTTTTACGGACCTCAGAATCCATCACCTTTTCTTTATTTCATTCTTATAAGATTTCCTCGTCAATTATTAAGAAAAAGTTTCAGGTTAAAAAACAAATTTTTTGAACAAGGAGAATGAAAATGAGAATTTTGCTTATCGGCGGCGGCGGAAGGGAACACGCAATTGCCGAAGGAATTAAGAAAAGCAAGCATAACCCCATCCTTTATGCATTAATGGCTAAGAAAAATCCGGGAATTGCCGCCCTCTGTGAGGATTTCCTGCTTGAAAAGGAAACAGAGGTTGCAAAAGTTGTCGAATATGCAAAAGCCAGGAACATTGAAATGGCTTTTGTTGGACCCGAAGCTCCGCTTGCAGCAGGAGTTGCAGATGCCCTCTGGAATGCAGGTATCCCTGTTGTAGGCCCTAAAAAAGCCTGTGCTGTTATTGAGTTTGACAAGGCTTGGGCAAGAAATTTCATGAAGAAATACGGGATCGAAGGCTGTCCTGCCTATGAAGTTTTTACAGATGAAGCTTCAGCACATGCTTTTATTGAAAAGCTGGGTGACGTTGCAGTTAAGCCCTCAGGCCTTACAGGCGGCAAAGGTGTAAAAGTTATGGGTGACCAGCTCCCTGACCTCAAAGCTGCCAGGGAATACACAAGCGAGCTTCTGGAAAAGGGCCCTGTGGTTATTGAGGAGCGCTTCATAGGAGAAGAATTCACCCTCCAGGCCTTTGTGGATGGAAAGAACCTTGCTTTTTTCCCTGCAGTGCAGGACCATAAAAGAGCTTATGAAGGAGATCTCGGGCCAAATACAGGCGGCATGGGCTCATACACAGATGCAGGAGAGATCCTTCCTTTCATGCTTCCCGAAGACATCGAGAAGGCAAAAAAGATTATGCAGAATACCGTGACAGCCCTGCATGAGGAAACAGGAACAGGGTATAAGGGTATTCTCTACGGCCAGTTTATCCTTACAGCCGGAGGCCCGAAAGTCGTGGAGTTCAATGCCAGGTTCGGAGACCCTGAAGCTATGAATGTAATCCCGCTTATAGAGACTGATTTTGTAGATATCATGTCTGCTGTAGTAAAAGGAACCCTTAGAGACCTGCCTGTGAAGTTCAGCAGGAAAGCAACTGTCTGCAAGTATGCAGTTCCGGCAGGCTACCCGGATAATCCTGAAAAGGATAGCGAGGTAGTTGTAGGAGACATAGGGAAAGCTTCGGTTTACTATGCAAGTGTGTATGAAAAAGAGGGAAAAATTTACACTACCACTTCTCGCGCCGTTGCTGTTGTGGGATGTGCAGAAACAATAGAAGCTGCAGAAAAAATTTCACAGAACGCTCTTGAAAATATTCAGGGGAAACTCTTCTTCCGGAGAGATATAGGCACAACCAGTCTTATCCAGAAAAGAATAGATCATATGAAAGAACTTAGAGGCTGATTATTTAATAGCTATGCAGTAGTATTCTGTGTAAACACGGGTAAATAAGTATTATGCAGTAGTATAAAGCTTAAATTGAGCCAGAAGTTTAAATTCAGCCAGAAAGAAGACGGGGTTTGAGACGATGAAGAGAGATGTACTTTCTATAACTGACCTGTCCAGGGAGGAGATATACGAACTCCTTGAATCGGCCGCTGATCTGAAGAAAAAACGTAAGGCAGGAGAACCTACCGAGTACCTGAAGCACAAAAGTCTTGGAATGATTTTCGAGAAATCCTCTACAAGGACAAGGGTATCTTTCGAAGTCGCAATGACAGACTTCGGAGGGCATGCCCTTTACCTGAACTCCAGGGATATCCAGGTCGGCAGAGGCGAAACGATTGAAGACACAGCCAGGACCCTTTCCGGTTACCTGCATGGAATCATGGCAAGGGTCATGAGCCACGAGACAGTGAAAAAGCTTGCCGAATACTCAACCATACCCGTGATCAATGCCCTTTCAGACCGGGAACACCCCTGCCAGATCCTTGGCGATTTCATGACCATCATGGAATGCAAAAACAGGTTCGAAGGCCTGAAATTTGCCTGGATAGGTGACGGAAACAATGTCTGCAATTCCGCCCTGCTCGGCTCTGCTATTATGGGAATGGAATGTGCAATAGCCTGCCCGAAAGGCTACGAACCGAAAGCCGAATTCCTTGAACAGGCAAAAGCCCTCGGAGGCAAGTTTACCATCACGGATGACCCCGAAGCTGCCGCAAAAGATGCAGATGTTATCTATACTGATGTCTGGGTCTCCATGGGCGACGAAGCCGAACAGGAAAAGCGCCTTAAAGACTTTGGTTCCTTCCAGGTCAACACCGAACTCCTCGGAGTCGCAAAGCCGGATGTAATAGTAATGCACTGCCTCCCAGCCAGAAGAGGCCTTGAGATTACGGATGAAGTCATGGACGGTCCGAATTCCGTAATCTTCGAAGAGGCAGAAAACCGCCTGCACGCCCAGAAAGCCCTTATCCTGAAATTGATGAGATAAAGATTTCATCAATTTCCCTTATTTATTGGAAAACAACGCCAGAAAAATAAATATATTTTTGAGACGAAATTGCTTTTTTCATCCTCTGAAAGGGCATTCAAGGAAAAAGTATAAAAACAAAGAGCACTACTATGTGCTGCTGAACATAAGTCACATCGTGCGAGAGTTGCCCAGCCAGGTCAAAGGCGCCAGATTCAGAGTCTGGTCTTGTAGGAGTTCGTGCGTTCGAATCGCACCTCTCGCATTTATCCTTTTTTTAATTATTCTATGCTTTTTTACTAGTTCTTTAAGTTTCTTGTGAGTTGCGGCAAAATACATCTCTAAAAAGCTGTCTTAAAATTAAATAATCTTTATATCCTGCTTTTTCTCTAATGTCATAAAGATCCAGAAGATGTCTTATCCTAGTGATTTATCAGATAAAGAACGGGTAGTAATTACAACCCATAACTATTCTACTTCATCATAACAGTACTTTACAACATAGTAATAATTACGTTCATCTAGCTACTTCCATCACTAAGTCTGCCATCAAAAACTTCTTTGCTTTACTGATAATTCCAAGTATTCTCAATGTAAAAAAAGCTTTAGTTTTTACCTTTTTCTAAGTATCTTCAGGAGCTGATCCCAAAACTCAAAAGTGCTTATCTAAACCCTATACTCCGAATAATCAATTGAGTTTTAGATCACAGAAAATAGTGCTGAAAACCTGCTGATTTCGAACAAATTCGGTTTTGGGATGAACTCCAGTATAAAATGCGCTGTAGGCAGGATAGTAGACTCTCTCAACAAGATTCATGTTTTGTTTCAGTTCATTGATTGCTTTGATGAGAACTTTCTCACATGGCCTATCGCTGTCTAATACTCTTATGAAATGAGAATCCTTTCTGTCCCAGAAACTACGGAAACAAAAACGTATTAATTTGACTCTTTTCTTTTTGATGGCTATAAGTAACGTTGATAGTTTTGTTATTATCATCGCGATAATAACCTTATAAAAACTGGGATTTGTAGTATCATTAAGGTAAAATGGGAGTTAATTTGAACGTAGTTCATAGATTTTAGAAAGTGAAATTTTGATTTTCAATGAATTAAAAAAATCGAATTCAAGGTTTCTGAACTTACAAGCAAAGAGCGTCCACACCGCAAAAATAAACAGTAATACCTCAATTCTATTCACATTGTGGAACGACAATGAATCAGGAGGCTGCAAAGGAAATTCAAGAATATGAACAAAATCTTCCAGAGTTATAAAGTTACTATTAAAAAATGACCAAGTTAGAGAGCTATTCTTTTATGCAAAAGTAAAGTCGCTTTTTAATTGTTGTACTCTAAAATGTATTTGGATATCAAAGATTTTATAGGAACCCATAAGTTCTAATCATACCCTCTCGCATAAAATATTTTATCTTTTAACTTTATTTAACTGACCTCGTCATAATGTAACGACATTTATTCTTCATTTCTTCGAAATAAAGGTTGTTCAAATCCTGAATATTTTTATACATAAGCGGCGAGAATGTATTTATTAATGCTTTATTTTTTTCGCTAGTGAGTAATTCCTTTAGTTCTTCTTTGCTTACACAACACCCTATTGTATCAAGGAGTTGAATAAATTTTCTTCCTTCAGATTCTGAATTTCTAAGAATTTCGTCTTCTTCGAAGACATGGATAATTTTAGTTTTTAATGGAACCTGCCCTATATAGTTGCCTCTTACAGGATTGACATCCATATTTATAGATGTTAGTAGTATGAATTGTTCCATAACTCCATCAACAGGACTTAAGATTCCTTCTTCATGCCTTCTATATAAGTATTTATCAACTGTGGAAATAATCCCTGTGAAGCCACCATGTATCTTATTGTTTTCTTCAAAAGTGAAGATTCCATTTGCCATTATGTATGTTTTATTGCCGAAGCATAAAGGGTTATTTATGTCAGCTTTTGCTATCTGATAGAACCTTCCGAGATTTTGGTTCGTCTGAGGCACGAGAATTATATCACAGGCAGAAATCAGACGATTCCTTAAATCACTATTCAAGTATTCGTTGCCGATCATTATCCCAATACTGATGCCATCTCGAAGTTTGAGGATATGATTTACATTTCCAGCTTTTATCCCCTCGTCAAAATAGAGGTTGCGTCCTTCACGTGCATCAAGCAGCTTTTCATTGTGCACTATTTTTGAAAAGGGAATAAGAACGGGTAATATATTTTTCCTCAGATCCCTCTCGTCAAAATCTCGACTAAATAATTCACCATACTCTCTAATGTGTACTTCTTTCACATAATGACTGCCCGCAATTATAATAATTCCACTTTCGGTTGCGAATTCATGCATTCTTCTGAGAGCATCAAAAGGTATAGAAAACTCAGGGAAAACAACAATATCTGCCTCATCCTTCAAAACGTCTAGTGTTTTCATTATCTTATTAAGGTAATTATGATCAGCTTTGATCCTCACTACTGAGTTTTCCTCGTAAATATGATATTTCAATTGAACAGCCGCGACTCGTAAATAATTGTTAATAGAGATATACGTACTACAATCATACTGCAGTATTTTGATTCTATTGTCTCTTCCGACGTTTTCAAAATAGTCAATGGACCTTATAATCGGTTTCTTCTGTCCGGGTGTTATGAAAGATATTTCGTCCTGTCCTTGTGGGAAATAACATATTGTGAGATAGTCAATTTCGAGTAGATTATTTTTGATTTCTTCAGGGGTCAAAGGTCTGTTTAGCAGAGTTTTATTACCTGCTTTGATAGTCAGTTTTCCTTTTACTTTCTCTGAATCATCAAATATGACTATCAGTTTCCAATTTTCATATATCAAATTTGGATTAAAAGGCTCATCGAAATAATTCTTAATCTTCTCGTGAACATGCCCAAAGAGTTTTTCTAGCGCTTTGTATTCTATTTGATCAATTCTTTGATCAAGTTGCTTCATGAGTTCTTTACGTGAAATTTTACTTTTCTCTTCAAATAACTGTTGAATACTCTCAAAATAAACCCTAATACTGGGGCTAATATCATCAGGGAGTACTTCGACAATTTCTTGAATCAATTTATTCAATTCAGAAATGTCTACTTCTTCAAAGTTATCAACTGCCTCAAGTATTTTAAGTAATCCCTGATAGGTGCAGAAGCACACATTCGCTTTTTCATAAGCTTCCTTTGCACTCCAGAACTGTTCCACAGCTTGTCTAAGAAGCTCCAGTTCAGGTTGTTTAGAAGAGAGAGCCTCATTTACAAGTTTTCTTCCTCTGAGATAACAAACAGCAGAGGAATAAACTTTTAAAATCTGTTCATCACTTTCATTTTCACCTAGTTTTTCGACAGTTTGTAAAGCCTGTTCATATTCTCTCGCTCTTTTATTGGAATTAACTTCAAATCTTATATTTATCATTAAAAAGTCGATGTATGCGCTCAAACCCATTTCTGTAACTAATTTTCTTTCTTGCTTTAGTTCATATTTGAGAAAAAAATCCCTATTTTTTTTGCATAGGTTAAATGCTTCTCTCAGATATTTCATCTGATTAAAGGGATTAGTTTCTCTTTCCGCTTGTTTTGAGTTCAGTGTGATAAGCCGTATTATTGATTCTGCTTTCTTACCTATAATCTGTTGCTTCGTAGGTTCGGTGTAGATCTCGAGTGCTTTTTCGAACATTTGCTTAGCTTCTTCGAAAAGATCCATATCTAAAAGCAAAAGACCAAGATTGTTAAGTATTAATCCTAATTCTGGATCTTTTGGTTTTAAGATGCGTTTATTAATATTGAAGACTTCAGTATAGTAAAGTAGTGCTTCGTCATACCTTTTTAAATTCTTGTAGAGTCCTGCAAGATTGTTTAGAGTAACAGCAATATGGGGATGTTCCTCTCCAAGAGAATTTCTTATGATTTCAAGAGCACGATTGTAAAGAGATTCAGCTTTTTCATACTCTCCCTTATTTTGGTAAAGTCCTGCAAGATTGTTTAGTGTCGTTGCAATAAAGGGGTGCTCTTCTCCAAACAATTTTTTATTGATCTCTAAAGAATGATTATAAAAAAGTAAAGCTTCCTCGAATCTTCCTACGCTCACGTAAAGTCCTGCAAGATTGTTCAGAGTAATAGCAACATTGGGATGTTCCTCTCCAAGAGAATTTCTTATGATTTCAAGAGCACGGTTGTAAAGAGATTCAGCTTTTTCATACTCTCCCTTATTTTGGTAAAGTCCTGCAAGATTGTTTAGTGCCGTTGCAATAAAGGGGTGCTCTTCTCCAAACAATTTTTCATTGATCTCTAAAGAACGGTTATAAAAAAGCAAAGCTTCCTCATGTCTTCCTATACTCGTGTAAAGTCCTGCAAGATTGTTCAGAGTTATGGCAACATACGGATTTTTCTCTCCAAATGATCTTTCACGGATCTCTAAGGCACGATAATAGAGACGCATAGCTTCTTCATATCTTCCCATTTTTGTATGAATACCTGCAAGATTATTTAAGATTGTAGCTACTTTAGGATGATTTGGACCTAAGAGATTCTCGCTAACATTGAGAGCTTGTTTACAAAAATGTAAAGCTTCTTGAAACTGACCTAGGTTTTTGTGAAGTTCAGAAAGATTATTTAAAGCACTTCCTAGTGCAAGATCTTTGGAATTTGGAGACGAATTTAAAATATCAATAACTCTCTTATAAAGCGGTAAAGCTTCATCATACATTGCTAGATATTGATAACAATTAGCTAAATTATTAGTAGTAACTGCTACGTCAACATCTGTAATACCGGAAGCTTTTTCGTACATATTTAATATACGCTTATAGCATCCCATTGCATCCTTATACTCTCCAATATTTTTATATAATTCAGCTATACTGTTTAAAGTGTTTATATTATCTGGATAATTCTCATCTAAGAAACGGGCACGAATTTCTAAAATATTCTGATACACAACCAAGGCTTCGTCATACTTTTCCATATCTTTGTATAACTCAGCTATACTGCTCAAAGTGTTTATGTAATCTGGATGATTTTCGCCTAAAGTACGGGCACGAATTTCTAAAATATTCTGATACACAACCAAGGCTTCATCATACTTTTCCATATCTTTGTATAACTCAGCTATACTGCTCAAAGTGTTTATGTAATCTGGATGATTTTCGCCTAAAATACGGGCACGAATTTCTAATGCACGTTGATAAAGGGCGTGAGATTCATCAAAGTAATCTTTAAATATGTTATTTTTTATAAATGAATCAAAACTTTCATTTAAACCAATATCATTAGAATAAACGAAATCTAGATTGTTTACTTTAAGCTCATTAATCCACAATGTGCTTAAACTTCGATCCACTGATATCGGGCTATCAAAGTTAATTTTGTACTTTTTATCTAACCAATCTGATAAAGCATTAAAACAAACAATATTTTTTTTAGCAAAATCGTCATTTCTCTTAATAGCCTCTTTTGTACTTTCGAATATTTCAACAGCCTTTTTCGTACTATTAACTTTTTTATTTTGTTTTATTGCTTCGATTATTTTTTGCATATCACTATACAAAAATACAATATAATAGTTCCATTGTAAAGGACCAGAATTTAAATAATAATTGTTTGCTATAACTTTAGTTAAATATTCATCCAAACTAAAATTGCTTTCAGTCCAACATTTCTCTGAATAGTCATAATAATAGATCTCATACGGTAATTCATTATGATGTTTTTCACATCTAATTACCTTTTCTCTCTTGATTTTTTCTATTTTTGTATAATTATAATCTTTCAGTATGTTTATCAGCTTATTAGTGTCCATTTATCTCGCCTTCTTATAGGAAGTGCAGGAAATACTAGTATTATCATTGATTTTTGGAGGGCCTTTTTTGACTATAGGTATTATACGACTTCCGTCAACATACCAAACTACAACCCTTTTAACTGCCTGACTTCCGCGAAACAGTTTACACATATCTTTCCAAACATTCATAGCTGTGTTTTTATCCTCAGTACCGAGATAAGATACTGTTGCAGGAGGAATTTTATTTTTATAATTCTTTTTAGGGTACAAATTATAATTATAAGATTCTTTATTCTTTGGATCTATTTCGTATGACACAAAACATTTATTTTGAAGATTTTGGATACCATCCGGAAAATTATTTTCATCCTTTACATACTTATTTAACTCCCCAAAAAGATTCAATATATATTTTTTTCGAACAGAATCAGAATCTGGATCATGCCAACAAGAAATTCTGTTATTTGATTCATTATCGTTGGCAAAAAATAATTTGGATTTTCTTAAATCATACCAGTCATTAAATCTCGCTTGACCAGTGGATAATGCAATTAGCCTTTCCTTATTAATTGGATCGAGAGTTGAGTCTATTAAATTCGAGTAAATCTTATTTTGTCTTAATTTTTTTACTTGCTCATTAAATCCATCATTTGCATTAGAATCATCTAAAAAATCTCTATTCCAATGATAAACAGAAATCATCTGTGGTTCTAATGAGATTTGTTGTTGAGGTTGTAACATGAATTGAGAAGCAGTTGGACTACTTAAAAAAAATACATGCTCACTGTAATTAAAGAAGTAAATATCTCCACGATAAGGTTCGCAAAAATTATAGTAAAGACCTTTTTTATGGTTATCATTCATTATTAAGTCATTTTCTTCCAAAGTTCTATATTTTGATGCGGGATTCTCTGATCGTTTAAAATATAGAGCAGAACCTCCAAATTTTAATGTTTCTTCACAAATCTTAGTGTCTCTTGCCCAATTTAAACATATAATATTTTTATTGGAAGATTTTTTAAAATAGCAATCTTTTCTATACTTAGAGAATTGACTATTTCTTGGACTTGTGTTTAATTGGAGATGAATTATAACATACGCTAACTGTTCAAAGTTAATATTTTTATTTTTTATGATATCTTCAATTCTAAAATTCAAGCTATCAGAGCAAATCAATGTAAATAAATTAATTCCACTTTCCTGGTTTCGAATCACATATATTATATTCCCTTTTAACATGTGTTCAATTTCATGAGGTATAGAGCCCATAGGATCTGTTTTGAACTGCACTAAAATAATAGTATGTTCTTCAATGCCGTCTAATTTTTTCACTTTAAATATATAGCACATGGCGTCTAAAAACTGCCCACTTTTCTTAGATTTTAGCTTATCTTCCTCACAAATCCATGTTATCTTGTCATTATATCCATGTTTCTCATTACGATAATATTTAATGATATTTCCTAAGCACTCAGGCTTAATCGATTCACACCCAATAACCCATAACTTCCCGTATTCTGGAAATTTACGATTCTTTATCAATTCGATAACTGCTTTCCAAGGGCATGAGTACTCAGGAGTGACAGCAAGATCTGCTTTATTATCAATTGCTAATTTAAAAAACCCTTTAAATTTTTCATAAGACTGGGGATCATTATTTTTTACGAAGTAATTTCGTTTCTCTGAACTTCCTACACTACGAATCACACTTGTAGTATATATTTCCCCAATTGGTTGAAAAAGTAGCATACTATATGATTCGTTCTCAGCGTTTAGCATATTTAAACGAGGATTCTCAAACTTATTTTTTAAAAAATCATCTATAAATTCTAAAGTTGCCATTGTACCCACCAAAATGAAAAATATTTAGAAAGGCAGTGTATCAGAATTATTCCATTTAATAGAGATAATATTTGAGTTCAGTTCAAGTGGCGAAAAATCATTAACTTCTAAAGTTTTCTTTCTGATTTCACTCGTTTTTAATTTAGATTCTTTATCAATGTCATATGATCTCAAATCCAATACATCTCTTTTTCGGGTTAGTTTGTAAGCCTTGAAAGAGTCACCTAAAAATTTAAATTTTTGAGAAAATAAAAATGCTAAGTTCTCGTTTGCGGTGGCAAAAAATATTTGCTTATCAGTCTGTAATGCGATCTCCCTCAAATAGTCAATAAAAGATAAAGTGTTTATATCATCTATAAAGGAGACCGGATCGTCAAAAATTAGATAAGGAGGACCCCTCGTTAATTTTTTATTTAACGACAAAAATATAGATAGTGCCAATGCAGATCTTTGTCCAGTACTTATTGTAGACAAATTTGCGAATTCAGAAGAATCTTTGCGTTTTAAAATTATATTTGAGTCGCTATCGAAATCAATATCATCAAATTCTTCAGGCGAATGAATAACACTAAATATTTTAAATATCTCTTTTTTATTCTCATTTAAAAAATCGAGGAAATATGTTTCTTTACTGTAATTCTTTTGGATATTTTCAATTGTAAGGTGTCCTTGCAGTAGCTTTTCATTATTTTCCTTAATTTTTTCTATCTTTTCTATATGTTGTTTGATGATGGATACATTTTCTTTAATTGTTGATAAAAAATTACTATAATGGTCTTTGTCTCTTAGTTCTAAATAGATTTTATTGAAGTCATAAAATTGTGATTTAATATTTTGGAATTGATCATCAATAGAGTAGAGATCGACACTCTGACTTTTAAACTCGTTATAAACTTGACAAAAAGCTTGAAACTCTGACTCAAGTTCCAGAATATCGTCTTGAAGAGAATAATTGACATCATTATTATACTCTCTATTTATATTAATTAATTTTTGTATGTTATCTTTTTCTCTGTTTATTATATTCGAAAACTCAAGAAGAGTATTCTTTTGTCTGTCCAATTCTGCCTTAATTATAGATTTATACGCATCAATTTTTTTTTCAATTTTGTTTATATCTTTGCCTAAAGCTACAGTCTCAAATATTTCTCTGAGCCCCCCTGATGATTCTTCATAAAATAGTCTAAATGACGTATCTGTATTATAGAAATTGTACCTGTTGAAACTCAGACAAAGATTATTATTTTCCTGATCACGGTTGTTATACCAATAAGAGTCTCTTAGTTTGAATATTTCATTGTTATCTAAATCTAAAGATTCAAAATAAGATCTACCATCATAACGCACTTTTATAGAAGTTAATCTATCAGGTTTTGCTGGATTTCTCAAATTATTTCCACAAACTAATAATTCAATTGCCTCAAGTAAAGATGTTTTACCACTTCCATTTTCTCCGCAAAAGAGGTTTACCTTTCCGAAACAGAAATTTTTGTTTATTGGATAATCTCTATATCTCTCTAGAATAATTTCCTTGATGGGAGGTATAGTTTCACAATCAGCATAAAGAGATTTCGAATCTCTTTTAGATCTGACTCTAATTTGGTGATATATCCTAGCTAAATTGTTTAGCGTAGTAGCCACTTTTAAATGTTCTGGCCCAAATATCTTTTCACGGATTTCAAGAACTCGCTGGTAAAATAGGAGGGCTTTTTCATATTCTCTCATATGTTCATAAAGACCCGCAAAATTGTCAAGTGTTGTAGCAACTTCTGGATGTTCAGGTCCAAATATCTTTTCACGGATTTCAAGAGCCCGCTGATAAAAATTGAGTGATTTTTCGTATTCCCCAATTTTTCCGTAAAGACCAGCAAGATTATCTAATGTAGTTGCAAAATCTGGGTGTTGTGGACCTAGCGCCTTTTCATTAATTTTAAGTGAGCGCTGATAAAACTGGAGGGCTTTTTTGTATTCTCCCATACTTCCATAAAGATCAGCAATATCGTCAAGTGTAGTAGCGACGTCTGGATGTTCGGATCCAAACAATTCTTCACGAGATTCAAGTACCCGCTGATAATATAGAAGGGCTTTTCTGAGTTTTCCCTGCTCTTTAAACATCCTTCCAAGATTGTTCAATGCTAGATATTGAGAAGTTATATCGTCAATTTCCTGTGCGAGACTCAATGATTTCCTCAATATTTTTTCTGCTTCCTTAAACCTTCTTTGTTTCTGATAGATACTTCCTAAACTATTAAGAGCAACTAACTTGGATTTAGAATCATCGAGTCTTTCCGCAATACGCAAGCTTTCCCTAAATATCTCTTCAGATTCCCTCAATCTATCCTGTTCCTCAAGAGTGCTACCCAAACTGATAAGAGCAATAGATTGAGAGTTAAAATCATCGAGCCTTTCTGCAATACGTAGACTTTCTCTAAATATCTCTTCTGCTTCCCTCAATTTACCCTGTTTTTGAAGAATGCTTCCCAAACTGTTCAGGATAATTGACTGAAATTTGGAATCATCGAGTTTTTTCGCTATATGCAAGCTCTCTTGAAAAGTAGTTTCTGCTTCCCTCAATTTACCCTGTTTTTGAAGAATGCTTCCCAAACTGTTCAGGATAATTGACTGAAATTTGGAATCATCGAGTTTTTTCGCTATATGCAAGCTCTCTTGAAAAGTAGTTTCTGCTTCCCTCAATCTACCTTGTTTCTCAAGAGTACTTCCCAAATTGAAAAATATAATTAACTGGGAGTTAAAATCATCGAGCTTTTCTGCAATACGTAGACTTTCTCTAAATATATCTTCTGCTTCCCTCAATTTACCCTGTTTTTGAAGAATGCTTCCCAAACTGTTCAGGATAATTGACAGAAATTTTGAATCATCGAGTTTTTTCGCTATATGCAAGCTCTCTTGAAAAGTAGTTTCTGCTTCCCTCAATCTACCCTGTCTCTGAAGAATGCTTCCCAAACTGTTCAGGATAATTGACAGAAATTTTGAATCATCGAGTTTTTTCGCTATATGCAAGCTCTCTTGAAAAGTAGTTTCTGCCTCCCTCAATCTACCTTGTTTCTCAAGAGTACTTCCCAAATTGAAAAATATAATTAACTGGGAGTTAAAATCATCGAGCTTTTCTGCAATACGTAGACTTTGTTTAAATATCTCTTCTGCTTCCCTCAATTTACCCTGTTTTTGAAGAATGCTTCCCAAACTGTTGAGAATAATTGACTTGGATTTGGAGTCGTCATATTTTTCCGCTATACTCAAGCTTTTTAGAAGTGTTTCTTCTGCTTCCAACAACTTGCCTTGATCTTTGAGAATTGTTCCTAACTTATTCAGAATAGCTAACTGAGGTTTTGAATCATGAACTTTTTCATTGATTTTTAAGTTTTCATTAAATATCTCTACTGTTTTTTCTAATATTCCGTCTTCGTAAAGTTCACTTTCCAGACTTCTTAGACCAATTGGTTGAGATTTTTCTTCGTCCATGCTTTCCATGGTTTTTAGGTATTTTCTGAACATTTTTTCTGCTTCGTTAAGTCTTCCCTGTCTCTGAAGAATGCCTCCGAAAATATCCAAAGTATTTACAACGTATGGATGCTCTGAACCAAGATTAGTTTCAAGAATTGATAATATTTCTTCATACATTGGAGAAATCAATTGCCAGAAAGAAGCTCTGTAAAACGTATCTGAATATTTGATAAACCAGTTTAATAAGTTTTCAGCATCTAGAATCTCTTTTGCATAGTAAAAAGACTCTGTTAGAGCAGTTTCGTGTTCGAAGGTAATTTTTTTGATGTCGAGGTTTTCTAGTTTGCGGCTATAATATTTAAGTAAAAAAGCATTTACTTCTCTTTTGACATTTACCCCTATATAATCCAATAAGCTGTCTCTAATTGTTTGCTGAATAAACCATTTATCTTTCGTCTTTTCGATTACAAAGGAAAAATTACATAACGTAGGAAAATCCTCTAATCTATAACTGATATTAAACTCATCAGTTAAACTTTTAGCTAGATCATAATCCCAATATCTAGGTATAGAAAGAATCTCAATAAGCTCAATTTCAGATGGTGTCAAATATTGCAAAATATTTTCTATATTTAAAGGAGATGCTTTAGATATATCACGTATTGTGGGTAAGCGATTTTCAGTTCTTATAATCTCATCATAGGAATCAATAGAGATCGATAAATAACCTGGAATACCATCACTAATGTCTAAAATCTTGTCTTGAATTTCTTTGCTTTCAATTTGATAGTGACTTAACAATTTGCGAGAATATATTTCTGAAAGCCCAGTAAGCTTATATTTTTCAATTATACATTTAAACCTAGCATCGAACTCTTTCCAATTAAGCTCATCTCTCCCACAAATGACCCATATTGTATAAGGGGTACTGGATATAAATTCTCTTAACCAGTCCTCACTTATATAAAAATCTAGATTTTTTATGGAATTTATTCTGAGAGCTTCATATGTATCTAAAAAAATAACAGCAGGCTTTGAGTTTCGTAAAAGATGCTCACAGAAATCTAAAGCCCAATAAAATGGCAAAGATTTTTTTATTTCATCAACCTCTTTATAAGGTAACTTAGACAATTCTTCTATATGTTTATTCTGTAAGTGATTAAATTGGAGAGAGAAATTTGCAAAATAGTTTGTAAGTTCTCTTTGGAATTTTCTTTGTGAAATTGTATCTAGTGTCTCTATGAGATTTATAGCCTTAATTCCGCCCATAATACTATTTTCATCGTAAAAAAAATAATTTTCATTCTTCAACCGCTTATCAGGATAAGCTTTCTTAAAATAAATGGCATGAACAATATCAAAAAAAGGAAAACCAATTTTATATTTTCTACTAAGTTTGTCTCTTAAAGCAAATAAGAAAGTGTCTATTTCCATAGGGGTTGTTGCTAAATTCATCTCTTCCCATAGAATTTCTATAGAATGCTGGAGAGAATTGTACTCCTCTATTACTGTTGATAATTTCTTCATTAGAGCAGTCTTTCCCACTCCAGAAATACCATAATAAAATAAAACCTTACAGCTGTTTTTGTCTATATTTTTGAGATTAGATTTAAAAGACTCAATGTACTCTTCTCTATCAAGAAACATACTATTTAACATAGGTTAAGTACCTCCAATGTAGCATCTGTGGCTTATTCATTGTTGAGGCTTTCTTATGTTTACCCTCATTAATCAGCTACAAGGCTTTATTGAAGTGAATTAATGATTAATCTCTGGAATCTATGGACTTATATAGAGAGTGAATTAAGCATAGATTAATAAATTTTACGTTTTTTACGCTTAGAATGTAACTTTACTTTGTCGCATTTTCTTTTTTTTCAATATAGACCAGGCTATAGGCTTCGAGTCTTATTTTCATCCCTAATTTTTCGTAAAAATTAATTTCCTTTTATATTTTAATTCAGGCAAGAAACAATAACTATAAATTTGATAATTTCAGACTTTTTTTCTAAAAAGGTGATTGTTCTGGACTATTATTCTCTTGATCTGCAGATAACAAAAGAACCTGAAGGTTCACATAATCTATATAGGGCTTCAATTTTGGAAAATGGAGATACTAAAGTTACTCAGAGTTTTGAACTCAAACGTGATCTTAAACTTATTCAAATGCTGGATCAACTTGAGAAGAAAGCTATAGTTCCAAGACCTCAGCCTCAAGAGATAACTCATATAGAATTTGGAAAAATGTTGTACAATACTGTATTTTCGGGAGAACTGAGAAATTATTTCAATAAACATTTTAATGAAGCACAAGAGAAAAATTATGGACTTAGGGTTTCTATACAATTAAATGATGATGTTCCTGAAATTGCAGCTCTACCATGGGAATTTTTACACGATGGAGAAGACTTTTTAGTTACCAGAAGAAGTATTTTGCTCTCAAGGCTTCCGGCAGGGGTAAAGAAAACCGAATCTAAGCCTCTGGATTCCATTCTCCGAATGCTGGTAGTAATTTCAAGCCCGGATGATCCCGGAATTTCACCCTTAAACACCGAAAAAGAGCAGGAAATTATTCTTGAAGCCCTAGACAAACTTCAGAAAGACCAGAAAATCAAGGTCGATTTTACAGAAGACGCCACTTTTGAAAACATCCAAGGCTATCTCAACGAGCAAGATTATCACATAGTACATTTCACAGGACATGGAATAAGTATAAACGACAAAGGACACCTTGTATTTGAAACCGAAGACCGAAAAGCCAAGCTTATAGACAACAAAACCCTTGCAGATCTTTTTTCAGACATAGGCATAAGGCTTGTTGTGCTCAGTTCCTGTGAATCAGCTAAAGGTTCGAACAAAGAAGCTTTCGGTGACTTAGCCAGTATGCTATCAAAAAATAGAATACCAGCTGTAGTAGCTATGCAATATTCCGTACTTGATGATGTCGCCACAAAGTTTGCGTACAATTTTTACAAAACAATTGTAAGTGGGAAACCTGTTGATCTTGCTTTAAGAGAAGCAAGGATCGCGATGAGGAACTTGGATAAGAGCAACGGATTTGACTTTGCAACTCCGGTACTATATTTATCAGACCACAATTGCGTTCATGTAGGGGACTTAAAACCGGATCCTTCTGAATTTGTTTTCAAGCCGAATATGATGCTGGATTTGCAGGTTATGGAAAAAGGCTTTGTTGCCAGAAGAAAAGAACTCAGGCTTCTTGAAAAAGGCTTCAAATCCGAAATAAAACGGGCAGCAATCATCCACGGCTTCGGTGGTATTGGAAAAACCGTACTCGCAACTCGACTTGCGTTGAAAATGGGTTATTACTTCGAGGGTACCTTAGGGATAAAATGCACCTCTACAACAAGACCCGAAGATGTCCTGAATAAATTCAACAGCTTTTTGCTGATGAAGGGAAGACCTGAGCTGAACCAGATCACGAACCAGCAAATCCCACTTGAAGTTAAAACTGCTTTACTGGTTACGATATTGAATCAGATAAGGTTCCTTGTTATCTTCGACAACTTTGAAGATTGTCTGAATGAAGACAGGAACGATATTGAAAACCACGAACTTAAAACATTCATCCAGTATCTCCTTAACAACACAACCAGAAACTCAAAATTTATTATTACAACCCGCTATGACTTTGATCCCCTTGAAGGCAGGCTAGCCTCAGGAATCGAACATATTTCCCTTCCTGAACTCTATTTTCCTCAGACAATGTGGCTAATGAATAATTTTACGGAACTGACATATCTGGGAATAAGAAAGAAAAAGGAAATATACGATGCCATAGGAGGGCATCCCTGGACAATAGGCCAATTCGCAGTGCTTGCCTCCAGTCAGGGAGTGGACGATTTACTGCTGGACCTTCAACTCCTAAAAAAAGAGCTTATCGAGTTCACCCTGCTGGACAAGTCATATTCCAAACTGGATCAAAGAGCAAGAAAACTGCTCCAGTGCGCCTCAATCTACGAAGAATCCATTCCAATCGAGGCATTATCCTGGATTATAGGAGATGAAAAAGATGAAAGTTCTTCTGTAGGAGAACCTCTTAAGAAACTCCTTCAATGGGGTCTCATCTCAAAAGAACTGGATAACGGCAAGAATGTTTACTTTGAGCACACCATTGTAAAAGATTTTGCACGGAAGAAACTCGAAGAAGATGGACTGGACAAAAAAGAACTTCTCATCAGAGCTGCCAGATACTATGAGAATCTGTTTTTTCAAATTCGAAACATCTGGGATTACCTGAAGGCGCGAGATTACTACTTCCTGGCAGAAGAGTGGGAAAGTGCAAATGCAATTGTAGAAAATACAGTAAATTATCTGATCCGCGGGGGATATATCGTACTTGCAATGAGCCTGTTAAACGATTCTATCGATACGACATCAGGTGATACAAAATTAAATGTCGAGTATACCCTTGCGACAATTTATCATCGCATTGGAGATTTAAGTACAGCATTGGAATTATATAATAACCTCAAATATAAATTTAAGAAAAGGGAGAATAACAAAGGGGTTGCTGCAGTTCTTCATGCGCTTGGCGTGATTTATCAGGATCAGGGAAACTACGAAGAGGCATTTAAATTATACAAACAGTCCCTGAAAATTGACGAGGAGCTGGGAGACAAAAGCGGAATTGCATGTACATTGCGCCAGCTTGGTATGATTTATCAGGATCAGGGGAACTACGAAGAAGCAGTTAAAATGTATAATCAAGCCCTAAAAATTGACGAGGAGCTGGGAGACAAAAGCGGAATTGCAAGTACATTGCACCAGCTTGGTGTGATTTATCAGGATCAGGGGAACTACGAAGAAGCAGTTAAAATGTATAACCAAACCCTAAAAATTAATGAAGAGTTAGGAGACAAAAGCGGAATTGCATATACATTGCATGAGCTTGGTGTGATTTATCAGAATCAGGGCAACTACGAAGAAGCAGTGGAAAAATATAACCTGGCCCTAAAAATTAAAGAGGAGCTAGGGGACAAAAGGGGAACTACACAAACACTGCACGGGCTTGGAAATATTCATTTTCTTCAAGGCAACTATGAAGAAGCAGCGGAAAAATATAACCTAGCCCTAAAAATTAATGAAGAGTTAGGAGACAAAAGCGAAACTGCACAAATACTCCATCAGATAGGAATGACTCATGAGTACCAGGGAAACTACAAAGAAGCGATGAAAAAGTATAACCAGTCTCTAAAAATCGCAGAAGAGTTAGGGCAAAAAAAAGAAATCGCAGGTACGCTGCACCAGCTTGGAATGATTCATTATCGTCAGGGAAACTATGACGAAGCAGTAAGAAAGTATAATCTGTCTCTGGAAAAATTTAATGAGCTAGGGAACAAAAGTGGGATTGCAATTGCACTGCTTAGTATAGGAATAATAGATGTAGAAAAGGAAGAATATTATAGTGCTCTCAAGAATTATCTCAATTCTTATTCAATCTTCAAGCAACTGAATTCACCAAAGAAGGAAATTGTTGTAGGATACCTTTCCAAGTTACGAGATAAAATAGGAAAAGAAGAATTTTATGTGTATTTGAGGCTGCTGAAAGATGATTTCTGAATTCATCAAATGCCCTTTTTGTTGGTACAAATATTACTCAGATACAGAAAAAAATTGTTGAAGACGGTGAAACGGTTGTAGTGCGCTTAGATTTTCCTAGTATTAATAAGATTTCAGGCAAAGAGCTCCTAAAAGTCAGTATATAGACATTGCCTTCCCCAATTGTAAGAAATAATTCGAGTGGGAAGTAAAGGTGTGACTGAAAGGAAAATTGAAGGCGAGGGTGGTGAGGAAGAAATTCCTTTTGTTCCCGCCGAACCCGATCCTTTCTGGGAGAGGAACGCTGAAAAGCTTGTTGGAGAATCTATTTCGGCTGTAAAGGATACGGCAAAACAATTTGTTGTTGCTACGGGGCTGCTTCAAGAGATTTATTTTCACTCTATTGCATTTTCCGAGATAAGAAGGGCAGAGGGTTATTCAGTTTTCATTTTTTTCTTCTTTCCCCTGTGACCAGATTGTCAGCTTAAAATTTTTATCTATACCTTGTTTTTCATAGAAAACAATTTCCTTTTATATTTTAATTCGGGCAAGAAACAATAACTATAAATTTGATAATTTCAGACGTTTTTTTCTGAAAAGGTGATTATTCTGGACTATTATTCTCTTGATCTGCAGATTACAAAAGAACCTGAAGGTTCACATAATCTATATAGGGCTTCAATTTTGGAAAACGGAGATACTAAAGTTACTCAGAGTTTTGAACTCAGACATGATCTTAAACTTATTCAAATGCTGGATCAACTTGAGAAGAAAGCTATAGTTCCAAGACCTCAGCCTGAGGAGATAACTCATATAGAATTTGGAAAAATGTTGTACAATACTGTATTTTCGGGAGAACTGGGAGATTATTTCGACAAACGTTCCAGAGAATCACAGGATGAAAATTGTGGGCTCAGGATTTCCATGAGATTCGGTGAAGATGTTCCTGATATTGCAGCATTACCATGGGAATATCTCCACGACGAAGATGACTTTTTAATCACAAAGAGAAGGTTTTTGCTCTCAAGGCTTCCGGTTGGGATAAAGAAGACAGAATCTAAGCCTCTGGATTCCATTCTCCGAATGCTTGTAGTAATCTCAAGTCCAGATGATACCAAGATTACTCCCCTGAACATTGAAAAAGAACAGAAAATCATTCTAGAAGCTGTGGACAAGCTCCAAAGAGACCATAAGATAAGAGTGGATTTTACAGAAGACGCGACTGTTGAAACCATCCAGAATTACTTGAATGAGCGAAACTATCACATAGTGCATTTCACTGGACACGGGACTAACATTGATGGAAAAGGATATCTTATACTCGAGACCGAAGACAGGAAAGCAAAGCTTGAAGACAATATTACTCTTGCTGAGCTCTTTTCAGACATGGGTATAAGGCTTGTAGTTCTTAGTTCTTGTGAATCGGCCAAAGGCTCAAATAAAGAAGCTTTTGATGATGTAGCCAGTATGCTTTCCAAAAAGGGAATTCCTGCTGTCGTGGCAATGCAATATTCAGTACTTGATGATATAGCAATAAAATTTGCATCTGTTTTTTATAAGACAATTGCAAGCGGAAAAACTGTAGACCTTGCTTTAAAAGAAGCCCGGATTGAAATAAATATCTCGGAAAAGAGTAATGGCTTTGATTTTGGAACGCCGGTGCTGTACCTATCAGATTATAATTGTATACAAGTGAAAGACTCTAAACCAGAGCCCACAGAATTTGCAATAAAACCTAAGTTATTGTTAGATATACCTAGGATGAACAAGGGTTTTGTTGCCAGAAGAAAAGAGCTTCATATTCTTGAAAAATGTTTTAAGTCCGATTTAAAAAGAGCTGCAATTATTCATGGCTTTGGCGGTATAGGGAAAACTGCTTTTGCAACCAGATTTGAGCAAAAGATGGGTGAGTACTTTGACGGAACTTTTGGAATGAAATGTACTTCGAGTACCAGACCCGAAGATATTCTTACTAAGGTAAACGACTTTCTTATAATGAACGGAAGGTATGAGCTTAGCCAGATTATCAATCAGCAGGTATCTTTTGAGGTTAAAAGCTCTGTACTAGTAGGTATACTTAACCATTTTCGTTTCTTAATAATATTCGACAGTTTTGAAGACTGCTTGAGCGAGGACAGGAATGAAATTCAAAACCCTGAACTTAAAGCATTCATTCTGTACCTCCTGAACAACACCATCAGCAATACAAAAGTCATCATAACATCTCGTTATGATTTCGATCCTATGGAAAGCAAGCTGTCTGAAAGCATTGAACATATTTCTCTTTCCGAACTCCATTTCCCTCAGACTAACTGGCTGATGAATAATTATAATGAACTTGCAACTCTTGATCTCCAGAAAAAGAAGCAGCTCTATGATGTAATAGGTGGAAACCCCTGGGCAGTTGGACAGTTTGCAAGGCTTGCTTCTGTTCAAGGTGTAGATGACTTACTACTGGACCTACAATCTCTGAAAAAGGAATTAATTGAGTTTACTCTACTGGAGAAATCTTTTTCGAAACTGGATTCAGATACTAAAAAACTTTTTCTTTACGCTTCAGTTTATGAAGAAGCAGTCACTGTTGAAGCTTTATCGTGGATTATAGGAGATGAAATTGATGAAAGTCCTTTTGTTGGAGAACTACTGCAGAAACTAATCCAACGGGGTTTATTTTCAAAGGAAGAAGTGTATAATCGAAAAGTTTATACTGAACATACAATTGTTAGAGATTTCGCTCAGAATAAGCTGAAAGAAGAAACATTGGATAAAAAGAAGTTACTTCTTAGAGCCGCCAAATATTACGAAAATCTTGCAGATCAAAATAAAAACATATGGGATATTCTGAGAGCGCGAGATTACTATTTTCAAGCAGAGGAATGGGAATGTGCCTCTCATATTGTATTAACAATTGTAGATGCTCTAATCCGTTGGGGTTACATTGAACTATCAATGAGTCTCTTGAATGAATCCATTAAAACAGTTTCTGATGAAGAAAAAATGGTCGCTGAAGTTTCCCTTGCTATGATTTTTGATCGTCTCGGAGATGTGAAAACAGCATATAAAATATATAACCAAGCAAAAAATACATGTGAAGAGTCAGGAAACAAAGGAGGAGTTTCGCTATTATTGAATCATATCGGAATAGTCCATGAGCATAGAGGAGAATATGAAGAAGCGATGAATATATATAACCAAGTTCTTGAAATTCAAAAAGATATAGGAAGCAAGGATATAATTGTAGGAGCACTTTACCAGCTTGGAAGCGTTCATTATCATCAGGGAAATTACGAAGAAGCCATGAAAAAGTATAACCAAGCTCTGGAAATATTTGAGGAACTTGGAGATAAGGGTGGAATTTCAGAAGTATTTCATTCATTTGGGATGATTTATCAGGATCAAGGAAATTATGAAGAAGCAGAAAAGTACTATTACCAATCTCTCGAAATTTCAGAAATGATGAGAAATAAATACGGAATTTCAATAACAATGCTCCAAATTGGAAATTTAAATTATTCACAGGGGAAATATGAAGAAGCAGCAAAAATGTATAAACAATCCCTGAAATTAAAAAAAGAAATAGGAGACAGAAGAGGAATTTCAAAAATATTATACCAGCTTGGAAGGATCCACTACAAAGAAGGTAACTACAGAGAAGCAGTAAGTATGTATGAAGATTCTCTAAAAATATATCCGGAAGTTGAAAACAAAATAGAAATCATGGAATTATTAGATCGTCTCGGTGAAGCGAATTTTAAACAAAATAACTATGAAGGGGCTATAGACAGTTATAGTAAATCCTTAGAAATTAAAAAGGAACTAAAAAACATAAGTGATATTGCAACGACGCTTGATAGGCTTGGAAATATTCATTTTCTACATGGAAATTATGAAGAAGCAGGGAGAATTTATATCCAGTGTCTGGATAAATTTGAAGAGCTGGGAAACAAAAAAGAAATCGCTGATACATTACACCAACTTGGAAATATTCACTACATTCTAGGTGATTTGCAGGAATCAGTAAAAAATTATAACCAAGCCCTAAAAATGTTTGAAGAACTAGAGGACAAAAGTGGAATTGCAGTAACATCAGACCAGCTTGGATCTATTCATCAGGACCAGGGAGATTATGAAGGAGCGATTAAAAACTATAGCCAATTTCTAAAAAGTGCAGAGGAACTGGGGAATAAATACTTAATTGGGTCAGCATTTTACAAGCTTGCGAATATCTACTATCTTCAGAATGAATATGCAAAAGCAATCAAAAAGTATAACGAGTCTCTGGAAATTGCAGAAGAAGTGGGGAACAGACACGGAATTGCAGTAGCAATGTGCCAGCTTGGATTGATTGATCAGCATTGTGGAAACTATAAAGAAGCATTTGAAAAGTTAAAACATTCTCTACAAATATTTAAAGAATTAGGGGACAAAAGTAAGATTTCACAAATACTGTACGCGCTTGGAAAAATTCATTATCTCCAGGGAAACTATGAATATGCAGTGAAATTATGTAACCAATCTCTGGAAATTAAAGAAGAACTAGGAGACAAAAGTGAAATCGAACAGATATTTTTCATACTTGGAATTATTCATGAAGAGAAGGAAAACTATGGAGAAGCAGCGAAAAATTTAAATGAAGCCCTGAAATATTTTGAAGATCTTGGGGATAAAAATGGAGCTGCGAAAACATTACACGTGCTTGGAATGATTGATCAGGATCAACGCAACTATGAAGAAGCAGTGAAAAAGTTTAACCAAGCACTGAAAATTCAAGAGGAGTTGGGAGATAAAGGGGAAATTGCAGCAATTCTGCACGCGATTGGAATGATTCATCAGAATCAGAGCAACTATGAAGAAGCGATGAAAAAGTTTAACCAAGCACTGGTAATGTTTGAAGAATTGGGGAACAAAAGCGGAATTGCATCAACATTAGGGCAGATAGGGAGAATATACGAAAAGAGAGAAGAATATAAACTTGCCATTCAAGCTTCTTCCACTGCGTTTGAAATATTTGAGAAGTTAGGATCTCCATATATAGAGATGGCAAGAAAAGATATTGAAAGATTAGAAGGAAAAATGGAGGAAAAAAGGGAAGAAAAAATTGGGCTGAGGGCTGAGAGGAAAACAGCGGAAATGAGGGAGGAGAAAAATAGAAAATGGTGGAAAATATTTAGAAATTTTTTAAATCAAGGGTAAAAGACGACTCCTCAATATGCTTTACCTTGAACTTCCTTATTGATTTGTTGAAATAATCGCTGAGTCCTTTAGAAAGCACTCTGTTGTAGAACATTTTCTCAAATTCAATGTTTGGCTCTTCTCTCCCTTACTTCCCATGATTATATTTTCTCGTTCTGTCTCTTTGATTCCTCTGGACTTTCAGTAACTGCCCTTTCTATACTTTTAAGCACCTGATGAAGTCTCAAATCTTGTCTGAGTTCGAAATCACTGCTTGCTACAACATCCCCATCCTCCAGAATTGAGGCATGATAGGATAAGAAGGAAATTCAGGGATCGGGTAATCTGAAAATAGAGAGGAGAATACTCCAAAAAACCACCAACCACTATTTGAACATAATAAATTTAAAGCAGATATTATAAATTAAGTATAATAAAACATATCTGAAAAATTAATAGAGGCTGCTATAAATCCGATAATATCTATAAAAGGCTAAGTTTGTTTAATAAAGATAAAGCTTGGAACTTAAAATACAAAATTAAAGGATATCAACTCACGATGTCCCAATAGGGACAATATCCAAGTAATGCAAAACAGCAATAGCTAGTGCCAAAAAACTGAGAACCAAGAACCCACCTGAAATCTGGATATACGTGTACTTAGTGTTTACCATTTCCTCGAATTTTTCCTTTGAGTCACTGGTAGAATTTATGTTAATCATGTATCTATTCCTGAGAAGAACCATCACTGCAAAAATAAGGCTCAAAAACCATAGAATAAGAGGAGCCATGTATATTAAGGTCGAGTATCCCCCTGTACCTTTGATATCAGAAAATGTGATTGCGTGAAAATAGATCCCCTGAAGTAGCCCTGTGACGACAACAAACTGTTTTGCCGTATCTTCCACAACCGAAATAGATTCCCCTACTATCTTTTCAGCATTCTTCTTCCAGAAAGAATTGGGCTCGGTAGGAATAAAAGGAATATCTTCCTCATCACCTGTGCTCTCAACCTCTTCCTCAGTCACGTTTTCACTTTCCATTCAAATTCTTTCTTACAATTGGGGCAGATAAGGTCTAAATTCAGGCTTTTGGTAGTTTTTCGGCTTAATAGCTTTTTAATATCAGAAAATCCGAGGCGTACTGCAACAGTTTCCCCGTCTTCAATAACTTTTTTTACATCTGTGCGGTACTTGTACCCGCAGCGAGGACATTTAACAAGTTCAGGGGTCATTTATTCACCAGTCTTTAAATTTCAGCATCAAATTCTTCTTATGTATTTGTACCGATCATATTTCTCTTTGCTAGGTTAGCATTGACATCAATACTTAAATTCTTCTGACATAAAAGTATAGAGATTTTATTCTGAAATCGTCAACTGCGTAGCAGTATACAACCGAAAATACAAAAACTATGCTAAAGATTTATTAAAAAATGGTTTTTACAGAGTAGACTGACAATAATAAAACCTCATCTACCTGCGTCTTGCATTATTTGAAATAATTCTTTCTCTGCGTTAACAACTTCAGGAGTTCTATCTTTGTTTAATAACGCATTCATTTTATCAAATGCTTTTTTGTAATTCTCAACCTCTACCGGGCAATCGAAAAGATAATTAATTTTTATTTGTGGATCATCCAAATTTTTTGCGTTCCATGCAGCCCTTAACAAATTATGACGTACTTTCATGACTTCAGCATCACAGATTAAGCCCCTGCGTTCGCGTTCAAGTAGTTCGGATTCAGATATTCCATTATCTATTAACCGCTGCCTAGATCTTGCCTGTGCCATCTCAAGCTCTTTAGAGCATCGCAAGAACTCAGGAGTGGGCAATAAATTTTCGCTTGATCTATTTGGTGGTATTATGGCTTTCCTGAGCTCTTGTACTTCCCTTCTCATCTGTTGCAATCTCATATTTTAAGCCCCTAAAGCGAGCTCTTTTAATTCATGCTTTACTTTTAGATTGACATTTCAAAGCTTCTTTGAGCTCTTCGATTTCGTTTTTGATTTCGTCTAGTTCAGTATCCTTTAGAATTGTATTTTGGACCTGAAGAGCTTGGAGGTATACCCTAATATACGCAAGTTTTGTACCATCTCCTTCCTGAGGCCTGAAACGTTTAGCTTTTAGTCTATCCTGCAGCTGTCCGATTAATTCAGAATTAGCATTTAACAGTGAATCCCTAGAGGAGAAATTTAGAGGAACTAGTGGGCTATTGTTATCGGTTTTCATATTTTCTCTTTATATACAAGTGGTTCTTATATGACATAACATTTTATTTATAAGTTGATAAGGTTCACGGCGTTAACACATAGAGAAGAAATTGTACTATAAAGGAAGAGGAAAGTAATTACTCCCACCCCCATTTACTGAGCCTTTCGGCTTCATCTAGTAAAGTCTGATTTCCTAACACCTGTTTATATCCCGGATATCTTCTATTGAACTCATCCAATAAACTCGGTATATTATCAACTGAATGATTATGACTACTACTCACCAATTTTTTTAAATCAGCTCTGAAAGACGTGATATATTCTAGGTTTTTCATACTGTATTCTTCATTTTGTTGCTCAGAAATTAGCTTTTTTTGCGTCAGGACAGGCTCGTCTATGTGTATATCCTGTGAGCCTGTCCTAACTCTCTTGTTATCGAAAAAATGCATTTTAGGACAAGCATAAAGGTTATTTGTTAGTGAGTTTTCTATTTTTTTCTCATTTTTACCTTTTATGTTCGCATCTTCAGTGTAATAAACACAAGAATGACAGTAGGGTTTATTTACCAGACAAGTTTGAGGAAGGGGTAAAGCCTGTCCATCCTGTCCTAATTGCATTTTTTCAGCATCAGTCGCCAATAAATATTTAGGACAGGCTTCTATGTCTTTTTTCCAATTAAGCCTGTCCTGTGCCTCTTTAATGATTTCTATATTGCACCAATGGGTAATTTTTTTCCTACAGTTTTTCCCCGGCTCGTTGTCTCTGTAATTTTCATAACCTAACTTTTTAAGTTCTTTCCCAAATTGATTAAAAGGCGTTACCCTTTTATCGTTGACTTCAGCCCATAGCACGTAAGTGCTGTAAAGGATTATAGCATCTATATCTTCTTGGCTACCTTTCGTACACTCGTCCATAAAAGCAGCTATTGGATTACTATTAAACTCATATTCCCTTTGAGTATCTTCTACAGATTTATCGTTTGAGAATTTCCCATTTTCTTTAAGTCTTTTAAGTCCTTGAAGGGCAAGATTAAGAAAACCCGAAAGTTCTTCAGGATCTTTTAGCCTCGTAATTAGCGTTTTATCCTCCTTCCCACCTTCAAAATTATTAGGGAACCGAACTAAAACCCATCTGCGGTAATATGCCTTATCTTTCTTCCCTTCTGGCAGCACATTTGCTGAGAAAACGAGCTTAGCTGTATTGCGAAACTGAAAAGAGTCCTGATATTTATTCTCTCCGTCTATCAGATCTAGTCCGCTGGTCAACTTCTTGAAGACTTCCGATTTATGCATTTTGCTGTCAGGAATATCTCCACAAATATTAACCAGCTTTCCATATAGTTTTGCGGTCCTGTACTTATCGAACTCAAGTTTTTGCAGACTCTCCGCGGAGGTATTTTCTCCGCCAACAAGCGCCTCTAACAGTGCAAGAAACACGCTTTTACCGTTTGAGCCGACACCATAGAGCATGAACGCCTTTTGATGAGAGCAATCCGTAGTTAAACAATAGCCTGCAATCTCACACAACAAATCTATATCCGGCTCTGAAACTATATCATGTAAAAACTTGCTTATTTGAGGACATTCTGCATCTTTGTCATAGAAAACCGGAATTTGTCTAATCAATTTTATATCCGGTGTGTGGGGTTTAAGTTCCCACGTTTCAAGATTGAAAAGCCCGTTTTTCAGGTTAATATATTTGTCCTGGTTTTCTTCGATACTGTCACGTGTAATGTGAGTATAAGATCTTATATAGGCCAGCACCTCACTTACATATTTTGCCGTAGCTTTTGAAACATGAGTTAAAGGAAATCCAGGGTTAGCTTCATTCCAATATTTTACATAATATTCATTGTGTACGTTCCTGATTTTAGTATCTAAAACTGCTTCAGTGCCTTCGCTTTTGTAAACTCCGTCTTTGTAAAGGTATATTTGCCTATTGTCCCTCATTGAAAAAATATGATTATTCTTCAATATATGCTCTGCAACTACGTCAAAAGGAACGCTTATTTTTTCGGGTCTAACTTCACTGATTTTCTGTTTTCCTTTCTTTTCTTTTGTTGGCTGTCTTCCAGTCTCTATTCCCTCCTTCTTGCAGTCTTCCAGAACCTTGTTATAGATAGATACCGGGAGCTTCCAGCCATCGGTTATTTCTTCCTTTGTACATAGCTTCTGATTCAGTGCGCAGTAAATTAATGCTTTAGAGGGTATAGGATCGCTTTTTGGAATATATCCATGATCTTTAGCATATTTCCAGATAGTAAACTGAGTATATGGGTCTTCTATGTCTACTCCTGAACTTCCCCCACCATGTGGAAAGCCAGCCCTAGAACATGTAGAAACCCCAGAGGCTACCGCCAGATAAGTTATAGCATTATGGCTGACATTATGCCGCCAACAGTGCAAAACATCCCCGGAAATGCTGGCATTTTTACCCGTTTCAGAACCATGCAACTCAGCAAACATTTCAAAACGTTTCCCAGGTTGGTTGCTCCTTCCGGTAACATCATGTATATCCAGACCAAACAGAGCACTTTTATTTTTTTGCCCCTGCTCCCAGCTTTTAGACTGCCTTTGTTCTATTTTCCTTATATTAGCAACTACTTCAGTTGCTCTTCTTTCTTCTAGCGTTGCCTTGTATATTTCCGGTAACTCTTCATAAGTTATATTCGAGACATCAGACTTTAAACAGAGCCTGTACTTTCCAGCATGTATGCGGTCTTCCTCTGGAATCCTGTTAATTTCCTCTTCTGAACAAGGAACGAATGACCCCGAACATACAACATACTGCCAGTTTGCACGAACTTCTCCTGCTTTCTCTGTTGCTATGTTCTGTTTAGCACTGTTTTTAAATATTGCACCTTCCCCCTGTGCTGGTTCGTCATCAGTAAAATAAAAACAGTGCCTTCCAATTTGTTTTCTGGATTTTACTGTTAAGGTTGTTTTAGCTTCTCCTACTGCCTCCAGATTGTCTATATCAACTATGCAGAGGTTATCTTTATCCGTGCTTGCAATACCGATATTAAATCCCTTTTCCATTAGGCTGTAAGCTTCAGAAAACGTTTTTCTGTTATTCTTCCAGCTTATTCCAGGTAATGGGTCTTTTCCTTTTTTGACCAAAGGAAAATAAAAAGGCTGATAATCATGTTTGCCTTTTGTTAATAACTGATGGAACTTTTTAAACTCCTCTGGATCAGTATTTCCTGAAGAAAGGGACATTTATTTTCCCCTCTTGAATGTCTGAGGTTTGTGTTTTCTTGCCTGTTGTCTTTCTATTATTCTATGTCTGCAGGCTTTACAATGCTGTTCAAAAATGCTAGCATCGATGTACTGAGAAAGGTCAGGCTCTGGAGGAAGTATATCATCATCTTCCTCAAAGAAAGAGTTCATAAACTTTCTCCTCCCTCTAAAATTAAAGCAAAGGAAAACTCATAATTTCGTATAGTATTGAAATCAAAAGTTGTTGTTTTACTCAGAGTTTGACACCCCCGCATACTTTTTAATCAGAACTCCTATAGCATGTTCATAGGGGTCTAAAGAGTTTTCCAGAAAGTCTACGGCTTCCTTTTTTGTTGTATAGATTTGTTTCGCATAAGAGGAAAATGATAAATAATTTGTAGTAATTGAATTCATTATCTGCACCTTTACTTTTTGTTGGGTGTAGTACACTCGGCTCTCTCAGATCTTGCAGGGCCTGTCGAGCTGGGTGTAATTCTTAACGAATTGTCATCCATTAGTTCAATGTTCACTGAGCTACTCTGGTTGAGATTGACATTTCTTATCCATATTGTGGGCAAAGGGCAAAGAAAACTGTAACCCGTTTTTTGAATTTTCCGTTGTCCAAGTGATATATTCATTTTAATCACGTCTAATTGTACGCGGATTTTCTATAAAAGCTATTTCTAGGATTTTTTAGAAATAAATTACATATATGTACTAAATATTCAATAGCTACATACAAAATATCTCTGCTAATCAAAGACCATTGTGATAACATATATTTTAAATACCCTCAATACATATCATACAATATGGCAAGAAAAAAAGGAGAAATATCGCAAAGCGGCGTAAAACAAAAAATCATAATATATATTCTTGAAAATAATGGACCACTTGAAGAGTCAAAAATTAGAGAGAAATTAAACAAAAAAGATGAAAAAGCAAATCAGGGAAACATTAATCGACACTTACACGAGTTAGAAGACCATGAGTGTATCGTACCGACGAAAACTAAAAAAGGTCGGCGTAAGTATAACTTATGGGATATAACAAGCGTCCTAAATTTGGAAAGTATTCGCTCTCAGCTCCATGATATACAATTAAATGAATATGAAAAATCCTTAGCTATTCTCCTCCGCAAATTTGGTATTGATAAAAAGTCTTTGCGTTATGTTTACTTCTTTGTTCTATTGAGGTTATCAACCTCGTTTTTTAATGCATGCATGAATACTGATATTAAAACGTTACATTCCCGTGCTCGAGAAATCTTCAACCACGATAAGGGTTTTAAAAAAGAACAACGCATCGAAGAACTTCTAAATGAGTGTAATGCTAAACATATTAAGGGCAAGCTTAATGTTGAACTGCCTAAAAAGAGGTTCCGGGAAATAATGGAAGAGTTAGCTCAGAAAAATGACGAAATCCTTGAAGAATATGCTTGGCGAGTATGTGGTTGCTACAGCGAAGAGGCGAGAGAAAGAAAGAGAAGTAAACCCACTGGAGACAACGCTATCCAAGCAATAAAAAGAAATAGATCTCAAAACCCGAGCTTATTCCCTCTCGAACCAATACCTTGGATAAAGAGTTTTTATATGAAGTTCAGAGAAAATATTCCGGAATTATCAAAAATAGAAATAGAAGCAATCTTGAAAACGCCCGATGAGTATCAAAATATGTGTCTGGAAATGGAAGAAATACTTTCTTTGATGAGAGATCAAAATAAGACATTTAATAGATTATATCTAGATTTACTATTCGAGCATTTTTATTATCAAGACATATTTGATGGCACTGCTTCCACCACAGAAATAACATTTGCACAAAACTCAAAAAAGATTATTGAAGAATATTCTAAGAAGAAATCAGAAGACGACGTAGACATAATAGATGAATTAATTTTAAGCGAGCTAAGAAACATAAGCGAGGTAATGGCTAAGGATAAAATTAAAATACCCTCGGTTTTAGAGAACATTTCTGATGACTCTAAAGTTGTATTATATGATTTATTGAATTTCTATGGTTATCAGCATATTATCGAAAAAATTGAAAAATCGCTTAGCTGAGTGCCATTGGAATGCATTAAACGTCTCACTCAGCTTGAAAACCCTTTTGAACTGTTATTTTATAAATGTTTAAATTAACAAATTTACATCCTCACTAGATTGAACGCATTTATTGTGTTTCGTTGAATTTCTTCACGAGGTTTAAAAGTTCTAACATCATAGTATTGTCTGCCTGTCCAACAGTTACGGTCTTTATGTCTTGGACATCTACAGCAAGTTTGTGATCTAGGATCATTGAACATATATAACAATACTTTGCACCTACAGGGTTCTTGGTTTTGCATCGAGGGCATTCTGCAGGTTTAAGTTCTTCCTCTCTTTCCTTACTATCGTCTTCAATAATTCCATTCTTAGCAAGCAATTTCTTTTCAATATCTGCACCTGAAAGATGTAAATATGTTGCAGGCATGTTGCTCTCCTTAGTCCAACCTGCAAATATTCTTAATTCCATCTCATTAAATCCTCTTTTAGCAAGATCTGTTAACCGACCATGTCGAAATGCATGAGGATAAACATTCTTTTTTATTCCAGCCTTATCTGCGAGGCTATTTAGCATATTGTTTACTGTTTGTTCATTGAGCCTTCTGTAATTTCCATTATATTTCCTATCTGTAATGAACAGAGGCGCGCTAGGATCGTCCCTGAGGGGATGAATATTTAGATAAAGCTGCAGGTCTGGGACGCTATCGATAAGCCTTATTCTTCTTTTCCCCGTCTTTCCGTCAACAATAACTGTAGCTCCGTATTTATCAGGCTGGATATGTCCTATATTTATGTTCAATAGTTCACCTTTTCTTGTTGCGGAGTCCCAGAGTACCATAACTAAAGCCCTATCCCTCTGATTGTTTGCAGCATCCCGTAGAGTAAGGACATCTCTAGATAAAAGGACTTCATCTACAGGTAAGTTATTTTTGGGTTGCTTGCTTTTGATTCCCGTAAAAAAATCATTGCCAGGCTTTAGCCATTGAAAGAAAGTTCTTAGGGTCAAAAAGTTATTGTGCACAGTTGTCTTACTGCATGTCTTTTTGCGGTGAATTATGAAATTCTCTAAATCTTTCTTTTCAACTGTATTAAGAGGTTCATTTTTCATGAACTCGACAAATGCTTTTAATCTCCACTGTTCCCCAAGAATCGACTTTTCTTTCTTCCCAGCTAAGACAGCATAACGTATATAATCGTCAATAATTTCTCTATTCTTTTCCGTAAACTCGGGAGGGTTTTTCATAAAAGTAATATAACGGCATTATATAAAAATATGTCTAAATCCAGTATCGTATTTCATATAGGATTCAGAGTCCAGTCTTGTAGGAGTTCGTGCGTTCGAATCGCACCTCTTGCATTTAACTTTTTTTAATTAATCCTATAACTATTTTGGTTTTTTACGTTTCTTTTAAGTTGTGGCAAGATGCTTTTCTAAGGCGGTAGAATTAAGATCTGGTATCGAAGGATCCCGTGAGCTCGAGTCCCACCCCTCGAACTGATCTACTGGCATATACGAAGCCGGAAAAGGTACGAGCTTGTGTAGTTTTTATTGCATAACCGTGTTTTGACTTTTTGCTCAAGTTTATTTTGATTTCTTACTGTGAGCTAAACGAATTCTTTTCCAAAATGTATAAATACAAATTTAACATCAACAGCTTTTAATAATTATTAAAAGCTGTGAAAGGAATAATCATGGAATGGATAATTTTAATAATTGCAGGATTATTTGAAACCGGATGGGCAATCGGATTAAAATACAGTAACGGATTAACCAGATTCTATCCAGTGGTATTTACGGTCATTACTTTGATTTTAAGCATGTATTTATTGGAAAGAGCTTTGAGAACATTGCCTGTTGGAACAGCTTATGCAGTTTGGACAGGTATTGGTATTATTGGGACAACAGTATTGGGAATACTCCTTTTCAATGAGTCAATGAATATAACACGAATCTTCTTTATTGGATTAATTGTCATTGGTATTGGCGGATTAAAACTGGTATCAGCCTGATTATCTATCTCCTAATATTTGATAAGAAATACTCCGATTCATGAGTGAGAAAAATGAAGGATATTGAAGAAAAGATAATTGACATCGGTCATGAGATTTTTAAAGGCTATGGGGTTGATGATATCACTGCACAAATCCTATCGATACTTAACTTTGAATCAAATGAAATAAGTATGGAGGAATTAGCACAGAGAACCGGATATAGTCTTGCTTCTATCAGCCTTAAGATTAAAAATATTGAACAATTTTGGAGCATAAAAAGGATATACAAGCCAGGATCTCGCAGGACATATCTGTATATGGAAAAAAACCTGTTAGATGCTTTTGCTATCCAAATCAGGAATGGATTTGAAACCGAATTGGACATTGCAAAAACGAGAATAACTCCCCTTATAGAAGAATATAGAAAAAATGCCACTACTCAGGAACAAAAAACTAAACTCCATACGTATGAAAATTATCTATCTGAAATTAATAAGTTTGAAGAATTGATCCACTATATATACTATCAAATTAATTATCTAAAAAAGAATCAGGATTAAGTTATTGCTAACTCTAGATCACATAATGAACTCGGTGGCAGAGTGCTGTAGCCTAGGATGATTATTGTCGGAGTGAGATACTCTGCAATTTTGAATGATGCTGAAAACAGTACCTTTGGCCTTTGGGAGAAGATAAATTATGGTAGGAAGAGTGGTGATTATGTATTCTGTACAGTTGACGGTAACTACTCAGATTATGAGCATTTGAATCCATTGACTTGCTTTATGAAAGAAGAAGGTTTAACATTGAGCTCATCTTAAAACTATAAATACCATCTTTTATACTTATATCCATTTTTTATACTTGTATTATGGAGATGTTAATGGAATTAGAGCCTGGTCTCGCAGGAGTTCGTATGTTCGAATCGCATCTCTCGCACTAAACTTTTTACTCATTTTCCTGTGGTTTTAAGTCAACTTGAGTAAGATCATCTTTCTCTATCACTGTGAATCTCATAGTGAACTCTGTGCCAGTGTTCCCTTTCAATTCAAACTTCCCACCTAATTGGTCTACAAGGGAAGTTATAAGTTGAAACCCAAGACTATCAAGCTCTTCAATATCAAGATTTTCTGGAATACCTGCACCATCATCTGAAACAGTGAGAATGAAGCTGGTACTCTTACAATCTTCGGTTACACTTTTTATACATCCTTCATTTTCTTCTCGACTGAGTTTGATCAGAATCTCTCCTTTATCTCTGCCTATAAATGCATGTTTGAGGGAGTTGGAAACAAGTTCATTGACAATTATTCCTAATGGGACTGCAGTATCCATGTCAAATAAAATATTCTCTTTAAGATCCAGCTTTAAGCTAATATTGGAGCTTCCAAGGCTATATGTCTCGAAAAGATTCTCTGCGAGTTCCTGAATATAAGAAGAAAAGTTTAGTGTTTCGAACCCTCCACCTTTGTAAAGCTCTTCATGAATAAGAGCCATAGATATCACTCTATCCTGGCTTTCCCTAAAGGCTTCAAGAACCTCCGAATCCTTAATATTCACCCGATTTTTGAACTGCTCAGCCTGAAGGTCCAGCAGGGAGGAAATTACCTGAAGGTTATTCTTTATTCTGTGGTGAATTTCCTTCTTACGGGCAGTCTCAATATTTGCCAGAGATTCTTCAGCTTTTTTGCGCTCAGTAATATCAGTTAGCATGCTCATAGCGCCCAAATAATTACCGTCCTTAGAAAGAAGAGGTTTGGCATTTAGAAATGTCCAGAGGGATGAGCCGTCTTTACGTATCAATTTCAATTCATAACTCCCACTTGCACCCTTCATCCTCTTTTTAAGATTTTGTTTGACAATAGGTCTATATTCTTCACTGATGAAACCCCATATTGGTTTACCAATAAAATTTTCCAGGGTATATCCTAGCATGTCTACTAGCTTCTGGTTAACATACGTGATTGTGGCTTTATCGTCGGTTATGAGTATGCCTTCATTTGCTGTCTCTACAATGTTTCGGTACTTTTCCTCACTATCCCGAAGTTTTTCTTCTGCTTTCCTGCGCTCGGTAATGTCAATGTCCATCTTGAGGATCATGGGAGAGTCGTCTACATCAGTAAAGGGGAAATTGTAGACATCAATCACACTTCCTTCTGGGGTAGTAACTTCCCAATGGTGAGGTTGACCGGTTTCAAGCACTTTATATGATTCACAGAACTCACAGGGCTGGGTGCTCCCAAAGCAACACTCATAACAGTGCAGACCTTCTGACTCACCGAACTTTTCACGGAAACTGCGGTTGGCAAAGGCAATTCGATGGTCAGGTGTTAGCAGAGCTATCATTACCGGCAATGTCTCCAGCACATCAAAGAGCCGCTGCCGTTCAGACTCGACAGCTTCGGCAACCTTACAACTCAATTCAGTCTCGCGCAGCGTCTCCTCCGCCCGCTTGCGCTCTGTAATGTCTTGGACTATCCCCGCCATCCAACGAACATTTCCGGTATAATCTACTTGGTGCCGTCCTGCTGCCCAGATCCACCGGATTACACCATCCACGCGCCTGATACGACACTCGAAACTCCAATCGCCACCCGAGGTTATAGCCTTCTGGAATTCTTTGTCCACCATCGCTCGGTCCTCAGGCAACACGTGGTTGAGGAACATTTCGTAGGTCCACTTCGGGAGAAGTTGCTCGTAGCCGAAGATGCGGTCGTGCTCGAGTGATCGATGGGAAAAATCATAATTCACTAGGTCGAGATCCCACGCGCCGGTGTGTATGGTTTCGAGTGCGAAGTTCAACCGCTTTTCACTCTGGTGCAGTGCCTCTTCAGCCAATTTTCGCTGGGTAATGTCATTGAAAACAACAGCTACTTTTCTGCTGCCTTCACCCCCGAAACGCGAAGCGTAGACGTCAAACCAGCGATCAAGTTCTTCAATCCGGTTTTCTAACCGGACTGGCTCGCCAGTTATTGCTACCTGGCCGAAGCTCTCGATCCAATAATCTTCGAAATTAGGGAGAAGCTCACGAGCTCGCTTGCCTACGACATCCTTAAGTCCTGTCATCTTCTCTTGCGACGGATTGGCCTCAAGGATCCGATGGTCCACTGCTTTTCCATTGTCGTCGAAGATCATCTCGATAATATTGAAGCCTTCGTCGATTGAATTGAACAGCGAACGATATCTCTCTTCAGAAATCCGCAAGGCTTCTTCAGCTCTTTTGCGTTCAGTAATGTCCTTCGCAATCTCTAACCGCACATCTCTACCATCCGGCCACTTGATGATCCGGTCCATAATCATGAAATATCGGTCCACAGTTGGGTTGTAATACTCCCAGTGGTAGGGCTTATCCCTCTCCTTTAAAATAATCGGATTGGTGCAGAAATCGCAGGGAGAAACCCTCCGCTGGAACTCCCGGTAGCAAATCCCTTCCATGAGTTCACCGCCGAACTTCTCCTTCATCGCTCTATTCGCATACAGCACCTCGTAGGTGTACGGATCGGTCACGTACACCACATCGTCCATTCCATCGAAAATTGACAGGAGCTGCGATCTTTCGAAAGCCAATGTCTCCTCAGCCCTCTTACTCTCAAGCTCCCTTTCACTTATGGCTCGCCGGAGTTCATCAGCTTCTTCCAGGCACACTCTAAGGTTCTGTATCTCATCTTTTAAAGCACGGTTTTCATCTAATAGTACCTGATATGGTATGGGCTCTTGGTCTTTTGCCCCTTTTAAACTCATATTTTACCCTTCCAAAAGCCGATTATTTTATAAGTCCTTAATTGTGAACGTTCATCCAATAATATGGATAGAGCTGGATTTTCCAGATTAAACGCTACACCATATCCTTTGCCAATTCCTTCTTCCGTCCATCAGAGAATCCGGCAAGCGGATAAGTTAGCCGAGAGAATTTTTCAACCATCTCTTGGGCTAGTCAGGATAATACCATATATTACGATCGGATAGCATGTGGTAAAGTTTTTCACCGTCCTGTTGCTCCTGATCTATACTAACAATCTCATATTTTTCTCTGGTCATGATGAAGAGTCAAAATATGTCACAATATTTCTACTTTGTCTAAGCTTTCAAACTTTACCAGTTTTAATTTATTTACAGAAGTAAATATTACAATTTGATATTTATATAAAGAGTTATTAATATAAACAATATAATAAATATTTTGTCTATTTGATTTATCGGAAAAAATGCATATTATATTTTGTATATCTAATAACTTTCTTCAAAGAAATTTCGAAAATGAAACAAAAATCACTTTTGGATAGCTAATCTGCAAAAGGTAAAATATACTATTTTCTGTTTTTATAATAATGTATAACAATTTTTGCAGATTTTCAATTTTAAGCAAAAGGTCTAGATGAGCCTAATCGATCTATAAGTTTTTCAGAGTCCAGTTTCGTAGGAATTCGTGCGTTCAAATCGCACCTCTCGCATCAAAATTTTTTTTGTAATTCCAAAGCTCATGATTTATCCTTCTATTTTGCCGTCAATCTTAAATTTTTCCTGTGGAGTTCTGTTCTCAGATCTAAGTCCTATGGTGGAGAGTTTGTTGTACCTTCTCACTCTGGAACGGGCACAAAAGCAAAGAAATTTCAGGATAAGAAATGAGGAAAAGAAATTGGGTTATTCATATTCGTTATTTGTTTTTGGCGAAGCTTCCTATAGCTAAATTCAATTCCTGCAACCAGAATTACTATGGTATCAACTATTAGAATTAGATAGATAATCTGATAAAATGTGGTCATAGCGGCAGATTAGTTTTTTTGTAGAAAGCTGTTTTGCTTTAGTTTCATAGTTTGAGTAGGGATATACTCCTATCTTTTACTAGTTAACCGATAGCAAGAGGACTTTGATTCAGAATTTACTGACATACTTTTTGCCTTTATCCATAAAACTCTCACTTTGAGCTATCCCAAAACCAATTTTGTTTTCGCACTAATATGAGTTTGAGAACTAAAAAGGTAATACTATTAGACTTACGCGGTTGAGGTTCAAATTAAGATCAATAGGTATTACTGTCAAACATGGGTTTTAGACAGTTGAAGGCTTAACGTAATTTATTTTTCAGTTCAACCGCCTAAGTCATATACATAAAAATCCTTTTATTTTGGGGAGTAGAAGACCTGCATTTAAAAAAGAAGTGGACATTTAAACTGAAATTTATGAAAACAAAAAGCTGAGATCAGGAATTATTCTACTCACAATTATCTGGCGTAAAGGGGGTAAGCATAAATGGTAGAATTGAATCAGAAAACTGTGGATCAAGAGCTTGTCATTACACGATTTTTTGATGCACCGCGGGAGCTCGTTTGGAAGGCATGGACTAAGCCAGAGCACTTAATGCAATGGTGGGGACCGAAAGATTTCACTGCGCCTGTTATCAAGATGGATTTCCGCGTGGGAGGGAAGTATCTTTGGTGCATGCGATCACCTGAAGGTGAGGATTACTGGAGTACAGGCGTTTATCGGGAAATTGTCGAGCAGGAGAAGCTTGTCACTACCGATTCATTTTCAGACGCTCAAGGTAACGTTGTACCAGCTTCTCATTATGGAATGAGCGGAGACTGGCCCTTAGAGTTACTTGTGACGGTAATATTCGAAGAAAACGACGGTAAAACTAAGATCACTCTGCGACATGAAGGCATTCCCGCGGGTGAAAATAGGGATTTGGCTAAAGCCGGTTGGAACGAATCCTTAGACAAGCTCTCCGAATATCTCAGGAAATTTTAAAAGAGATCAAATATAAGAGGAATTTGATAACTAACTGCTGGACAATATATAAACGCAATCAATAGCCAACGATCAAAAAAAGTCAATTTATAGAGGTAGTTAATTTGATTTTTATAAAAGTGACTGTTGATGTTGTTTTATCCGGGTTGAATAGTTACGTAGAAACTTTCAAAATCAATTATTTTATCATTACTCCTTAATTTCATCCCACATTAAACCACGTGCTCCACATCTAGGAGCACGTAAGCTATTTTCAGTAATCATCCATTTTATGTGATTAACCAAATATTTGTAAGAAAAATTATTGAGTTTCTTATAGTGTATCTCATTTATAACATCGTTCAACAAACGGATAGTAAGCCGTGTCTGTTCTTTTCGTATGCTGTCACTCAGGAAGCTAGGGGAACCTTTCTCAAAGTGCCATAGTATCCACTCATCAGTCACAGGATATCGTTTCTTTGCCAACTCCTTCAGCTCAACTACTAAATCTAAACTCGGGTTTTTTTCAAACTCTTCAATTGCAGCCTTTAACCTGTTCAGGTTAGCCAGTTTAGTTTCTTCACTTACTGCCATTTTTAATCTCCAGTTTCCTAAAAATACTCTTACTTCATAGTCTTCTATTTAATTGAATGTAAATTCCTTCTGTAGTGGGAAATTAGTAACTCGGAGGAAAACAAGTAATATGCCCCTGGTGTTGGAGTCTACTCCTTGAAGTACAGGTAAAAGAAGATGACAAGAGGCTGTACTGGTTGAAACTACTGCTGAGTGAACAGGAGAGAAAGCAAAAAAAATCAATAGTATCATGTTGATAAGCTGCAATAGATCTGTAAAACCAAGCATCTCTTCCATACAATTTCTAGTGCTAATTGTGATTTTAAGTGGGTCAGAACACTTTTATGATAGATTCTAAATTAATTACAGGCGTATTGAAGGCTAAGGCTGCCGGATAAGGCGGCTATGCAGATGGAATGAGTAGGCATGGTAAATGAAATGAAGTACGCAGCAGAAAAGAATCCGCCTTATTCCGTCTTATCGGCGATAGGCTGTCCCGCCAGCCCATATAGCATTAAATCATATAATTCTTTCAACAAATTCTTGTTTCTATTCTTCAGCATTTCAGGGTGCTGAACCGCATTTTGATACATATTTAGATAAAGCATAGCCGCTTCAATAGAAAGCTCTCTGCGTATATACCCTTCCCTGCGCCCTTTCTCAATAAATTGGCTTACGATATAAGGATATCTGCGTTCATAAAAATCGTCTATCAGCTTCTTTATCTCCGGATCGGTAAGAAGCTCCAAATTGATTTGATCAATGAAATCATCCTTCATTGATACGGCACGTTTCATTAATTCAGGAAAAGGAAGGTCGGTTTCCCATAGTTCTTTTTTTGCTTTCCAACCGCTTTCAAGGAGGTTTATGAATGTATCCTTCATCAGGCCCTCCTTGCTCCCAAAATAATTATAAATGCTGGCCGGCGCAACCCCTGCCTTTTGAGCAATTTCATTTATACTGGTTTTATCTGTACCGTACGTACAAAAAAGCTCTAAAGCGGCGGTGCGTATTTTATCCTTTTTTAACTCTGTTCTACGTTTAAATCCGTTCATATTTTCACCTTATTTTAATAATACTAAATGTTTTACAATGAGTTAATATAAAATATATAAAATTTGGCAAAATTTTTATTGTTAGACGTTATAGAGATATTAGAGTAAATCATTATAAAACATATAAATTCAAAAGGAATGTACATGAATGTGATTCATATTCAGAAGCTGACCAAGTCCTTTGGCACTACCCAGGCATTAAAGGGAATTGATCTCACAGTGAAGCAAGGGGAAGTACACGGGTTTATTGGTCCCAACGGCGCTGGGAAGTCTACGACTATTCGCATCCTGCTGGGAATTTTGCAAAAAACGTCGGGAGAAATTACATTGTTTGGTGGAGATCCCTGGCAGGATGCAGTGAAATTGCATCGCCGACTTGTTTATGTCCCCGGTGATGTTACTCTATGGCCAGATCTATCAGGAGGTGAAATCATCGACCTTCTTGGGCGGCTGCATGGAGGACTTAACGTTTCTCGAAAAAAACAACTGCTGGAACGCTTTCAGCTTGATCCAACCAAAAAGAGCAGAACCTATTCCAAAGGAAATCGGCAGAAAGTAGCTTTGGTGGCAGCCTTTTCCTGTGAAGCGGAACTATATCTTTTGGATGAGCCCACCTCGGGACTTGACCCTCTGATGGAAGTGATCTTTCAGGAGTGCATGGCGGAAATAAAAAAAGCCGGCAAGACCGTGCTCCTGTCAAGCCATATCCTGTCTGAGGTGGAGACCCTTTGCGACCAGGTAAGCATTATCCGGCAAGGGCAGATTGTAGAATCTGGAACTTTATCCCAACTTCGGCATCTTACCCGTACCACCGTTAATGTGGAGACCGGTAGCGTTGCCATCGGGCTGGAAAAATTGTCTGGAGTTCATGATATTTTACAAGATGGATTGAAGTACCGTTTTTCTGTAGACTCCAATGCCATGACCGAGGTGATGGAGGTATTGCTGCCTTTGGGGATCAAATCTTTGGCGGCTGAACCTCCCAGCTTGGAGGAGTTGTTCATGCGCCATTATGGTGACGATATTCGTGAAAGAGGAGGAGTTTAGAGATGAAAACCAGTGATTTTGCAGGCACCGGAACACTTTTCAGGCTATTTCTGCGCCGGGATAGGTTCTTGCTGCCCCTCTGGATATTCCTTCCTGCGATTCTGAGTTTGGTAACGGCAGCTACTTTCATCGCAATGGCCAGCCAAGGACTGCAGAGTGTTCTAACTGAATTTGATAAAGATCCATTGATTTCTGCACTTCTTGGCCCGGTCATGTCCTTTGATCTTCCAGGAGCTATTGTATGGCGAGGTGTTTCACAAATCGCATTGACATTGGGGATCGGCAGCATACTTACCGTAATCCGACACACCCGCGCAGATGAAGAAACGGGCCGCAGCGAGTTGGTTCGTGCCTGTGTGGTAGGCCGTTATGCCAACCTGACTGCTGCGCTAATTTTGACTTGTGTTGGAAACTTGGCAGCAGGAGTGCTGATAGCCTTGAGTATCATTTCCCTTGGGGGTGCTGCAGATGGTTCCTTTCTGTTTGGAGCGACCATGTCGGCCGTTGGGTTCTTTTTTGCTGGAATAGGCACTTTAGGTGTTCAGCTCCGGGAAAACAGCGGAACTGCGCGAGGCATTGGTGTCGCAACTTTGGGATTGGGAATCGCAATGGCGATTTTAAATAACTTCGGAGGCGGCGATACCTTATTAAGATGGATTACACCCATGGCATGGCAACGGCTGACCCAACCATTTGCCGGCAATCATGGCTGGAACCTGTTATATTGTGTTGCTTTTGCGATTGTACCCATCGTTATTGCTTATGTGCTTTCTGCTCGCAGAGACCTGGGGGCAGGTGTTCTTTTGGCCCGGAACGGGCCCCCAGAAGCAACTCTCCATTTTTCCAGTCCTTTAGCGTTAGCTTGGAGGCTGCATAAGAGAAGTTTTATCGGTTGGTTAGTGGGGACAGTATTGTATATTGCTGTGTTTGCGGCCATTTCTCCCGGTTTATCCAATACCGGCGGAATGAGTGATTGGCTGTCGAACCTGGGTGGCACAGGTTGGTCTGATGAGGTGGGTTTGGGCCATGTCTTTATTAGTATCAGCTTTTATCTGATATCTCTTTTTGTGGCTGTCTATGCCATGACCGCTGTATTGCATCTGAAAAAAGAAGAAAACGAAGGCAGAGCAGAAATACTGATGGATAAGAAAGTTAGTAGGATTCGATGGATGAGCAGCCATTTAATCGTAGCATCTTTATGTTCTGCTGCATTGCTGCTGGTTATGGGCATTGTCGGGGGACTGGTTTATGGGCTTGCAACCGGCGATTTAAGCAATGAATTTTGGCACATTTTTGGCATGAGCGTTTCAAAAATTCCACCTGTATGGATACTGTTAGGCGTAACAGCTTTATTGTATGGCTTATGGCCCCGAATAACAGCGCTGGGATGGGTGGTTTGGTTATTGTTTAGTATGTTGGAGTTTGCTTGGGAAGCGCAGATAATCGATTGGTCGCTGATGGGTATTTCTCCTTTTTCTTATGCTCACTATACCATTAGTATTACAAATCTGCCGCTGCTTCCGCTGTTTTGGCTGCTTTGCCTTTCAGCTATACTGACAGGTATTGGATTGCTTGGATTAAGAAATAGAGATGTTTTGACAAAAGCATAAACAATTTATTGAGGAGGAGAAGCAATGGAAAAAGTAGCACTCATCACAGGGGCAGCCTCAGGTATTGGGTTTGCATTAGCACGTCTCTTGGCTCGAGATAACTGGACGGTTATTCTCACTGATTGCAACAAAGAACAGGTGGATACTGCCGCGAAATCATTAATCGATGAAGGTGGTAAGTGTTTCGCCATGCTGCTCGATGTCACCGATTATGCTGCCATCAATGCGACCATAGATAATATAATAGCGCAGCATGATCAACTCAACCTCGTTATCAACAGCGCCGGTATCGCTATCTTCGGTGAAATGAAAGACATCCCCATAGAAAACTGGAAATCCATAATCAACGTGAATCTCTGGGGTGCGATTTACGTTACCGATGTTGCCTATAAAAAAATGATCGCACAAGGGAGTGGTCATATCGTCAACATCTCTTCCGCTGCTGGATTAGTACCGTCCTCTATGCGTATACCATATACCACCGCCAAGCACGGTGTCGTCGGACTATCTACCTCACTGCGTGCCGAAGCCGAAGGCTATGGCATCAAGGTAAGCGTGGTGTGCCCAGGAAATGTTAAAACCAATATATTTAACACGATCAAGGTCGTGGGCGCCTCCAGTGCTATTGTCCAAAAGAGAATAGCGAAATCGCACTTAATGTCGGCCGACACCGCCGCAAAACATATCTTGCGTGGTGTTGCGCGCAACAAGGCTATTATACCGCTGACAGCCAGCGCACATATCGTATGGCGACTGTACCGGTACACGCCGGGAATTCACCGCATATTCCTTGCAAAGATCACAGAAAATTACCGCAAGCTTATTGAAGAAGACGCGAAAGCTAACAAATAAAGGGTCGCTACCTGCGCTGCTGGATTGGAATCACACATAAGTCACCACTTTAAATAGTGTGACATTTTATATGAAAAGGTATGTCTTTCCCAAAATTCTTCCAATTCTTCTTTTAATACTTTAATATTTTTGAACGATTTTATTGACATTAGTTCTTCTCTTGTCATTTTCCAACAATATTCTGTTGGGTTCCTATCTGGAGTAGCTGGAGGAATTATGACTTATTCAGAGTTCAGTTTCGTAGGAGTTCGTGCGTTCGAATCGCACTCCTCGCATCAAACTTTTCTCCTGTAATCAGTAGTAATTTGTAGCTCTTTTTTTACATCCTGTAATTAATCTTCAAGACTTAATTATCTCAGATCCTTGAACTTATTAGAAACTAAATTTGAGTAGTTTAAATATCTAATTTTTTAATATAGATTAGTTCAGGAATGGGTTAATGTATACCTAAAAAGCCTAACATGGCCAAATTTTTTAGTTACGCTTATTAATATTTAATTTCTAACTGACAAGTTTATTGAGAGAAACTAAGGAGAAAAATTGTATTATTCTTCACTTTGACTTCCTCAAACTAAAGTAGAATTATCTTCTCCTTCTATATTATTTAATCAGACATTCCTTTTCGCCAGAGAAGTATTATATATTAGGCAGTAAGATTTCATAAAAATTATCGAATTTGATATTGATAAAGTACATTTCTTAAAGGGATAAATGGAAAAGAATTTGGAGTGGCAACGCTGCACAGATATTATAATAAGAAAAGTAAGTACTTGCCTTCCTTCCCTAATAATCCTGTTGTGAATGGTTACTTAGTTCGCATTATTACGCATTATCTTCATCATGTAGATAATTCGAAGTATATTGCCCTATTAGGATTTAGCAAGAAACATCTCTTGAATCTACTTTCCCTAGCGCTGATAATGGAACCATAAACTGTTATGGAATTACGAGAGATCTTCAGGAGCGGGTAATTCATGTCAAAAATATTGGACGATTATTTTGAGCCAAAGGCCGTTCATGATCATTTTATAGAACTAACAAAACTATATCATCCCTCCGGCGAGGAGGACAGTGTTCGGGAATACATTATACAGTGTGCTAAAGAAATGGAAGGTGTAGAAGTCACTTATTACGAGCCAGATGCCAAATATCCTGGAGAAAGAGTTATTGTTCTTCGAAGAAAGGGTTCAGGGAAGTATTCTGGTGCTCCTTATGTCACTTTGCAGGCTCACATGGATATGGTATGTTCCCCTAATAAGAATATTTTCCCCTTAAATGTCTTTGGTTATACTGATGAAGAGGGAGTAAAGTGGATAAAAGCCGGAGATAAGGAAAGTGTCTTTTATCCAGAAAAAGGCACTACATTGGGAGCAGATGATGGAATTGGTTTAGCTACCATACTTGCCCTCTTAGAAGATAAGAAACTCAAAGATTACCCAATTGAGTGTTTATTTACTGCCCAAGAAGAAACCGAAATGATTGGGGCTGCGAGTTTTAACAAGAATCTCTTGGAAGGAAGAATGTACATAAATCTTGATGCAGAAAATGCAAAAATTATTATTTACGGCAGTGCTGGAGGGTGTCGTACTCAGTATGAAGGAAATGTTACTTTATTGCCTATACCTTCTGATTTTATTACACTGAAATTATCGATCTCAGGGCTACTTGGTGGACATTCAGGAGTTAACATCAACGCTGGAAGACTTAATTCTATCAAAGTTCTCACTGAAGCTCTCATCCGACTCAATAACCGACTCACAAACCTTGATTCTTTGGGTAAAAGTATTAAAAGCTATGATCTGCGTCTCATTTCAATGGAAAGGGACGAAGATCCTAATCTATACAAAATTCCAAGCTGCGCAAGTGCCATAATTACTCTTTCAGGTAACAATGAGGCAGAATTTGGAAGTGATTTTAAGGCCTATTGTGAAGCTTTAAGGGTGCAGTCTCAACTCGAGAAGAGTGAATTTGTTTGTGATGTCCAAAAAGCTGATTATATCCAGAATTCCCTTGATGAAGCATCAACGGATACGCTTCTTTGCTTGCTTCGGCAGATACCATATGGCGTTATCCGCACGATTCCGACATTACCTAACCTGGTTGAGACTTCATGCAATCTGGCTAATATTGCCATTAGGCCAAAAGAAGGTAGTTCAATAGAAGGTATTGTGGAAATAAATGTTTCAAATCGCAGCTCTGATTTTGATTCTATGAAAAACCTCATTCAAATACAAAAGACAATAGGGAGACTCTACAGATACACCGTAGAAACAGGTAATCCTTTTCCATCGTGGAAACCAAATGATAATTCTGCCTTACTTGACAAAGCGAAAAATGTGTACAAAGAAATTCATGGTGACGCGTTCAAAGCAACTGTAATTCATGCTGGTCTCGAATGCAGCTATGTTTTAGAAAAATATGGTGATGAGATGGACTGCATCTCTATAGGACCTACTATAATGAACCCACACACTGGCGGAGAAAGCCTTAAGACAGCCACAGTGGAACAATTATATAAAGCGGTAACTAGCCTTATTCAGAGCCTTTTCGTAGCTTTGTAATTACAGAAGAGGTATTACTGATTGTAATAAAATAATCCTTACTCGAACTATTGTAGTTTGTCAAGTACTGGAAGCAACAAAGGTGAAACTTAATTATAAAGAATGATTATTACTTCCTTCTATTTTTTACCTTACGAGTCCGAGGCTATTATATTTCTTTCAGAGATTAATATAGATGACTAAATTTTATTTAACATTAAACAAACCAAAATGCGAGGATTGCCCAGCCAAGTCAAAGGCGCCAGATTCAGAGTCTAGTCTCGTAGGAGTTCTTGCGTTCGAATTGCACTCCTCGCACTCTGATATTATGTATTTTTTAATTTAGAACTTGACTTTTCATATTTGCACCCGATCTGTTTTGTTAATCTAGGACGAAGATTGTTCAGATTTTTAGAAAATATGCGGGATGACTGTCTTTTTCAATCATGGATATCCGCTCATGTTTGGAGGAATCAGGTCACATTATTGAGAAAAGTTAATATGAGAAAAGTTATATCTGTGCCTTACGTTTTACGAAACCATGAAAAAAAGGTTTTCCAATAAAGTCCTCATTATTGGCTATGGATCCGTCTCACAATGCACCCTACCCCTTTTACTGGACAAACTCGATGTTCCGCTAGAAAACATTACCTTAATTGATTTTGAAGACAAATCAAAAGCCCTGAAAAAGTATACTAATCAGGGACTGAGATTTGTCTGTGAAAAGATTACCCCGAAAAATTTGGATCAGGTTCTGTCACAATATATGGAAAATGAAGGCTTGATCATTGATCTTTCATGGAATATTGATGCCAATGACATTATTAAGTGGTGCCATGATCACAATGTATTGTACGTTAACACTTCAGTTGAAGTATGGGATCCTGCTGAGAAATTTTTGACTCAAAGTCTACTGGAAAAATCGCTTTATTTACGGCAAATGAGATTGCTTGAACTTTCCCGTGACTGGAAAGATGCACCGACTGCTGTTGTTGACCATGGAGCAAATCCTGGCCTGATAACTCACTTCGTAAAGCAAGGTTTGCTGGATATTGCCGCCCGCACCTGTGCGGATAAGAAAGTCTCTCCCGAAGATGAAAACGAAATTACTCTTCTTGCAAAAAACAGGGATTTTGCCCGCCTGGCTGAGAAATTGGGAATCAAAGTGATCCATTGTAGCGAGCGGGATACTCAAATTACCAACCGGCCAAAGGAAGTTAATGAATTTGTAGGAACATGGAGCATTGAAGGATTGAGGGAAGAAGGGACGGCTCCGGTTGAAATAGCCTGGGGAACGCATGAGAGCAAATTGCCGCCCCTGGCGCATATACCTCCTTACGGACTGAAAAATACGATTTTCTTGCCCCGGATGGGCATTAATACCTGGGTCAGATCGTGGATACCGGATGAAGAAATTGTAGGTATGGCGATTCGTCATGGCGAATCATATGGCCTTTCAAAACTGTTAACTGTTTGGGAAAATGATGAGGCGATCTATCGGCCTACTGTTCATTATGCTTATATGCCATGTCATGATACACTTTCCTCTCTTTGTGAATTGCGAGGCCGGAATTATGAGCTTCAACCCAGACTCAGGATTATGACAAATGAAATTATATCTGGGGAGGATGTGATGGGAGCACTCTTGATGGGCCATTCTTATAATTCCTGGTGGACTGGGAGTTCGTTGAGCATTGAAGAGGCCAGATCCCTTGCTCCCGGTCAGAATGCTACTACTGTTCAGGTAGCTGCAGGCATTGTTGCTGCTATACTCTGGATGCTTGAAAACCCGAGAGAAGGTATAAAAACACCTGAGGACCTGCCTCATGATTTTGTCCTGGATATTGCTAAACCGTACCTTGGAAAGTTAATTTCCACACCGTCGGACTGGACACCGCTTAAAAATCGCAAAATATTTTTCAAAGAAAATCCAGCCGTGAAACACAATCCCGATCCATGGCAATTCGAAAATTTCCTTTTCGTAGGTTAATCCGAAGTAAATATTCCAAGTGCCCCCCCCAGGGCAGACTGATGTCTGTCTAGGAAGGGGCGCCTTTCCACTTTGCCTCCGCGTTAAATACCAGAAGGCAACAGGAACAATACTGAAGTCATACTTGATATTATTGACAGTTTCAGATATCGTAAACTTCAAGTACGGTTTCGATAAGAGGGAATGCGAGTAACTACTTTTTATCCTATATGAGTCTAATTTTTGATATTTTTTTCAGGATACCAATCACTTCTCTTTTAATGCTGGCAAAACGTCTCTTCCGTAAGCTTTGATGAAAGCTATCTGGTCCGAAGCTGCCGAATGGACATAAACATGGGTGAAACCGATATCGATAAATTTCTTTACGAACTCAATTTGTTTGTCAGGGTTTTCGGAGAAGCAGCCACTTTTCCGTATATGTTCGGTACTCACAACTTTTCCGTTTTGAGCAGACATTTCTGGAGTGTAAATCTTATTTAAGTAAAGCGCATGAACTTTAGCTCCAGCCCAGAACTTCTTGCGGTTCTCAACAGCCTCTTCAATGTCTACTCCATATTCAACATTGATTTCTATTGCCTTTGGCATCTTCTCTATATATCTTCCAGCATCCATGGCTCCTTTTTCAAACTGGGAGAGAATCTGTTTACACTTATCCAGGCTTTCTTTCCCTCCTACAGTTAAAAGACCGTCTCCATAATAGCCTGCAACATATGCACTTTCAGGCACAAGAGAGGAAATATAAATCGGTATCTCATTTTTTGGTAGAGTGTATAATTTGGCTTTTTTTGTTCGATAGTAGGACCCATCAAAACTGATTTTTTCCCCTGTCCAGAGTTTACGGATAAGTTCTATTGCCTCTATCATGCGAGCCTGACGCTTATCATACGTCGGCCATTTTAAGGTTATTGAATACTCACTTAAGGCTTCCCCTGTTCCAACTCCGAGATACGTTCTTCCTCCGGCAAGTGAAGATACTGTCGCAGCAGCCTGAGCAATGATAGCGGGATTATAGCGAAGGATAGGACAGGTCAGGCCTGTTCCAAGTTCAATAGTATTTGTCCTTGCAGCTGCAGCTCCGAGCCAGCTCCAGACAAAGCAGGCCTGTCCTTCTTCACTCCAGGGATGAAAATGGTCACTTGCATCAATACTCTCAAAACCTGCCTGTTCAGCAGCTATTACCTGCTGCAGCAACTCGGAAGGAGGAAACTGTTCAGGTGCAATTTTATATCCTATTTTAAGCAATTTTACCCCCCATAGATATTTCTATAATCAAAATTTCCGTAATCGAAAAATATAACTTATATTTAATAATCATTTCAGACTCAAAATATTATTCCAATTTTTTATTATGCCGAAATGGCCGGTCCCTGTGATTTTTAAATCTTGATATACGAAGAAAAAAGAGCATAAGAGAGGTTCAGTACCGAACATATATGAAAAAAGAAGTTGACTTTAAAGGCGCGAAAAATCCCTGAAAAGAAAGAAAAAACCAAATCCTTCTTAAATTGAGATGTTTACAGCCTCACCAATTAAACATGCCGCCACAACAATTGACTACATCACTGAAGCTGTCATAAGTTCTATCTGGACAATTAGTGAGTCCACCCATTACATAACCCGGAGAATTATAGTCCCTGGCTGCCTCAATAAGTTGTTCTTTCGTCACAGGATAATCTAAACATATGAAAGGCTGTACAATATTCTGAACAACATCTATTTCGCCGATGGCGTCGCCGATATTCAGGTATTGTCTGTTAGGAATGTACGAGAGTGCTTGAATGACATCGCTTCGGATGTCAGATTCACTAGCTTTATTTATGAGAGCCTCCTTTGGCGCCGGAAACAACATATCTCTGAAAGCCTGTCTTGCTGCCGGTGCAATCTCAATAAGCATTCTGCTTTTGCTCGGATTTTGAAGTTTTATTCTTGTGTCCAAAGAAGAGCCTATCATAAAAGTCCTGTTGCTCTGAAAACCGAGATACTCAAAAAAAGGCTACTCTGATTTTTGGGTGCTTAGAATTGTAAAAAAGTGGATGTTGGGAAATGGAAAAAAGTAGGGATTAACCAACAGTCATATCTTTTCTCTCTTCTCGTTTGAACTGACTTGCTCTAAATTGAGTTTTCACCCTGTAGCCTAGCTCTGCATTCGTTGAAAACATCGGCAGGACTGCTGTATTCCTTGTCCGGACAGGCCTCAAGAGCTCTTACTATCACATCGCGAACGTGCAGATTTTTAGCTTCCTCAACAAGTTCCTGCTTTCTTGCAGGATACTGCCTGTTATGAAAAACCTGTACAGCCTTCTGAAAACCTTCGAATTCTTGCATGACATTGGAAGAACTATCGTATTCCCTATTTGGAATATTCTCAAGAATCTGCATTACATCGTTACTGACATTTTGCCTTTTAGCTTCCTCGACAAGTTGTCTCTTCTTTATAGGATAATTCAAGTTTCCTAAAGCATTTTGAACTTCAGTAGCACTTGCTTGCATTCAATTTCCTCCCCCATCTTTTAGTTTATTTGTCCTGGAGTTCCTCGCTGACATCAGGTATGAGTTTGGTCCCTGTCCGAAAAAGGTCCTTGACCTTCCACGACCTCATATTTTATAAACTCTCAATATCTCGAACTTCTCTTGATAAGCTTATCTTCTAGATTCAGATATCTATTGCCTTCCCAAATCCAGTTGCCCAACCTCCATTTACTATTTATGTAATATAATATAAAAAAAGAGTTCAAATCAAATGTTTGTTAAAAGATGATTAATCAGGCTAGCATCCTTGCGTTTTTGCTAATGTTGAAAAATAGCACATATATCTTTATAGTTATATAGAATACACTATTATTATATAGATTGCCCACAAAAAGTATATATGATAGAATATACAAGCATGAAATGTGAGCCATATAGTAGCAGGATAATGATTTTGAATATGAAAAATACTGGAGAAAAAGATTCTAAAAATAGTTTTACATGGTAATTTTCGGCAATAGCATAGTTTCAGCCTTTGATGAAGTGAAAATTCTCTTTAATTTTGTAAGCCCATGGAAAGAATTTCAACTGCTATAACCATAAAACGGAGTAATAAAATGGAATACGAACTCGAAGAGGTTGAGAGAGATTATATAGAATTCAGAAAAGAGATAGGAGAGGAGTAACACAGATAGAGTAAAAAATGCATATTTTAAAATCAAATCCATGTCATGTCAGTGAGTTGTTGATCAAGTAAAAAAACAGTCAAATTAGCTATGTTACGGAAGCTCGAAAAGTAAATCCCATGTTTAGTATTCTCAATAGCTGATCCTGCCGCTACTATATTTACGTGAGGTCATCTAGTGTAAAATCTCAGCGATTTTAAGATATCCGGCCATTATTTTACCTCCCCTTTATTTTACTTCATTCTTTTTCACAGATTGTCTTATGACGGTTTCACTTTTAGCTGTGTTTGACTTCAGCGATGTCCTTCGTTATATGGTTGATATTTTCATGATTGAGTTTCCAGTGCAATGAAATTTTGCTGAAAATCTGCTGAAAATTTGCTCTTCTTTTTGATTTTATCGATTAATTTATTCCATGAAATCAATACCGAATTTTCAGACATTTAAACACACAGGGACTTTGATAATGAGATATCCAGAAAACTCTTATGATTTAGGAAAAATGGGATTTCGTAGATAACCCAAATATCTATACATAATCATCATATTTCAATATAGACAAGAATAAAATTAGGAGATCTAAAGAGAAAAGCCTTTACAGCCTCCTAAAGTTGTAGTAAAGTTGCAATTTTGAAGTTTTGAAGCTTTATTGTGAACTACCCCTCCCTGCTTTCTGATGAAAGCGAGGAAGTGGCTTCTTGCTTCATCCCTCGAACTACCGTTCGCAAGTCCACAAGCTCATCCCCTACGTTCCGTAGGTGTCAGATAACTATAAGATTTTGATCTTGAAGAGAGAACTTTTTGATATTGATTGCAGCATTTACGTCTCTGTCATGCTTTGTTTTGCAATCAGGACACGTCCACTCTCTAACATCAAGAGTTAGATTAGAATTGTGATGCCCACAAACATTGCATAATTTAGAAGATGGCTCAAATCTTCCTATTCGTAAAATGGTTTTTCCCAACCATTCAGCTTTATACTCTAATTTTGTTACAAAACCACTGAACGAAGCATCTGAAATAGATTGAGCCAGACAATGATTTTTTACCATACCTTTAACATTCAGAGTTTCCAGCGCAATAGCTTGGTTCTCGCTAATCAGTCTAAAAGAGAGTTGATGCTGGAAATTATTTCTCTGATTGCTAATAGTTTCATGGATTTTTGAAAGATGCTGTCTAGCCTTATTCCTATTCTTAGAGCCTTTAACTTTTCTCGATACTCTTTTTTGGAGAACTTTCATTCTTTTTAGAGAATTTTTAAGGTATTTTGGATTTTCAACCTTTTCTCCATTTGATAGAACTGCAAAATCTTTGATGCCTGCATCAATACCTATTGTAGTTGATTCTGAAAAGTTCTGCTTTTCAGAATATCTTTTTCATTATCTACAAGGATACTGATATAATATTTTCCTGTACTTGATCTTGAAATTGTTGCGGTTTTAAGTTTGCCTTCAAACCTTCTATGAAGTATGGTTTTAACTTCACCTATTTTAGGAAGCTTAATTATCTGCTTCTCAAAATCTACCGCATAATGTTGAGCCATTTGATATGATTGAACCGGATTTTTCTTAGACTTGAACTTAGGAAATCCGGATTTCTCTCTAAAGAATTTAGTAAATGCTGATTCTACATTTACTAAAGAGGCAAGTAGAGCCTGTGAATTAGCTTCTTTTAACCATTCGTTAGAAGGTTTTACTTCATGGACTAAAATGTGCTGTAAATCAAACCTCGATATTGATTTCCCAGTTTGTTCATAAGTTTTTATCTTTTGTTCTAAAGCCCAGTTATAGACAAATCTACATGCACCAAAATGAACTTGTATCATTTCCTTTTGTTTTTTGCTAGGGTAGATTCGATATTTGTAGGCTTTTAACATACTATACATTATGCGTTTTAAAAAGATATATAGGTTCTGTTAAACTTAATATAGTGAAGTTGACGGCTTTCATCCCCCACCTGTCGCTTCGCTCCGAGGAAGGGGAGACTTCCCGCCTTAAAGTTAAATCATCTGCGTTTATATCATCAAATGAACAATATAATTATTTTTTATATGCAAAATAATTTCAGGGTATAGTAAACCATAAATGTTGGGACATTTCATGGCATCTTTTGAATACATCAGGACTATAAAGCCAGGAAACACTTTCGGGGACTGGCTTATAGAGGTGCTCGGGGATAGGTTACGGAACAAAGATTGCGAAGTTCGCGTTTTCAAACTCAGCCATGCATCGCACAGGGTCTGCAGGTATGAGTTTAAAGGGGAAGGATTTAGCGTTATAGCTAAATTTTTCGGGATACCCACCGGAATGATCAAAAAATACGATAGCTACGACTTGATGAAAAAAGAATATAAATATCTTAAAAAAGCCAGGAGAATAATTGATGTCCCTGAGCCGATTGCAATAAATAAAGGTTTTCACTGTGTCCTTGTCAGCGAATACGTGCCCGGAAAGCCCCTATTCTGGTACTTTGACCACAGGAAGGAACCGAAGAAAAAATTAGAATATTTGGCAGATATGCTCAGAAAACTTCATGAAAATACGCAGGCACACTATGACAAAGAAAATGAGTTTTCAAAATTTCATTATGTTTTGAAGCATCTCAAGATCAATCTTCACGAAAAAGAAAAGTATGAACATCTCCTTGGAAAATGGTGGTACAGCTCCTTTCTGGACAGAGAAAAGGGCTGCATGGTCCACAATGACTCTACACCTGTAAACTATATATTTCACAAGGGAAGACCGTTTCTTCTTGATTTCGAACTGGCATCCAGGCATGGACATTTTGCATGTGACCTTGGGATACTTTGCGCCGAGTTAAAGCACTACTTTGCGCGGAAAGGGTCTGATCAAAGGGCAGAGCCTTATATTCATCACTTTCTAAGACATTACAGCAAAGACGAGGAAGAATTTCGAAAAATAACTGAAATTATTCCGTTTTATATGGCTTATGGTCTGCTGAGAATTGCCATCTTAAAATGTAACTCAAAATACAGAAATTATCTCCTGAAAGAAGCAAAGAGCTGTCTGAAAGCAATTGAGAAAATGTGACATTCTTCCCGGCTAAACTTGTGAATTGCCTACTGTGTTTTCCAGACCTTCCATTCAAACTATAATTGAAAAGTATTATTTCAATGAGCACAAATCTCAATAGATACCACTGGCATATTATCATCTGGAAAAAACGTGATCATTATATGAGATACTATGCAAAAGACAGTACTCTTGTCATTGAAGGTAATTTCGAAGCCGTGAGCACGGGTTTAAATGGGGGACGTGCACGGGTAAAGTACATTTTCAACAGGCAGGTGCCAAGAACTTTCAACCCACCTGATCCAAGAGAGTTCATAAAAGAAGAAGCTCTGAAAATGGGCCTTGAGGTAGCCAATACCTTCGGCCTCCTGACAGCAGTAAATATGGAATATCTCCAGGTCATCGAAGACGACTATCTTACAGCTTTTATAACTGCTGGCGTAAGCAATGGCTCGAAATTCAGGGCAAAGGTAGGAACCATAAATATAATTCTGGTCTCAAAAGCAAGACTATCAGAGACAGCTCTCCTCGGCGCAATAATTACAGCCACCGAAGCTAAAGGGCTTGCGCTTCTTGAGAAAGGATATACTTTTCTGGGCACCAATACGGATGCAGTTGTTGTTGCCTATGAGATAGACTCAGAACCTGACTCTGAAAGTGAAAAAAATCAGGGAATTCCATATGCAGGTTCGAGTACGGAGTTTGGAAAAAAGATCACTGAAGCAGTTATAAAAGGAATTAAGGCAGGGCTTGAGCTGAGAGGAGAATAAGGTGGAGTAATTAACTGCAGTACAAAAAATACTTTTATGAGACGAAAACGAAAAACACGTGAGATAGCAGACTATCTCACTTTACTATTTACTTTCTTCATCTTTCTTTTTCTTTTGGATTGTTTTTACATTTTGATGTTCATCATGTTTTTTTCCAAAATTCCGGTTTTATTGAGGATCTGAACCCTCAAATATATTGTGATTTTGAAAATAAGCCTTTCAGTAAGGCTAATCTTTAACCTGATCTATCTCTTTTTCGTTGAGAAGAGAAAGATTCAGAAGTCTTTCAAATGCTTGCTTATTCTTTAACCTGACTATTCTAGCCTGAGACCTGTCCTTGCTAACACTCCCATTCTCCTGCATGTAAACATATTCTCCTTCTTCAATACCTACTATTACTGAGGAATCAGGAATGTATTTTACTCCGAAATAGGTTTTAAGTTCGGGATTCTGGTCTATGTCCGCAGACATGATAGTTGCTTTTCCTCCATATTCCGCTGCCAGCTCACTCATGATCGGTTTCAGAGACTGGCAAGAAGAGCACCACTCAGCTCCGAGTCTCAAAAAAACCGGACCTTCCTGAAGAGACGTGTTTATCTGCCCAATTTCGGTTACTTCAATAACAGCGGCTTCTTCCTGGGAATTCGTATTCCCGTTATGTGCATTGTCGATAGTTTCCTGAATCGAACTATAATTTTCCCCCCCATTAATATTAGCGGTAATAACTGCATCATCTGCTTGGGCTACTGTCGCCATTAGTACATAAGATAAAAATATGCAAATATTCAGAATCAATTTTCCTTTCATGAGCAAGTGATCCCCCTTAATTAGCCAAAGTCCGAAAAAAGAAATATTAGGTTTATAATGAATAGTAAAATAATAATTTGAGATAATAAAATGATTTTGAAACATATATTCTGAAAAATAAACCTTGATTTTCGGAAATTTAGCTTTCAAACTCTCATACTTACAATAACAGGGATTATTATCTTCTTATTAAGAGCATCTAGCTCGGTATAACGTTAATTAATGCTATAAATCTTCTAAATACCTTTGATTAAAATAAAAAAATGGTTTCAATCAAAAGAAACTACCAAATTCTAGAAAAATGTAAGAAGTTTAAGACACATGGCTCAATTTATAGACAGGCCAGAGTTTAAAAGTCTGAAGCTATAGAATTTCATAAAGAGAAGTTTCTGAAAGGATATTATTAATGATCATAGAATAAGAAACTAAGGAATTCTTGAAAACAAATCAGAAATCATTGAGAAAAAGCAATTCAAAAAATCAGTTTTAAAATTAGAAGTATTAAAGTATTATAAGGTGAGCTTGGCAGCGATCCAGAGTTCCCGAAGGCTCGCACACTTCAGTACAGTAAGGAACGCGGGCAGGCTTATCTGCTGTGTTCGGGATGGGTACAGGAGTTGCCCTGCCGCTATGGCCGCCAAACTCAACCTATAAAATGGATATTTTGTGGAATAAGAAGTCATGTATGGTGCTGCATACCGGATTTCGCCTGGACCTGAATTAGGTGAAAGGAACGAATAGTTAGTGAACGCGGACTGAACACCTCGTTGCCTTGGTGCTTACATCCCGTTTCTATCAAACCGGTCTTTTACCGGAATCCTTAAAGAGGTCTCTTTTTAGGTCAGATTTCGAGCTTAGATGCATTCAGCTCTTATTCCTTAGCGCGTAGCTGCCCGGCGATGCCCTGTCGGACAACCGGTACACCAGTGGCGCCGCTGCTTGGTTCCTCTCGTACTAAAAGCAGCTTACCCGCAGACCTCTGGCACCTCTAGTAGATAGTAACCGACCTGTCTCACGACGGTCTAAACCCAGCTCACGATCTCCTTTAATAGGCGAACAACCTCACCCTTGGCCGCTGCTGCACGGCCAGGATGGAAAGAACCGACATCGAGGTAGCAAGCTGCCGGGTCGATATGTACTCTTGCCGGCAACGACTCAATTATCCCCGGGGTAACTTTTCTGTCATTTTTGGCCCCCACCAAGGAGGCTCAAAAGTTCGCTAGAACCGACTTTCGTCTCGTCATCCACTGCTGTGCTGAATAACGTCAGGCTGACTTATGCTCTTGCACTCTTCAGCGAGTTTCCGACCCGCTTGAGTCAACCATTGCGCGCCCTTGATATCTTTTCAAGGGCGTCCCGCCCCAGGCAAACTGCCCACCTATCGGGGTCCTCTTCGCAGAGTTAGGGTCGTAGTCCCGGAAGGGTAGTGTCCCAATTGCGGCTCCACGGATGCTGGCGCACCCGCTTCGACGCCTCCTACCTACACTGTACATCCAGAACCACAACCCAACGACAGGCTGCAGTAAAGCTCCACGGGGTCTTCACTTCCCCCTAGAGGTCTCTAGACTGTGCACTAGAATGTAAGCTTCACCGGACTCCAGTTAGGGACAGTAGGGCTCTCATTGATCCATTCATGCAAGTCGCCAATTAAGCGACAAGGTACTACGCTACCTTAAGAGGGTCATAGTTACCCCCGCTGTTTACAGGCCCTTCTTCCCGTTGAACCGGGGTTTCAGGTACCTGCACTGAGCAGGATTCAGAGATTGTACTAGTCCTTACGGATTTGCAATCTCCTATGTTGGTATTAGACAGTTAGAGCCCCCTGGTCACTGCGACCTGCTGTCTTCACAGCAGGCACTCCTTATCCCGAAGTTACGGAGCTAATTTGCCGAATTCCCTTAACTGAATTACTCCGACACGCCTTAGCCTTTTCAGCTAGGGGCACCTGTGTCAGTTCTCGGTACGGACATTTAGCTGCCTTTTCACGGGTCCCTGGGTGCAGCCGACTTTAGCCATTACAGATTCGCCCGCTTCTCGCCATTACGGCTCTCCACGGGGTTCGCTGCTTAGACGGCGCGACGACGCCGCTCGGCCTGCCCTGAGACGTCAGACTCAGTGCTAAATGGTACAGGAATATTAACCTGTTTCCCTTTTGGCGTACTCGAATTACGGTACGTCTTAGGACCGACTAACCCTCGGCTGACGATCATTGCCGAGGAAACCTGGCCCCTTCGGCGGCAGGGATTCTCACCCTGCTTTGCTGCTACTATTACCAGGATTTTCGTTTGTGAACGGTCCACAGGACTTCACAGCCCTGCTTCAGTCCGAACACAACGCCTTCCTACGAGATTACCTTGCGGTACTCCGTGGTATCGGTGGTCGACTTGAGCCCCGTCAATTTTCGGGGCCCCAAACCTCGACTGGTGAGCTGTTACGCACTCTTTGAAGGGTAGCTGCTTCTAAGCTAACCTTCCAGCTGTCTTGGGCTTGGGACGCCCTTTAGCGTTTACACTTAGTCGACACTTGGGGACCTTAACCACGGGCTGGGTTGTCTCCCTTACGGACTACAAGCTTACCCCAGCAGTCCGGACTCCGACTTTCTTTGATGACGGTGGGTTTGGAGTTTGACAAGCGGGCGAGGGGTTTCCCCCCCGGAACCGCCAATCAGTGCTCTACTCCACCGACGATCTCCAGTCAGGTCATGCTGCGACATGTTTCGGAAGGAACCAGCGGATGCCGGGTTAGATTAGCATTTCACTACGAGACGCAGGTCACACGAATGATTTGCAGATCAACACCGCTTGCGGTCCTCCACGTAGCTTTCGCCACGCTTCAACCTGCCCACGCCTAGATCACCCGGCTTCGGGTCGTACCCCGATGACTCCACGCACTTGTATACGTCGTGCCTCACCCGAGGGTTGCGCACATGTTGCTTTCGCTTCGGCTGCCCAATTACAAGGTTAGCCATTGCCATCAAGATACACTCCCTGGCCCGTTCTTCAAAACGTAAGATACGACACTGGCAGTGATACTCGTACAACACTCTCGCGAGTGCTTCCTTCGTATCAAAGATCCTTTCATGCCGTATCGTTCCATCACTATCAGGTTTCAGGCACTTTGCACCTCCCTTCTCGGGGTACTTTTCAGCGTTCGGTCACCCTACTATTTCGCTATCGGTCTCAAGGAGTATTTAGTTTTGGAGGTTGGTGCCCCCCGGATTCCCGCACGATATCCGACGCACGGTACTCAGGGACATGTTCCGGTCTTTTGGTTTACACCTACGTGACTGTCACACTCTATGGTCTGCCGTTCCAGGCAAGTTTGATTTAGCCGCGAGACGTTACGAACAGCCCTACAACACCACATTTCCCTGACGGGATTCGGTTTGAACTGTGCCGGTTTCACTCGCCGTTACTTACGGCATCTCATTTGATTTCTTTTCCCGCTCCTACTGAGATGTTTCAATTCGGAGCGTTCCCGATCATTACTGATCACTATGGAGAGGTCCCATTCGGAGATCCCGGGTTCATTGGCTCCATGCACCTACCCCGGGCTTATCGCAGCTTGGCACGTCCTTCATCAGCTCTTGAGCCGAGCCATCCACCTGATAGCATAATTCCTAATTACCTAACCAGGTCCAGTAAGCGTCCAGTATACAGCACCTATACACGACTTCATCTGCCTGCGGTTCCGCGCAGGCTATCCATCCTTCCCCGAAAATTTACTTTCCGGGTGCACAAAAATGGACTTGCTGGGACTCGAACCCAGGGCCTCTGCCTTGCAAAGGCAGCGATCTTCCAGCTGATCTACAAGCCCGAGAGAGACAAGAGATCCAAATGGATCTCAGGTTTGAGGATTTGTAGGTTTATCGGCATCCGGGTGACAGTGTTTTATGCTTAGGAGGTGATCCAGCCGCAGATTCCCCTACGGCTACCTTGTTACGACTTAACCCCCCTTGCAAAGCACAGGTTCGAACACGGCACAGAGTCCGTGCCCTCACCCATACCTCACTCGGGTGGTTTGACGGGCGGTGTGTGCAAGGAGCAGGGACGTATTCACCGCGCTATATTGAAACGCGATTACTACGGATTCCAGCTTCACGAGGGCGAGTTACAGCCCTCGATCCGAACTACGAATGGGTTTGTGAGATTACCAGCCCTTTTCAGGGTAGGGACCCATTGTCCCATCCATTGTAGCCCGCGTGTAGCCCGGGAAATTCGGGGCATACTGACCTACCGTGGCCCGCACCTTCCTCCGATTTAACATCGGCGGTCCCCACAGAGTACCCATCATCCCGGAGGACATGCTGGTAACAGTGGGCACGGGTCTCGCTCGTTGCCTGACTTAACAGGATGCTTCACAGTACGAACTGGCGACGGCCATGCACCTCCTCTCAGCGATTCAGGCAAGGTCTTCAGCCTGGCCTACATATTGCTGTCGTCCCCGGTGAGTTGTCCGGCGTTGAGTCCAATTAAACCGCAGGCTCCACCCGTTGTTGTGCTCCCCCGCCAATTCCTTTAAGTTTCAGCCTTGCGGCCGTACTTCCCAGGTGGCTCGCTTCACGGCTTCCCTGCGGCACCAGACACGGTCGCGCCATGCCTGACACCTAGCGAGCATCGTTTACGGCTGGGACTACCCGGGTATCTAATCCGGTTCGTGCCCCCAGCTTTCGTCCCTCACCGTCGAACCCGTTCTGGTAAGACGCCTTCGCCACAGGTGGTCCCACAGGGATTACAAGATTTCACTCCTACCCCTGTAGTACCTCTTACCTCTCCCGGTTCCAAGTCTGGCAGTATCCCCCGAAAGCCTAATAGTTGAGCTATCAGATTTCCCGGAGGACTGACCAAACCGGCTACGGACCCTTTAGACCCAATAATCACGATCACCACTCGGGCCGCCGGTGTTACCGCGGCGGCTGGCACCGGTCTTGCCCGGCCCTTGCTAACAGGTGTATTTTACACACCCGGACAGCCAGCATATGATGCTGGCACTCGGTGTCCCCTTATCACGGTTTCCCGCATTGTAAAGTTTTCGCGCCTGCTGCGCCCCGTAGGGCCTGGATTCATGTCTCAGAATCCATCTCCGGGCTCTTGCTCTCACAACCCGTACCCGTTGTCGGCTAGTAGGTACATTACACCCACTACTACCTGATAGGCCGCAGACCCATCCTTGGGCAGACGAATCCGTTTTACGCATAAAGCATTCCAGCATATGTGCGTTATCCGGTATTATCCCCAGTTTCCCGGGGTTATGCCGGACCCAAGGGCAGGTTATCCACGTGTTACTGAGCAGTACGCCATGTATTGCTACATATGACTCGCATGGCTTAGGCGAACACCGATAGCAGTAACCTCTGGCAGGATCAACCAGAATTGTTAATGTATCGCACACTTCAAAATTAAAGGTCTTGGTCGCAGAAACTTGCACTAACAACTATCAATTCAGTTAGTTCATTTCGCGATAAAATGTTTGAAACATCTATCACCCAGAATTAACCGAACCGACAAATCCTCGTCAGTCAGGAAACAACTCCTGACTCCATTAAAAGATAACAGAGATTTTGAATTTCAACCCACACATTTGCTTTGTGTGAGGGATTCATACAAGGCATTTCTTGTATATAAAGCTTTGTATTGTCCTTTTCACAACATTTATTGTGTGGAGAACACATACAGAGATTTATTAGATATAAAGCTTTTTTATGGACCGTACACACGTTTGATTGTGTGAGGAACACATACAAAACGTTTCTTATATATAAAGCTTATCCCACCTCGCAGAATTTCAAAGCAGACTTCACACAAAAGAATTTTGCTTGAATCTACAAAGACTCTGCAGCCCCAATTACTAAAATCGGAAGCAGATGAGGCTCGCACATTCACTGTACGAGGGATACATACAAGACATCTCTTATATATATAGCTTTTTATCCGGCAGCTCAGTTGCATATAGGTTTTATTGTAAAATTACTTTTGCAATAAATTCAAAAGCGCATGCCGCCTGATCTCTCATGACCAGGAAACTTCTAAACGCAGTACTTGAATAAATACTTTTCTATTGTAATTATCAGGTATTCAGTTCAAAAGGATTCAAATGGATTCTGAATATAAAAAAAAGAACAGAAATGACACGAGGACAATGTACAGAGCAGTGTGTAGTATAATGGGTTTCTCCTGAATAATACCTTTTAACTTCTAGACTATCTCTTCTAATATTCATCTTATATGAGTACTACGAGTTTCACACTAACAGTACACAGATCTATACTTTGTTAAGAAAGAAAATCCAATCGCATGAGCCAGAAAAACAGAATACCTGGAGGAATTAGAACTACTTATTTTCAGTCTTAGAACCTTAAACTAGCTCAGTGAGTTTTATATATATCGAATCACAACTAAATTAAGGGGAGTTACAAGTCCCTTTAAGAAATTGGGAAGACTTTGGGAATTAATGCCTATTTAGATCACGGTTAGGTGTTATTATCTAAAAATGGGGAATTAGAGTACATCTTAAACCTTTTTACGATCTTTCTAGGAGCTTTTATTTTAACCCGGCTTTGCCCCTGTAAACCAGGGATTGCTCCTCAAGTGTTTAAATGGAGGTTAGATATTTGATAGACATAGATCCCAGTGGTATTCTGGTTCGTTACAACGTTAAAATGGAAAAGGAAATGACACCGGAAGAGGCCGCAGAAGAGCTTTATCCAAAAGACTCGACAATATACCCGGTTGCAAAAGCCATCTTCGAGGGGGAAGAAGATGACGTTGTAGAAGGTCTGCAGAAAGCTATCGACTCCGGAAAAGACCCGATTTCTCTTATCAATGATTCTTTGATGGTAGGGATGGGTGTTGTTTCCAAGCTTTACGACGATGGAGTAATTTTCCTCCCAAATGTCATGATGTCTGCTGATGCCATGCTGGAAGGTATCGAATTCCTCAAGAAAAAAGCCGGGAAAGCGCCTGAAGTCAAAGGAAAGATCGTCTGCCACGTCGCAGAAGGGGACGTCCATGACATCGGAAAGAACATTGTAGCCGCACTGCTCAGGGCAAACGGATATGACGTAGTGGACCTGGGAAGAGATGTTCCTGTCGATGAAGTTATATCTGCCGTAGAAAAAGAAAGCCCACTCATGCTTACGGGTACAGCTCTAATGACTACAACCATGTATGCCTTTAAGGAGATTAATGACAAACTTCTTGAGAAAGGCTACAGGATTCCTTTTGCATGCGGAGGCGGAGCAGTTAACCAGGACTTCGTTTCTCAGTACGAACTCGGAGTATATGGTGAAGAAGCATCAGATGCCCCGAAAATGGCTGACTTTGTCAAGGCACACGGTGATAACATCGTAAAACTTAGGGAGAAATTCCATAAACACTGAGGAGGTGGAGTAGATGGCAGTAAACAGATTCACTAAAATGGCTTATTCTTCAGCAGATGAGATGGTCTTCGGAAAGGCTACAAAACCGGTCAAAGCAGGACTCGGGCTCGAGATTGGTGCCGGCTACACAACTCCTGAAGTCAACTATGCTCCAAGACCTGAAGCCGGTGCATCCAAAGAAAAACTCGTAAAGGAATACGAGAGGATCACCACCGACATTATGGCAAGGATGGTCCAGATCGGAGCTCCTTCAGTTGTTCTTGAAACCGAACACGTCCAGCAGATGTCCAACAACCCCTCCTGGGGAGCAGAAGTCGCACACGCCCAGAAGACCATCATGGAAGACTACCATGACGAACACGGCATAAAGTGCGCCCTCCGCCACACAATCGGTGATATCCGTGAGAGCAGAGACTACCTCGAGCTCAGAGGCGATAAATACAATACCTTTATGGAGGCCTTTGAACAGTGCGCTCAGAATGGTGCTGATATGCTTTCCGTTGAGAGCATGGGTGGGAAAGAAGTATTTGACTACGCAATTCTCAGGAACGATATGCCAGGTGTACTTTTCGGCATCGGTGTGCTTGGCAGCATGGACATGGAGATGATCTGGTCCGACATTGCAGATATTGCAAAGAAGAACAATGTAGTTGCAGCCGGTGACACAGACTGTGCCCAGGCAAACACTGCAATGTTCATCGCAGGCGGTCTGCTCGACAAGAACCTTGCCCACACCATTGCAATTATTGCAAGAGCAATCTCTGCAGCAAGAACTCTTGTTGCATATGAATCCGGTGCAACTGGTCCTGGAAAAGACTGCGGATACGAAAACACTATTGTCAAATCCGTTGCAGGTGTGCCGATTGCTCAGGAAGGTAAGACCTCAACGTGTGCACACTCTGACCTGATGGGTAACCTGACAATGCAGTGCTGTGACCTCTGGTCCAACGAGTCCGTTGAATACCACGGTGAATTCGGTGGTACCACCGTTCAGTGCTGGTCCGAATCCCTTGCATACGACTGTGCTCTGATGAATGTGGCTCTTAACTCAGGCAATGAAAAGGTTCTGAGAGATCTATTCGCAGCTTCTGACATGTACAGAGATGCCCAGGGCTATGTACTTGCGTATCAGAACGCCTATAGAGTTGGAGAGGCGATCGCAAAGAACGGAAACGACATTTATCTCCGTGCAAAGAACGCAGCATTGGAGAGTATTAAAATCGTTGAAGAAGGGGCAAAAGGTAAACTTGAACTTTCCAGGTTCGAAACCAAGGCTCTTGCAGACGCAAAAGCTGCTTTTGAAGGTCTTACCGATGACAAAGACAAGTTCATGAGCGACTGCCTGGACAAGTATAAGAAGGAAGTCAAAGTCTTCCGGCCAGGGAACTACGGCCTCTAAATGGGGTTGTTCTTCCTTTTTTTCTTTTTTTAAAAAACGAGTTAAATAAATTTATAGATAACTCCTGGATTTTCTGTTTCGAACCGGAATTCATGTTTCAGTTAATTATCCTGCAGCCTGAAACTTTTAAAAAGGCCATGCCACTGACTATTTTTTGGACTAAAAAATTTTTTCCTACTTTGCACTTAACTGGACTGTGACCAGCCTGCAATAGTTGAGAATAGCAGAAGATATGTATGCTATTGTTAAGAAAGCCTAGAGACAAAATAATGAGACAATATAATATAAATCAAATTCAGAAAGCTAAAGGATAATTTAGAACATATAAAATCAGGAGTAAACAAAGACGTCAAACCAAAAATGTTAAACCAAAAACAAACTAAAAATTAAATTAAGAATTAAATTAAAAATTGAATTAAAATTAAATTAAAAAACTAGTAAAGTTGTTTTTAATTCGTTTATTCAAACGCAATATTCGCGTTCAAGTGTAGTACTCATCCCTTGCTTCGACCATAGCTTTAATGTGAGTTAACGGAGTCATAGGCGCGATTCCACAGCCAGGAGCAAGTACATCCACTCCCTCTGCGATAGCTTTTTTGGATTCTTCTTTGATCTTATCAATCGGACCTGGAAGCAGTGTGAATGGACTCGAAATGTTCCCTACAAGCCTCGCCCTGTCCCCAAGCACTTCCTTAGCCTTTTTTATGCTGCCAACTTTTTCTTCCACGCTCAGGCCTTCGAAACCGCAGTCTGCCATGTAGTCAAGGATCGGGTTTACATTACCGCAGACATGCAGAACTGTAACTGAGTTCACGTTTGAGGAGAACTTCTGCAGCCTGGATTGAAGTACATTTTTGAATGAATCAGGACTCATAAGGTCAGGAGATGCTACGGGGTCTGCAATAGAAACAATATCTGCCCCAGCAAGAACCATCGAGTTTGCGTACGCTATCGTGGCTTCGGTTGCAAAGTCCAGCACCTGTTCAAGAAGCTCGGGTTTTTTCAGCGACCATTTCATAAAAGACTTTACACTCGAAAGGTCCGAGGCAAGAGTAACAGGACCCTCCATTCCTCCTATAATAGGTACATCCGGCCCTACTCTTTCTCTTATGATTTTAATTGCATCAAGGACAGCCTGGATCCTGCCCATGTCAAGCAGATTTTCAGGCATTTCCATACCCTCCAGATCCTTGGTGTAAGGATGAGCAATAACAGACGGTTGCCTGTTAATCGTGCCCATATTGATTTCACAGCCCATGGCTTCAGCAAGCACGGTCAAGCAAAAAGGAATTCTTACAGCTTCAAGCCCGCTAAGCTCATAGTTTGCTATTGCCAGCTTTGCCATCTGTTCGGGATCAGAATGAGCCTCCGGCCAGGGAGCTCCCACTTCCTCCATCAGTTCCACGATCCCGGTCTGGGTTACGGAACAAACAGGTACTTTGTCAACTTGCTTTCCTTCCAATGCGTTTAAAAGTCTCTCCTTAAGTGTCATATCGCTCATGGTTAGTCTCCCCCTCGAAATAATTCAGAGATTTACTCCTGGCTTTATATAGCCAGGGTCAAAAAACATATTGAAGAAATCTTCCAGATCAGTTAGATCGGTTTATTTCAGCCGCTGGTTTACTTTAATGAATCTACTTTTGACCTATCAGAGTTTTTAATGTCTAAGACAAAATTTTTAGCAGGACTACCTCGATAACCCCTTGAGGCACGTGAAAGCTTTTAGAGCTTTTTAAGCGGGCAATTGCGCCTGCAGGTCACCGAAATCCCCGTTTTCGGACTGACTACTATTATCTTGATTTTATGCTATATCATTGTTTGGGAGCATGCAAATCAAAAAATATGACCTTTAAGAAAAAAACCTTCTTATCTACACATAAAAGCCATGCAAAAACGGCAAATCCAGATATAAATATAATCACGGAAAAAAAAGACGAGAAGAATAAACCAGACAAACAAATTATATGAAACTCACTACCAGAAAAAACTCTAAAGTACAGAATAAAACTCCGGGTAAGTTATGTAAAAAAACATCAGAGTCAAGAGCAGTACAGTTATACATAGAGCCATTTAATAAGCAGTTAGTTCATATTTTTAGAATAATCTCAATAAGGATATGTGAAATATGACAAGAATTACTAAAGAAGCATGGTTTGGCAAGAGAATTCTTGGATGGGGTTATCGTCCCATCAGCTTAGAGGGTTGGTTGGTAACTATAGTATTTTTAGCTGCGATTTTTGCTAGCATATCTTATCTCGAAAAAACAGCAATTGGTTATGTCATTCTTGCCGTAGTCCTGATAGTCTATCATATTATTATTTACCTAACTAGCGATTCACCGGGCTCTGAAGTATGGGATAAGTTAAGGAATAAAATAACGGGAAGCAGGTAAGGTGATTTGAGTAATTCAAAAGTACTGTAACCATTGTAATTTTCTAATGCCTTATGACTTTTCGGATAAGTACTTAACGGCTTATGTCAATTCCCCCACGAAATGGAGACTTCAAAAAAGAAAAAAAGAACTGCATTACTTAGCTTTTTTTAACAACAATCTGATTCTACAAAATAAAGTCTCTTCATATCAGAGCAATACAGGTCTATGAGTCTATCTCTCGGCTATTAGAGAAAAAAATTCTATGGGATTTGGGTGTTATAAATATATTGGAAGTGAATACTAAATAAAGAAACCAGATAAAATCAGACCTAAGAGGATTGAAATGAGAATCTGAAATATCACAAACACTTCTGGCTAAAGTAAAATAAGGGTTTTATAGAGTTGAAAGTAAAAGGAATCTGAGACTTATGTCCTTACCATTGCAGGAAAGAACACGTGGGTATGAGTTTTCTGGTGCTGAATATAAACTTCTTTTTGAAAAAGAGAATATGGGATATGTCCGATTCAGGAACCAGAAGCTAGGAATTTTCTATTTAGACCCTTCCCCATTTTTGAGGAATCCTTTAAATATAATTTATGTAGTTAAGATAGGAGAAATCCCCCCAAAAAGGACCCTCATAAGAGTAACTGTTGCCGAGACTTCCATAGAGTATGAAGTTATAGGTGGAGTGCTACAGACTTTTGAGATCAGATATATCACAGGCTGGGAAACGGTAGATCCAAACAGACTAAGGACTAAGGGACTGATAGATAGGGAGGAATACTTGCATTTGATAACCTACCCTATCAAAGATAGGTATAACATCCATGAGATAGCAGACTGTATAGGAGTGCATACAGTTTCCTCTCCCCAGGTAGCCGAGATCTTAAAAGGGGGAGTCAATACCATAGTTTTCACAAACTCTCAAAAAAACAAGAAGCTTGCAGAGTTTAACCGGATAATGTCTCTAATTCCTAACGAATTCAGGCAGATAGACTCTCCCAACTTTTATAAAACTACTACAAAGAATGAACGTATTAACCTGCCCGAGAGCCAGGAGGTCAGTGTTGCTTACTATAATGCAAATAATGTCCCTGTACATATTCCCATAGCCTTTGATGCAGAGTTTAAGCCGTACAGTGAGATCAAAGAGAATGTGGAGCACAATGAGGCATTAATCAGAAATTACCTGCTGGATACTCTTCTTTTCAATCCTGTGCTTCTTCCAAGGCATTACAAAAGAGTGGAGGTTATGATTTATGATATGCTGGACCGAATCACTGACCAGAAAGAGGTTCCCTTTTTTCAGGACATCGGAGGAGCTATTCCCCAGCTTGTAGCGGCTTTTGCGAGAATTACCTTCAAGTCTATTGTTACCCCTGCTGAACTTGCTCAAAGTTTCCAGGCATGGTACTCTATGGTTTCAGAGATAATGGTAGGACAGAACATAGAGCCTCTGAATGTAGACCAAATCTATAGACTGAATTCACATGCAGAAACACTATTAAAAGAACTGACTCTCAGGAATGATGCAGGTGTTCCGCTAACTCTTGAGACTGTAAGACAAAATACCCGAGTTCCCGGTCTCTTCTTTGAAAAAGCATTGGAACAGTTGAGAGTAGGTGGGTATATCTACATCCCAAATGAGGAGACCATACGACTAATCTCATATTAAAGGTATGTCCCTCCCTAACTTTTTAATCCATATAACATTGATCTGTAACTCACTTGCTAAAATCAGACCTTAGAGGGATTGAAACAGGTGGATGCAAAATCAACTATTCTGATATATATAAGGAGTCTGTCCCAAAACCAGTTTTATTGACACATCAATAAAAGTTTCATAACTCTTTTACAAACTAAAGAAGGCTGGACCTGGGCGCGTAAACCTCCAAAAGAAGCAGGTGGCCAAACTCCTGCCGGCTTTCTATCTGATTATCTTGAAAAGTCAATGTCTCCTCGTTCCGGAGCTCTATATTGGGCCTTCAATATTCAGTTCTGGTCTGCAAGCAGAGACATAAAACAGAGTCCTGAAAAGCATGAAACAAAAGGGTTCTGGGCTCGTGTGAGTGTAGTAGGAAAAGAAGGTAAAAGGATTTTCCAGAAAGGCAATGATAAAGCAAAAGCCTTTTTCTCAGGTGCTTTCCTGCGGACTCGCGAGAAATCGGACTCTAAGCCGAAAGATAAGCCGAAGGAAAAAGAAAAGGCCTCTATTGGCTTTAGACGAGCTTCTGAGTTATTCATGCAGGGGTAAGTTGAAGCAAAATTAAAAGCAGTAAAACAGCTATCAAAAGGCTTATTTTCAAACTGCTATGTATTTTTCGAGATAATTTTGCTCTAAAGTTTGGAATTATCGAAGGAAACAAGCATATTCCTATATGGCATGTAATGATCGAGAAAACAAACACATAGGCAATTGTAGAAAAATAAGACCAAAAAGGCAATTTCCATTTATAATAATCAGACAATAAAACAGAAGTAACATTTTTTGTATTACGGTTTTTAGTAAAGTTATGTCAGTTTTGCATACTAGAAGTGTTCTGTAATTTTTCTGGAATCAGAAACTTTTAGATATTTATAAGTTTTACCATGTAACCTATAGAAACTTAAAAGCAAATTTATAGAAGAATAAGTACATTACCTAATATTTAGAGAAACGATTGAAGCAGTGTTAATCAATACTTTTTTAATTATTGTTATGATTATGGAAATTACCTAAAGCGCAAAGGAGAGCTTGTTTTATGTCAAAAAGTAAAAGGAAAAAAGGGAAAGTGACATCAAAAAACAGTTACGACCTTACCAAAGTTGAAAATTCAAGAGATGGTGGGGCAGTTGCGCTGACTGGATTCGATTATCAATGTCTTTATTCCTGTTACACATTGCTTAAGTTTCTAAGGGATGAAACTGCATTGATTCGTCTTGAGGGCTTAGAAGATATTGATACTTATGTTCTTGAAAAAACTAAACATATTGAACATATTCAGGTGAAATATTCTGAAAACCGACAGGATGCAAGTTATTTAAAAAGCATTCTGAAAAATTTTCTTGAAGTATATTTACATGACATTTCAAATAATTCTCGCGCTTTTGTTTTGATATATGATTTTAACATTGCTGATGGTAATTTCAAAAAACTTGTTAACCGTAGAGATGATGAGAAATTGGATAACAATGCCATAGAGTATTGGACAAATATCATCAAACAGATTCAAGAAAGTACACCTTATTGGAACTGGGAAAGATACCGCTTTGGAGATTTTATAAGGTGCCTCAAATTTGAACGAGTGAATCGAGGCTCGATTAAAGCGTCAATTGAGCCAATGCTGATTGAACGATATGACATTTCAACCGGCAATGAAATATTGTATGCACGTTCATTATTCTACCTGTGCTTCTCTAAAATGAAGAATAGAGAAAGCATCGACAAAAGTGAGTTGGACAAATACATCCTTGAAGTTAGGGAAGATATTAACCGAGGTGCGGTGAATCCTGCCGTGCATTGGATAAAGCCAATCGATTTTAGGAAGATATCTGCTTCAAACGATGGGATGTACTACGAAGGGAAAAAGGCCGATCCAGCTGACATTGTAGCAGGGCTCCCTGTACCTAGACCAGATTTAGAAAATAAGATAAAAAGCACAATAAATGACAGCACCATAATCATTATAAAGTCATCTAGCGGACAAGGAAAAACAACCCTTGCTTGGCGTGTTGCATATGAACTAAGCAATAACTATTCAGTCTATCTTCTTTCTTGGTGCATGGACTCCAAAGAACTTGATTCCATTGTTGAGTATATACGTTCGCGAATTAAGGTTGGTGAGCTCCCCTTAATAGTACTAGATAATTTAGATGCGCAGTTAAAAGAATGGAACCGTTTAGCCCAAATATTGCAAATGCACGTTGGCAGCAATTACAGGTTATTGATTACAACACGGGAAAGTGATTGGTATTTATATTCTGGGGATCAGAGTAATCGTGAACTACCCCTCCCTAAACTCTTCGCGAAGCTCAGAGTTTTGAGGGAGGAGCTTCCTGAGTCACCCCTCCGCCTAATGGCGACAAGTCATACAGGCTCTTCCCCGCGTTCCGCAGGTGATGGAATTTGAATTGGAATCTATGAGCGTGATATACTTGAGATGCTTTACAGCTTCCACCTTTCAGTGGCGTTATCTCCCGATCCCTTCAGGAGTTGCCATATCCTGTTTCCAACCGCCTTGCTTGGTTCTCGCTTCAGCTTGTGGTGACAATACAGCACTATATAATGGCCTTAATAATACAAGTAAGTTAGCAGAATCAATAACAAGAGAACGTGAGGAAGTTGACGGCTTTCATCCCCCACCTGTCGCTTCGCTCCGAGGAAGGGGACTTCCCGCCTTAAAGTTAAAAAACAATTAATAGCGTGGGGTTTTTCTTTATAATATTAAAATAATATTAAGAGAAGGTCTAAAGATAGACTTATCCTGCAGGAAGTCAGGACAAGGGTCTACAACAAGAATATATAAATAAGACTAACATAGATTATTCGATAATACAAAAGGAAGGAATTGACAATGGCAAAGCCTATTGAACTTGGTCTTGTTCTTGAAGGAGAAGATGCAAAGGAATTCTTCAGGAACGAAAAAAATCCCGTAGTTTCAAAGAAAATGGTAGAAATGTTCAAGCGCGCAAAGAAAATACATGAGAAAAACAGGTTTTAAGCTTGAACTCCATAATTCCAGACTCTGAACTTCACACAATACCTCTTAATAAAACTCATAATCTTTCTTCTTTTAGCTGTTTAAGCAGGGAATTGAATGATTTTCTGAAAAACGATGCTCTTAACGATCAAAATAACTTGATCAGCAGAACCAGTTTATGCTTTTGGAATAGTGAGTTGGTCGGATTTTATACTCTGATAGCAGATACAATTGAAGCTAAAGCCGTAATAGATGGACTTGAACATTACGAGTACCGCAAATACCCTGGGGTTAAAATTGCACGGCTGGCAGTAGATTCCAGATTTGAAAGAAAAGGAATAGGTACATATCTATTGCTGGCAGCCATAGGTAAAACGTTATCTATTTGTGAAAGTATAGGATGCAGATACATTCTTGTTGATTCAAAACAGAACTCAATCGGCTTCTATCAAAAAAACGAATTCAAACTTGTAGAGAAATATAAAAATAGAGAATTTGTTCCAATGTATCTTAACATACAACCTGTAGTCGCTGAAATGAATTTTGAGACTAAAGATTAAAAGGTTTCTTTTTTGTAGCTCCTCCAGAGAAAGACCTCCTTTGCCCACTTTCCTTGCCTGGGGAGATATAGGGCCCTTCCCTTAATTACTCCTCGAGTCCAAAATATTAAAATTTAGGAATGCCTTTAGTTTGCCAGGTTAGAATAAAAGAACTTCAAAAAGCTTAAATTCATTTCTTAATAACCTATGCAAATGAACTTCACAGAACTATTAAACGCAACAACATCAGATTTTTCAAATTCGATCCACTTTTCTCAATACTAGCTTTGCTTCTAGGTTTTGCAACATTTGTAGGATCGTTAATAACTATATATTGAACTTGTCCCAAAACCAGTTTTAGTGACACATCAATTAAAAGTTTCATAACTCTTTTCCTGATCAGAAAATTGATCGATTATTTCAAATTCGGGAGATAGAGACGTAGTTCTAGTTTTGGAATTAGCTCATTAAGTAATAGCATTACCGGCAATAATTGCTGTATTAACCATTTGGAATTGTATGCTGTTATAAAGTATGCGAAATAACTTATGATGTGACAAAAAAACTATCCTAAGTATAGATTAAAAAACCACATAAAATTAGTATGTTCAGATATAAACATAACTGCGGAAAAAGGAGAGCAAAATAATCTTCACCAGAAAAGATCCTGAAGATCAGGAAAAACCCCGATAAGCGGTGTAAAAGAGAAATAAAAAGAAAAAATCCATAAAAATAAGAGAGCTGATTGCAGGAGATAAGTATGAAACTGGATCCTGGTAGGATAAAAATATTCGAAGGAGACATCGTGAAAATGGAAGTGGATGCAATTGTCAATGCTGCAAATAATTCACTTCTTGGAGGGGGAGGAGTAGACGGGGCAATCCACAGGGCTGCAGGTCCTGAACTCCTGGAAGAATGTAAAAGCCTTAATGGTTGCCCGACGGGAGAAGCAAGAATTACTTCAGGATATCTTTTGCCTGCAAAATATATTATACATACAGTCGGTCCGGTATGGAAGGGAGGCAAAGAGGGAGAAGATGAACTTCTGGCTTCCTGCTACAGAAAGAGCCTTGAGCTTGTCAGAGAACACAGTATAAAAACAATTGCCTTTCCAGCCATAAGCACGGGAGCATACGGCTTTCCTTCCGAAAGGGCAGCCGGGATTGCAGTTTCTCAGATAAAAGAGTTTCTTCGGAAAAACGAGCTACCTGAAACTGCTTTCCTTGTCTGCTATAATAAAGACAGCTGCAAAAACATCAAAAACGCTCTTGATGAGAGTCTTTAAAAGGTAATTTAGATTTAGAATATCTTTTTATATATAATTATATAATTTAAACTGTCTTTAAAGACACGGTTTAAATGTCTGGTAAACAATGTACAAAAAGGAATTTGGAAAGTTTTCTCCCAATCACACTTATGGGAAATTCTTTATATAGTATGTTAGAAAAATAGGTTCTAAATAAAAATTATAATGATAGCAAATACGATAGCGAATACGATAGCGAATACGATAGCAAATTCCAGATATCCAATGATATCCCGCCCGAACAACGGAAGCCGGATTTAAAAAGACAGGTAAAGTATGAAAATATAATGTGATGCAAGTTTATCAGCAAACATTTATTAGTAAACATTTATCAGTAAACACTTATCGAGAACGCTTATCGGTAGCACATATAAGTAACACTATGAGTAACGCCTATCAATACAGATTTATCGATGTATACTCACTGGTGCATTTTATTGATATTTTCTTGAAAAAGAAGTATACGAACTAAAAGGAAGCATTAATCACATACTAAAAGGAAAGCATTGATATAACACTCGAATGAGTCTGCAGGATCTATTACAAAAAAGGGAATCGGAGGAATTATTATCGTTTACGATGAAGCCTTTCAGAGAGGCCTTGACCTGGTTAAACACAAAAGGTACGAAAAAGCCGTTAACACATTCAATAAAATTCTGGATAAAAACCCAAGTCATAAAGGAGCCCTTTTTAACAGGGGACTTTCTCTCCTTGAAACTGAAAAACCCCAGGAAGCCCTCAATTCATTTAACGAAATCCTGCAGCTCGAGCCTGGGAACTCCGATGCCCTTTATAGAAAAGGAACCTGTCTTGCAACTCTGGAGAAATTTGAAGAGGCTCTTGAAGCCTACGAAAGTGCCCTTGAAATTTCCCCGGATAACCCGGAAATCTGGTATATGAGAGGACTTGCATTTGCCGAAATAGATAGAACTGAAGCTTCCATTCTTTGTTTTGAAAAAGCTCTTGAACTTAAGCCTGAATATACAGCCGCCTGGTGTGCAATGGGGACAGTAGCCGGAAAGGCGGAAAGGTATGAAGAAGCCCTGGAAAACTTCGGACGTGCCCTTGAAATTAACCCTAAAGATTCGGAAGCCTGCTACGCAAAAGGTCTTATCCTTGCAAAACTTGAAAGATATGAAGAGGCTCTCGAATGCTTTGATTTTCTTATTCGGGAAAACCCGAAGAATACGAATGCACTTGAACAGAAATGTCTTGTTCTTGCAAAGCTGGGGAAAAAAGAAGAAGCTCTCGAAGCTCTCGAAGATTTCTTAAAAAAATATCCTGCAAATGAAGCTGCACTCTACCATAAAGGTATTCTCTTAAGCGAACTCTCAAGATATGAGGATGCGGAAAAAACCTTTTCAAAAGTATTGAAACTTAATCCAGAGCGCAGAGAAGCCTGGTTCGGGAAAGGTTTTGCTCTTACACAGCTCCTCAGGCTTAACGAAGCCATAGAAGTTTTTGAAGAAGCAATCCGACTCGACCCTATCTATTTTGAAGCCTGGAACTATAAGTGCTTTGCACTCATGAAACTTGAGGTCTATGAAGAAGCCCTTGAAGCTTTCGATTCCATGCTTACAATTTATCCTGATATGAAAGAAATCTGGTATAACAGGGCACTTGCTCTTTTGAAACTGCAGAACTTTGCCGAAGCTGCCCGATCCTTTGCCCGTGTCACCGAACTTGACCCTACAAACACGGATGCGTGGTTCCAGCAGGGGCGCCTGCTTGCCAGAACAGGGAAGTATGAAGAAGCCCTTGAGGCTCTTGAAAGGCTACTTGAACATAACCCTGATTTTACCGAAGCCCAGAAGTTCAGGGGTACTGTACTTGCAGGGCTCGGACGTTTTGAAGAAGCGCTCGAACCACTTACGAAAAGCCTGGAAAAGGAACCTGAAAACCACAACCTCTGGCTTCAGAAAGGACTTATTCTCCTGGATATCGGGAAACTTGAGCCTGCCCTTGATGCTTTTGAGAAAGCAGCAGATCTGAAGCCTGATGACGAAATCTGCTGGATGAACAAAGGTTTTGCCCTCTATTCTCTTGAACGTTACGAAGAAGCCCTTCAAGCTTTTGAGGAAGGCTTGCAGCTGAATCCCTACCTTGAGAAGGGCTGGAACAAGAAAGGAATAGTACTCGGAAAGCTTGGAAAAAACGAAGAAGCCCTTGAAGCCTTCGAAGAGGCAATAAGACTCAGACCTGACTTTGAAGATGCCTGGAAGAACAGAGGACTTTTGCTTTTTGCCTCGGAAGAATACGAAAAAGCTGAAGAAGCCTTTGCCGAAGTCCTTAAAGTAAACCCGGAAGATATTGATTCTCTCTACAACCTGGGCATATCCCTGCTCAAACTTGGAAGAAAAGAAGATGCCCTCGAATACCTTGAAAAAGTCGTTTCCCTAAGTCCTGATTATCCTGACCTTTCCTACAGCCTGGGAGTAGCATTAATGGAACTTGGAGAATATGAAAAGGCTCTGGAAACCTTTGAAAAACTTGCTGCAAAGAACCCGGGTGATACGGAAATCCAGTGCAGGAGAGGGAAGCTTGCAATGGAACTCGGGAAGTATGAAACTGCCCTGCAGGCATTCGAAAAAGTATTGATTGAAAGACCCGAATCAAGAGAAGCCTGGTACAGGAGAGGGCTTGCTCTCCTGAAGCTGGAAAACTTTGAGGACGCTGTAAAAGCCTTTGATGAAGTAATTACAAAAGATGCCGAGTACGAAGATGCCGGAATCCTCAAGGGTTTTGCCCAGATGAAGCTTGGAAAATGCACCTCTGCTCTGGAAACTTTTGAAAGCGTACTTAAGAAAAAACCCGACTCCGGCACGGCCTGGTACTACAAAGGTCTGATCCTCTACAGCCTGCACAGGCAGGAAGAGGCAGCAAGGGCTTTTGAATCAGCTGTCAACCTTAATCCGGAACTGCATGCAGCCTTTGAATACAGGGCAAACTGTCTTTTAGAAGCCGGCCAGCATGAACCAGCTCTCGAAGCCTTTGAAGCTGTGCTGGAAAAAGACCCGAAAAACCTCTCAGCCCTTAACAGCAGAGCGATTTGCCTCTTTGAACTGAGAAAGAATAAGGAAGCAACCGAAACTCTCTCACATCTGCTTGAACTTGACCCGGGTAGGGAAGAGGTAAAATCCAGGCTCGAAGAGGCAAAGTTCAGGCTAGGAATTGAGTACTTTGAACTTGGACAGTACACTGAGGCTCTTACCCTTTTTGAAGAAATAAGTGAAAAAGAAAGGAATGGGGATGAAAGAATAAGCGAAAATGAAGCAAAAGAGAATGAAGGAACAGGCGTGAACTCTCAAAGATCCTGTTCTCAACAACCCTATTCTGTACTTTACTGGAAGGGGCTTGTATTCATCTACCAAGAAGCTTATGAGAAGGCACTTGAAGAATTTTCAAGGCTTACTGAACAGGACCCGCAGTTTGCAGAGGGCTGGTACTATATAGGACTGTCCTGTTCAAAACTCGGGAAACATGAAGAAGCTTCCGGCGCTTTCAAAAAGGCTCTTGAAATCGATCCCGCATTCCGGGACACATATGATATATGCTATCAACTAGGCATTTCCAGTTTTGAACTTGGAAACTTTGAGGACGCTCTCCGAGCTTTTGAGATAGCTCTCAGTAAAACTCCTGACCAGGAAAAAATCCCGGAAACTGTCTATACTGATCTTATCTATAAAAAGAGTCTAGCTCTTCTCAGACTTGGAAAATACGAAGAAGCGGCATCAGGTTTTAGAGAAGTTATTGCCAGAGATGCAACAAATTCTGAAGCCCTTGCACACCTGAGTACTGCCTGTTTCAAACAGGGATATTATGAAGAAGCCCTTGGGATCTTTGAGAAGGTTCTAAGTCAGGCTCCGGCGAGGAAAACTGTTCTTTTCAGGAAAGGGGTTGCTTTAAAAGTCCTTGGAAAAATCCAGGACGCTCTGGATGCCTTTGACCTTGTCCTTAAACTCAAGCCTGACTGTACTTATGCTCTTGAACAGAGAGGGTACACTCTCTTTGAACTGGGCAGGTATGAAGAAGCAGTTGAAGCCTTTAAAGCAGCGCAGGAGTACTGCCCGAAAAAGGCAGACTTGCAGTATCTGAAAAGTCTCGCACTTTTCAGGCTTGGCAACTTCACGGAAGCCCTGCAGGGGTTCGAAAAAGCTCTTGAACTTGGATGCCAGAAGCCTGATATTCCCTATTATACAGGACTTTCCTGCTTCGAAACAGGAAACTATGCAGAGGCTGTAAAAGCCTTTGACAGATTCCTCGAAACAGAAGTACAGAATCCCGAAATCCTGCAAAAAAGAGCTCTTGCCCTTTTCGAACTTGGCAGATCGGAAGAAGCCGTATCTGCGGTAAATTCCCTTCTTGAACTTTCTGCGGAAAACTTAACCGAAGAAGACAAAGGAGATAAGATCGAAAAAACTCAGGAAGAAAATTCCCTGATCTCTCGGGAACTCCTTGAAAAGTTTGCGTCCATCCTTATAGAGCTCGGAAAACCTGAAGAAGCTCTACTTCCGCTTGAGAAGCTTGCAAGAGAAGGATCGGCTTCAAAAGAGACTCTTTACGACAGAGGAATAGCACTTCTGGAGCTTGGAAGGCAGGAAGAAGCCCTTGAAGTTTTTTCAGAGCTACTTGAAACTTATCCAGACTTTAAAAAAGCATGGTATGGAAAAGGGCTTGTGCTATTTTCACAGGAGCATTATGAAGAAGCCCTTGAAGCCTTTAAACAGGCTGTCCCGAACCAGGGAGAAGAGTCGGGAGAGGAGTCGAAGATAAATGCTCCTGAGTTAGAAGATGCCTGGACCAAGATAGGGCTTGCCCAGCTCAAAATCGAGAAGTATGAAGACGCCTGTGACACTTTTGAAAAAGTCCTTGAGAAAAAACCGATGGTTGCTGATGTATGGTATTTAAGTGGCCTTGTAATGAGAGGACTTGACCAGAATCAGGAAGCAGTTGAAGCTTTTGAAAGGGCTCTGGAACTCAACCCTTCCCTTAAAGTTGCCCAGGAGCAGAAAGGGCTTGCCCTTCTTTCACTTTGCAGATATGAAGAAGCCAGGGATGCCTTCAGTTCAGCCCTTGCCGAGAACCCTGAAAATACAGATATCCTTTACAGTCGTGCAATAGCCAGTTTCAGGATCCTCAACTTTGAAGACGCTGCAAAAGATCTCGAAAAAGTGCTTCTTTTTGCCCCTGATTTTCCGGATTATACAGAAGTCTGCTATATGCTGGGGATTGCCAGTATAGAGCTTCAGGATTATGAAAAAGCCCTGCAGGCACTTGACCTTGTCCTTGAACGCGAGCCTGCACATGAAGAAGCACTTTATAACATGGCTCTTGTGCTCTTCAACCTGGAAGAATATGAAGAAGCTGCCAGGGCCTTTGAACAGCTTCTCGAAACATCTCCTGAAGACCCTGAAAGCCTTAATTATCTGGGTCTCTGCCACCTGGAACTTGACAACCTGAAAGAAGCACTGAAAGCTTTTGAAAAAGCATCCCTCTTTAACCCGAAAAATGAAGAAGCACTTTATAATGCAGCCACAACCCTCATAAAGCTAAACAGGGCTCAGGAGTCCCTCGGATACTTTGACCGCATCCTTGAGATTGCTCCTGAAAATCTCGATGTCATGAATTATAAAGGAGTTGTCTTCTGCATGCTCGAGCAGTACAGGGAAGCTCTGCGTGCCTTTGACGGAGTGCTTGAAAAAGATCCTGATAACATAAAAGCAATCTATAACGTGGGGGTTGTCTGCTTCAAACAGAAACTCTATGAAACTGCATCCAGGGCCTTTAAAGAAGCACTTGCCATTAACCCCTGGCACGAGCAGTCCCTTAGATACCTCGGCATCTCTCTTGCAAAAATTGGAGAATATGAAGAATCCCTGAAAGCCTTCGAAAAACTGCTCAGAATAAACCCTCAGGATGTCCAGTCCATGAATTACAGAGGAGTCATCCTCGGAAAGCTGGAAAGATTCGGGGAAGCGATAAAGGCTTTTGACGAAATCCTGCACATTTACCCGGACATGACTGATGCGAAGGAGAAACTTGAGGTATTGAAATCACTTGAAAATGAAGAGCACTTTAGTTGAAATTTTTTACGTCAAATTAATTTTTGCTTGAAAACAATTTTTGGCACAGTTTATTTAATATAATTTATGTTATTGCTATGTGCTGGAGTTGGGGAACCGAACTGGGGTATCATCTAGCACCAAAAGAATTACCTGGTGGTCGCTGATCCTTCTTCGAATTACTTGCTTGGGGGAGCATAATATTCGAAGGCTGTATTGGGGGATACAGTAGATATAGCACCTCTGGGCTTCTTCTTACATTACTTTTTTTGCTGCTTTTTTCGCTACTTTTTTACAGTCTCCTTGAGACTCTCCATTCAACAGGAAAACTGAAAATTGCGGCACAAATAGGTTTTGATCTTTCTTTTTTAAAATTTTTTGAGTTTGTGGATATAGAGGATGCAGCAGTATGCGGAACTGCAATGAAAAAAATGGAACGTTTAGTTGTTGAGGATATCACTCGAAATCCTGTTTTTCTTGGGAGCGATGCTCTCAATGTGCTGTTGAATGAAGGAGTTAGAGACGTTCAATCCACACCTCTAATTAGTCGATCGAGTCAGCTTATAGGTATCATCTCTACTCACTTTAATCGGATCCACATACCATCTGAACATGAACTAATATTGATCGACATCTTAGCTCGACAAGCTGCGGATCTCATCGAATGCAAGCTAGCTGAAGAGATACTCAGCCGTAAGAGAGGCTTACTTGAAAGCGTCGTGAGAACTACTGATTTTATGCTGGTCTTTTTCGATCCTCAGTTCAACTTCGTGTGGGTCAATCCCGCCTATGCCGAAGCGTGCAAGATGAAGCCAGAGGAAATGATTGGCAAGAACCATTTCGCATTATATCCTCATGCAGAAAATGAGGCCATTTTCCGGAGTGTTCGGGACACTGGCGAAGGTGTATTCTACAAGGACAAGCCGTTTGTCTATCCCGACCAACCCGAACGTGGAGTCACCTATTGGGACTGGAGCTTAATGCCTGTAAAGGATTCAGGCGGAAATGTTACAGGTCTTGTTTTATCAATTATCCACCGTCACATCCCGATAGCATCGGTATTCCAGGTGGACATCCGCAGCTCACTTCGTTTCTTGGAGTTCCTCTAATTTCAGGAGAAAAAACGATTGGCATAATTGCAGTAGCAAACCGTTTAAGTGGCTATAGCTCCGAGCAGCAGGAAGACCTGGAAGCAATTGCATCAGCGATAGTGCAGGCGTTGCAGAGGAAAAAGGCGGAACAGGCCGTAGTAAAAGAAAGGGAATCAGAAGAAAAGAGATTCATCATAGAATAAAGAATAACTTGCAGGTTATCTTTTCCCTGCTGGATCTCCAGTCAGAGAAGTTCAGGGACAAAGAGGTACTTGAAGCTTTCAGAGAAAGCCAGAGCCGTGTAATTTCAATGTCCCTTATTCATGAAGAGCTTTACAGGGAAGGAGAAGCAGATACTCTGGACTTTTCAGCATACCTTCAAAATTTAGTTAAAAACCTGTTTCACACTTACATGATTAAAAGTAAAAATATCTGCTTGTTCATGAATTTGGAGAAAAATGCATTCTTTGATATGGATATTGCAGTTCCATTAGGGATGATTGTTAACGAACTTGTTTCAAACTCCTTAAAACATGCATTTCCAGGTCAAAAGGCTGGAGAGATCCAAATTAAACTTACCGGTGAAAAGGTTACAGATGAGCTAATTGACGATAACAGAAAACATAAAAGAAAAGATACTGGATATACTCTTATAGTCTCCGACAACGGAGTTGGTATTCCAGAAAATATTGATTTAGAAAATTCAGATACTCTTGGTATGCAGCTTGTGGACATCCTTGTCGATCAGTTAGACGGTGAAATTGAGATTAAGAGGGACAAAGGTACTGAGTTCACGATCCGGTTTAGTAACATATAAAAAATGAGACATTATGTGTTTTGCTTTTCTTCTGATCCGCTCTTTTTTGAAGGCTCTACAGAGCCTCCTATATCCGATGATAGGATGTTCTTCATTGGAACTGAAAAAAGGACTGTGCAGTCTTGAGTTCCTATAGGTAAATACTTATCGTATTATTTTTATAAATCTTTAATTATAAGTAAATTGGATAGAGTTATGTGAGTTTTTTAGGCATATCAAGGAGTAAACCGTTATCAGGACGATGATTCCTAAGTATAATATAACCAAACAGGGGGAGAAAACCAATGCAAGCCAGTTATGTTGAAGTTCGGAATATACTAAAAAATTTGCACTTTCCTTTAACAAAGAAGGAACTTATTCAGCAAGCCTTGAAACACGGAGCTGATAATACCATAATGGAAGATCTTAAGAGTATTCCAGACAGGGAATACACCTGCTCTAACGATGTCGTCAGGGCATTTGGCGGCAAATGATTCCGCTGAGTAAATTAACCTGCAAAGGTTAATTCTGTTTTTTCCGTGAGTAAAATCATTTCAGCTATCAGCGAGAGTTCCATTGTTGTATCAAGTATGGATCATAATTAGCTAATCCAGCAACAACTATTAGAAGAGTACTTTAGACGACTCGGTATAACTTCAGAATATCTAAGAGCCTGTCTTAAAATTGGATTTGATTCTACATTTGGGATGGGACTAACAAAATTTGAACTGTAAAAAATCGGACTGACATATTACTGGACGAATGGGATATGAGCAAGTATGAGTTTGATGCAAGGATAATAAAACACGAAGGATTGGATGCGGGATACATCGAATTTCCATATGTTGTCGAAAAAGAATTCGGGAAAAAGGGACAGGTAAAAGTTAAAGCCTTTTTTGACGGGTTACTTTACAGGGGTTCTCTTGTAAAAATGGGGCATGACTGCCATATTATCGGGCTGACTAAAGAAATCTGCAAGAAAATTGGCAAGAATTCAGGGGATATAGTTCATGTAATAATAGAAGAAGATCTGGAGGAAAGAACTATCGAAATCCCGGCGGAGCTTCTTGAACGATTATCAGCCGATGGCACAGCAATGGAATTATTTGAAAAGCTCTCCTACACTCACAAGAAAGAGTATGTACAGTGGATCATGTCGGCAAAAAAGGAAAAAACTAGGATACAGCAGATAGAGAAAGCTGTCGAAATGATAAAAAACAGGAGAAAGGAACCATGATGGAAAAATAAACCCCTTAATATCATTTAAAAAAATACATAATAATATGTAAAAATGATCACGAATTTGACTGATTATTTGAAGTAGAAGATTTATAAAGTAATTGAGTTTCAGGATAAATTCATACATTTGTCTTCGGTATAGTCAAATGCTGACATCAACTTTTATATTTCCCTTTTGTAAGAGCATGTCTTAAAATTAAACTTAAACGCACAATTGGGATAGAATTCATGCATCTCATGTAAAGAATTAGGTGAAGTTCATCGAAAATATATAATATCAGTCAGTGTTTACCCGATTTCGGAAGAATTTACGATCTTATTTAAATTGAGCATTTCCAATTATCCAATTGTAGAATTAATTTGAATTTTAAGGCACGCTCTTAGCATTGCTTAATAAGTTATGAAGAATAGTTAGAACATTCATATTTCTTATACTCTTCAGACAGAAGAAAGTTTTTAAAATAAGGTATCTTCTACTAGGTTTTTATTTATTTCAATCTCTTCCTTATTTTATCTCCTCTTTATTTTTATGTTTATTTAGTGCAATAAGCAAAGAGATTGGAAAAAAGATTGGAAAAAAGATTGGAAAAGAGAGCTATAGTTTGTTTCAGTAGATTAACTGCTGACTACTATTTACTTTAAACTTTTATGTTTCCATTTTGATATTATTCTAATTTGTTATTTCTATAATATTTGATGTTTAAATTCTCGCTCTTTAGTAAAGATACAATAATAATTAGGAATGTGGGGAATTCAAATAAATAGGTTTATTGCTTTAGCCTTAGCCTTTTTAATTTTTACTTTAAACTCAAGCACCGGAATTGCAGTTGAGATTTTTGTTCAGCCAGGTGAATCAATACAGGCTGCAATAAATAATGCAAGTTCAGGAGACGAAATAGTCATAGGTTCAGGAAACTATACAGAGAATATTATAATAACAAAGGATGATCTTGAAATAAGATCAGAAACCGGCAATCCAGAGGATACAATAATAGGAGCAAGTAATTCAAGTGTGAGTCTATTATATGTACGGGCAGATAATGTGACAATTAGCGGCTTTAAGATTGGAGGAGCCGAATACCCGGATGTGACAGGAATCCATATGGCTGCATGTAGTAACTGTATCATTTCCAACAATAATCTTTCTGAAAACTATCTTGGATTATCTCTCAGCAGCTCAAAAAACAATACAATCTCGAACAACAGCATGAACTTGAATGAAAATTATGGAATCCATCTTGTTCGCTCGGAAAACAATGTACTCTTTAACAACACTGCAAATTCAAATGCTCATGGAATTGTCCTCGAGAGTAATAGCATGGATAATAACCTGACAAGCAATCTTGCAAATTCCAATACAGGTTACGGTTTTTATCTCATAAGTTCAAGCAATAATACCTTTAGTAACAACACGGCAATTGAAAACAATATGGGCATTTATTCGGTAAGTTCAAACATGAGTATTATTTCGGGTAATAATGTTTCTGAAAATATTAATTATGGAGTCTGGTTGTCACATTCAAGCTACAGCATAATCTCCGGAAACACAGTTGACAAAACGGGCTGCGGGATTCATCTGGATTCCTCTGACAGTAATAAACTTTTTGAAAATATAATTGCTTCAAACTCTGACTCAGGCCTTTCCATGTGTCGAGCCTGCGATAACAATACTGCCTTTAATAATTATTTTAACAATGTCTATAACACAGATATAGGAAATAGTAAAAACCACTGGAATATAAAAAGAACTGCAGGCAAGAATATTGTTGGCGGACCTTATATAGCAGGAAATTTCTGGGCAAACCCGGGAGGAACAGGTTTTTCTGAAACTGCACCGGATAAGAATAAAGATGGCATTGCAGATCTAGCCTACAATGAAACCAATGTTACAGATTACCTGCCTCTAGTACCTGTACCTGATCCAGAGAAAGAAGTCGTTCCTTTAGAAACCACAAATGGTATCCGATAATAGTATATCAATGAGTAGATTAATAGTAAGCAACGAGAGTTATTAATTAAAGATGCTAAAGAGTATTACGCAGAAGAAAAAGGTCTTTTTCTTCTTTTATTGATTAAGAACAAAATAAACTCCAGAGAGAATAGTAACTAGGACATTTTTCCGAACTTTTTTTTCTAAACAATTCTTCCTGAAACTATATGCCCATTTGATGAGAAACAACAAACAACACTTAACTTTGCTAAATGTACTTTGAATCCGACTCAGATTCGATTGAACATAATTTGAATCTATTTTTAATACTGGGGGTATCAGGCAAATGCTATTGATGGATATAATAACATGGGAACCTAAAGACTCAGCAAAGGTTGAGGGCCTTTATAAGAACTATGAATACCCGAAAGGCATGAAAGTAATTGACGAATGGATTGACCTTACTGGCTACCGCATGTTTGTAATTTACGAAACTGAAGACGAGAAAACGTATACACCTTCAGTCATTCCTTTTATTGGTGTCTGCAGGTTCGAAACAATTCCGGTTATGAAAGCAGACAAATATATGCAGGCGGCTCAGGAACGTGCCCAAAAAACCGGAGAGAAAGGGATAGGGGCTGCTCAGGGTAAGGAAGAATCAGAAGAAATTTATGAGCAGATAAAAATACTTGAAAAAAGAATCGAACGCCTTGAACATCACTCTTTCATCCAGCAAGAAGATACGACCTGAAACTTTAAAGAGGAGAACTCCAGGTAAATTTCTCCGAATTTTTTCCGAATTTATTTTTCGAGCGCACTCTGGAATTTATCCGCGCCCATCCTGTATATGTGCCACCCATCTACAGGGCTTCCTCCGAAGTATTCGTAGAATTCTCTTGCAGGGTTCCAGTCAAGTACTGCCCACTCCATTCTCCCGCAGTTCCTTTCTTTTGCGAGCTTAACGCAGTGCAGAAACATCGCTTTTCCGATCCCTCTGCCCCGAAATTCGGGTTTCACAAAAATGTCTTCGATATAGAGCCCTTGCTTTCCTACAAAAGTGGAGAAGTTGTGGAAAAAGACCGTAAAACCTGCAGGCACTCCGTCAAGTTCGGCAAAGAAAACCTCAGCATAAGACTTTTTGCCGAACATTGACTCCTTTAGGGTTTCTTCCGTGGCTGTAACAAGGTGAGTAAGGTTTTCAAACTCGGCAATCCCTTTGACAAATTCAAGGATAAGAGGGATATCTTTTTCACCTGCAATGCGGATATTCAAACCAGATTTTTTCTCAGTCTCCGACATTTTTATTCCTTTTTCCTTTTTAGTTGATTGGTTAATATAACTCTAGAAGTTCCAGCAGGGCTTTGAGAGATTGTATATAAATAATTCCAAAAATTAAATGCGTAAGCCTATTAAATTGAAGATAGTATTTTAATGTAATTTATAGAAGTTAGCTATACTTATGAAAGCTCTGATGATAATTGTCTGGAATAATCGCTAAAAAGATATATTGAAGGAATCAATTAAGGAAATGGTGGGCAGATGAAAAACAATAAACCTGTATATTGCACTTTCAGAATGTTCAATTTACGAACCTTAAGGGATCCCTGATGCTCTGCCAGGAAGATTTCAAACCTGTCACGCTTGCTGACAGGAATTTTTTCGAGCGACATTACGCACTTTACCCGCAATCCCACAGCAGCAATACATTCACAAATATGGTCTGCTGGAACCATTTTACACCATACCAATATGCATACGTGAATGGAAACGTAATTATTTCATGTACCACTGAAGGAGTTACCCGGTTTCACCCTCCAATAGGTCCCCACGATCCTGAACTTATGCGTGCTCTTTTGCGGCTGGCAATGGACGTAAGTGACGAGACCCCTCTTGTACTCATCGATCCTGATACTGCACAGTGGATACAGGAGCTTGAGCCAGGCCTCTTACTGGTGCCGGATAGAAATAACTTCGAGTATATTTACAGAGTTTCCGACCTTGCTGAACTTCCGGGAAAAAAATATCAAAAAATCCGTAGCCAGCTCAACAGGTTCCGAAAGAATTGCACGCATACGGTTGAACCAATTATACCCGGAAACCTGGAAGAGGTTATGGAACTCCTGAGAAAATGGCACGATTGGAAAGGGTGCGACAAAAATCCGGTCCTTGCCCACGAGGTCGAAGCAGCTTTCTATGCAGTTGAGCACTTCACTGAACTTCCCCTGAAAGGCTTTTTGCTCCGGGTTGATTCGGAAGTCGGTGCCATCTCCCTTTTTGAGCGTCTTAATGCCGATACAGCACTTATCCACTTCGAGAAGGGACTGCCGGACTGCGAAGGGATCTATAAGGCTATCAATGCGAAAACGGCAGCAGCTCTTGCAGGCGAAGTGGAATACATTAACCGTGAGAGCGATCTCGGGGTCGGCGGCCTCAGAGAAGCAAAACTGAGGTATCACCCGCACCACATGGTTGAAGTATATTCGCTTAAACGCCCGAATTGCGCCTCGCCCGAATTGCGCCTCGGGATCACATGAAATCGGAGATTTCATGGGAGTTGCGATGTAATCGCAACAGTACGCAGTCCTTTTCGCTGCGCTCAAGAGGACTAATTGATTGGTCAGAATAGGATCTTCACCCAAAATGATTGTCCCGCTCGACGCAGGAGAGCGGTTTTTCCAAAAAAGGGAAGAAGAGACAGGAAAGAAGAAAAAATCAGAGAATTGAAAGAAAAAGGAAATAGAAGAAATTGTTTTTTCTGCCTTTTATACTTCTTTTTTCTTTTCCCCGAAAGCTTCCTTTACGATCTTAACTGCGCACAGTTCCCCACACATAGAGCAGGCATCGCTTTCCGTCTTCCTGGCATCCCGTATTTTGCGGGCTCGGTCGCCGTCGATTGCAAGCTCGAACTGCTTTTCCCAGTCAAGGTCCCTGCGGGCATAAGCCATAGCTGTGTCCTGCTTCCAGGCGCGTTCTCTTGGACCTTCTTTTATGAGATCAATAGTGTGGGCTGCAAGTTTTGTTACAAGCAGACCTTCTTTGATGTCCTCGAGAGACGGAAGAGCAAGGTGTTCGGAGGGTGTTACCATACAGAGGAAGTCAGTGCCGTGCATTCCCGCTACGGCTCCTCCGATTGCGCCGGTTATGTGGTCAAAGCCAGGGGCGATATCGGTAACAAGAGGACCCAGAAGGTAGAGAGGGGCTCCGTCGCAGAGCTCTTTCATGCCCCGGACACTGAGTTCGATTTCGTTTAAGGGGACATGCCCCGGCCCTTCCACAAAAGTCTGGACATCGGCAGCCCTTGAACGTTTTACAAGCTCCCCGAGGGTGATAAATTCCATGAACTTCGGGCGGTCGGAAGCATCGGCAATACAGCCCGGACGCATACCGTCTCCAAGGCTAAGGGTCATGTCGTACTCTTTTGCGATTTCAAGGAGATAATCGAATTCGGCATAGAAGGGGTTATCTTCCCCGTTGTGCAGCATCCAGGCAAGGGTAAAAGAGCCTCCGCGGCTGACAACATTCATAATCCGGTCACTCTGGCGTAGACGCTCAAGAGAGTTTAAGTTGACTCCGGCATGCACGGTTACAAAGTCCACACCCTGTTCGGCATGTTTCCTGACAGCATTGAACATGTCGTCAGAAGTCATTTCCACCACAACTTTCTGGGAAGCTGCAGCCTGATAAATGGGGACGGTTCCTACCGGGATGTTTATGGCTTCAAGAATGCGGGTGCGGATCTCGTTCAGGTTTCCGCCTGTTGAGAGGTCCATTACTGCATGAGCTCCAAAGGCTTCTGCGGCTTTTGCTTTCTCAACTTCGGCATCGATATCGATGCAGTCCCTTGATGTACCTACATTGGCATTTATTTTTGTGCTCATATATTTGCCAATTCCTACAGGGAGGGTTTCTCGCCTGATATTCTTCGGAATGGCAATCAGCCCTTTTGCCACGCAGGAACGGACAGTTTCAGCGTCTATTCCTTCAGCTTTTGCTACGGCTTCAATTGCAGGGGTAATGATTCCCCGCTTTGCGTCTTCCATCAGCGTCATTTTTTACTCCGTATGTGAGGTGGATGAGATAGTATTCCGGTCCTAGAGTGTTCCAGCCCTAAAATGTTTCAGTCCTGAATAAGGACGTAGTAGTAAGGACACACCAGTAAAGAAAACAAGGACTACCGGTAATGTACCAATAATAATGATAGTGAAGTAATATAATTGGATCAGGTTTAATATAACCGGATCAATTTTCTAATCGAATAAACTTCCCTGTTAAAATGACTATAACGATTAATTCGGAAATTCCAGTTTGTAGATTAGAACAGAGAGTAAACTGATATATAGCTTTTTACATTCGGAAAAGTTCCCCAATAATGTATAAACAGACAAATATATAAATAATGTAAGCCTATTAAGTAGGGCATACATATGCAGGAAATCCAGACCTGTTGTTTATAAAGCGAAGGGTTTTTTACAGAGGGCAGGGGTTTTATAGACAGCGTGAACAGATAACCGAAGTTGATCAGTTTGAGTCAAAAGTTTAATCGGGAAACGTTTCATTACTTAATAGTACATATTTCCACATACTTCCTGACTATGCTACCTTTAATATTTCTTACAATATTTCATACAGTGTTTCTTAAAATTTCTGAGCATTTTCCATAACGTTTCCTCATTAAATTCTATATCCCAATAACAGAGATTAAGGTACTTTATATGACAGTTGTCGCATTTGCAGAAAAAAACAAAGCAGCCGCCCAGATAGCCAGTATCCTTGGCGATGGGGAAGTGGATAAAATTTCGGTAGAAGGGCTGCCTGCTTACGAGTTTAAGTGGAAAGGGGAAGAATGGCTCGTCATGGGACTGTCCGGGCACATTATGAGCTACGACTTTCCCGAAAAGTACAACAAATGGAGTGAAGTTGACCCGAGCACACTGCTTGGGGTTGACCCTGAGAAGTTCGTGACCAGGAAAGAGTACGAAGCTGCGATAAAAAACCTGGCAAAACGGGCAGACAAAATTATCCTTGCATGCGACTATGACAGGGAAGGGGAAAACATAGGGTTTGAAGCAAAAACCCTTGCCGAAGAGGTTACAAACGTACCTGTCGCAAGGGCACGTTTTTCAGCCCTTTCCCCAAAAGAGGTCAGAAAAGCTTTTGAAAGTCCTGTGGACCCTGACCATAACCTTGCCATGGCTGCGGAAGCCAGGCAGATCCTTGACCTGAAAATGGGGGCTGCGTTTACGCGCTTTGTCACGCTTTCGGTCAGGGAAAAGGCAAGGACGAAAGATGTCCTTTCAATAGGACCCTGCCAGACTCCTACCTGCGGGTTTGTTTACGAAAGGGAAAAAGCAATCCGGGCTTTTGAGGCAAAGGACTTCTGGAAGATTACTGCAATTTTTGCCGCAAAAGGTGGAGAATTCGAAGGCACTCACAGAGCAGGAAACATCCACGACAAAGAAAAAGCAGCTGAAATTTTCAAGCGGCTAAAAGGGGCAAAGGAAGGGCTTGTCGTAAAGAAAACGGTAAAAGAAGCGAAAACCAGCCCTCCGAACCCTTTGAATACTACAGAGTTCCTGAAGCGGGCTTCAAAGTTCCTGGGAATCAGTCCGGAGGTTGCACTCGAAACCGCGGAACAGCTCTACCTTGCAGGGTTTACTAGCTATCCGAGGACAGAGACTAACAAATATGCAGACGACTTCGACTTTAAGTCCCTTGTTTTTGATTTTGCGAGGCAGAAAGAGTACAAGCCCTTTGCCGAGTCCATTCTCTCCGCCCCGATAGTGCCGAAGAATGGAGAAAAAGACGCGCATGACCATCCCCCTATTCACCCTATCCGGGCGGCTGCCAGGGGAGAGATCAGCTCCGCAATAAATATCCCGCAAGCGGCAGAAGTCTATGACCTTATTGCAAGACATTTCCTGGCAAACCTGATGCCTGCAGCGGTTTTCGAAAAAACACACCTTCACCTGCAGGTTCAGGAAGAGCCTTTTGACTCCTCAGGGACCGTGCTTAAAGATGCAGGCTGGCTCGAAGTCTATCCTTTTGAAAATAAAAAAGATAAGCTCCTCCCGTTTGTAGAGGAAAAAGAGAAAGTGGACGTAAAAAAGCTGAGCAATACAAAGTCCAAAACCAGTCCTCCGAAGAAGCTGACAGAAGCCGAACTCCTGACCCTTATGGATAAGCACGGGATAGGGACAAAAGCAACGGCTCCTACCCATATCGAGACAAACAAAAAGCGGGGTTATTTCGAGAACAAAGGAAAAACGATTTCTATCCTTGATACAGGCTTTACCCTGATGGAAGGGCTTTCTTTATCCGTCCCGATCCTTGTCAGGCCTGATATCCGCTCAAAGATTGAAGCCCTTATACAGGAAGTAGAAGACGGGAAAAAAGAGTTCGAAGCTGCCCTTGATGAAGGTACAGTCCTGATAAAAGAGATGTATGCCCAGCTTGAAGCAAACAAAAAAGAGCTGACCTCAAACATTGCAGGTACGATCAAGGATGAAGCTGCCCTTGAAGACAAGAAAAACTACATCGGGACCTGCAAGGCATGCGGGCACGTGCTCAGAATCGTGCAGACGGATTCCGGGCGCTTTGTGGGCTGCACAGGTTACCCTGATTGCAGAAACTCGTTCCCCCTGCCGAAAACCGGAGCTCTGACCGTACTCAGGAGCAAAGAATGTAAAAAAGAAGGAGCAGCTGTCCTGAAGGTAGGAAATAAGTATAACTGGGCTGTAGGTGTAGGACCCTGCTTTAAATGTGAGCTTGAAAAGGAATGTTATCCTCCTGAAACCG